>NZ_JBYSZW010000001.1:296131-389026 GCF_058787575.1 Cupriavidus sp. FW305-3-2-15-C-LB2
CGCCCCCCCCCCGCAACTGCAGGATCCCGCACAGCCGCTGCTGGCGTGGGGCTTCGATCCCATCCACTTCGGCCGTGCGCGCATGACCGAGCGGCACCTGGACCAGGTCTCGGCCACGCGCCGGATCGTGGTCATGCACGCCAGCATGCACCTGATGAACGTCAACAGCGCCATGCTGCAGGCGGCCGGCATCGACGCCGAGACCCCCGTGGACGGCATCGCCAAAGACAGCGACGGTCTGCCGACCGGCGAGCTGCAGGAGTTCGCCGCCATGTTCCTGGTGTTCAAGACCATCGGCAATGTGTTCTTCGATGCCGGGCAGACGGAAGCGGGCATCCGCAACTTCGGCCGCGTGGCGCAGCAGGCCGGTGTTACCACCGCGACCGACCTGGTCAACAGCCTGGATGCGGATGCCGTCGCCAACCTGAGCCGGGTGACTGCCGATCCGGACTTCCCCGTGCGCATGGTGCCCGCGTACGCGCCGATGCGGGACCTGCAGGGCGGTGGCGCGCAGCGCGTGGCCCAAGCCATGGAAAGCAACACCGACAAGCTGCATTTCGGCCTGGTCAAGCTGGTGATCGACGGCTCCATCCAGGGTTTCACCGCGCGGCTGCGCTGGCCCGGCTACTACAACGGCACCGCCAACGGCCTGTGGATCGTGCCGCCGGCGCAGGTCGAGGAACTGCTCGCGGTCTATCATCGCGCCGGCTTGACCGTGCATATCCATACCAACGGCGATGAAGCGACCGAGCTCGCCCTGGACGCGGTCGAGGGTGTGCTGCGCAAGCATCCGCGCTGGGACCATCGTCACACGCTGCAGCACTGCCAGCTTGCCGATGCCGCCCAGTTCCGGCGCATGGCGGCGCTCGGTATGTGCGCCAACCTGTTCGCCAATCATCTGTTCTACTGGGGCGATGCCCACTACGCCATGACGGTGGGACCGGATCGCGCCAACCGCATGAACGCCGCCCATACCGCGCTGCGCAGCGGCGTGCCGTTCTCCCTGCATTCGGATGCGCCCATCACGCCGATCGGGCCGCTGTTCACCGCGTGGTGCGCAGTCAACCGCCAGACCGCGAGCGGCCGCATCCTTGGGGAGGGCGAGCGCATTTCTGTGCAGGACGCGCTGCATGCCATGACGCTGGGTGCCGCCCATACGCTGCGCATGGACCATCTGATGGGCAGCATCGAGGTGGGCAAGCACGCGGACTTCGCCGTGCTGGGAGACGACCCGCTGGCGGTGCCGCCCGCGGCGCTGCGCGATGTGCCGGTCTGGGGCACGGTGCTGGGCGGCAGGGTCTTCGCGGCACCTGGAAACGCCTGATGCGGCGCCCGGACATACCCCTGACCGTGCTCGGCGGCTTCCTCGGCGCCGGCAAGACCAGCTTGCTCAATCACCTGCTGCGCACGCAGCAACGCGAGCGCGTGCTGGTGATGGTGAACGATTTCGGCGCCATCAATATCGATGCCGAACTGATCGCGAAGGCAGCGCCAGGCATGCCCGAGGGTATCGTCAGCCTGACCAACGGCTGCGTGTGCTGCTCGGTCGGCGGCGACCTGATGCAGGCCTTCCTGACCGTGCTCAAGCTGCCCGAGCCGCCCGAGCGCATCGTGGTCGAAGCCAGCGGTGTGGGCGATCCCGCCCGCATCGCCCAACTCGGCCGCATGGGCGGCGGCTTCCGCAGCGAAGGCGTGGTGACCGTGGCGGACGCCGAAGCCGTGCGCCGCCTGACCGCCGACCGCTATGTCGGCGATACGGTCCGTGCCCAGTTGCACGCGGCCGACCTTGTGCTGCTGAACAAGGCCGACCTGGTCGATGCGGGCGAGCTTGACGCGCTGCGCGGCTGGCTGGCCGCCGAGGTGCCGGATGCGCGGGTGCTGGCATGCCAGCACGGCCGAGTCGATGCTCGCCTGATCTTGGGGCCGGAGCTGGGGCCGGACTTGGGGCAGGACTTGGGGACACCGGGCGCGTCGGTGCAGGCGGGCAATAGCGGGGACGGTGCAGCGAGGACCGATCCGGACCATGCTGCCGCATTTTCCGGCAGCAGCTTTGCCTCATCCATCCGCTTCCGCCGCGCCGCGCTGGAGGGCGCGCTCAATGCCTTGCCGCCGCACGTGCTGCGCGGCAAGGGCATTGTGTTCTTGGAGGACGAGGACGCTCCGCGGGTACTGCAGATCTGCGGCAAGCGCTGGACGCTGGAACGGCCGGGACCACCGGAGGCGACGGCACGCTCGCGCATCGTCTTCATTGCCGCGCGGCAGGGGGCGGGGATGCCGTTCGATCCTTGGCGGCATTTCAGCCCGGCGCTGGCGGGGTAGGACGGGCCTGCCGTTGTTCGCATAGTTGTGCCACCAATTGGGGCCGATTGTTTCCTCTTCACGCCCGCTTGCAGGAAAGTGGGCGGCGCAGAGGGCCGATCAATCCGGTGGCATCTCCTTAACGCGCTGCAACATGAAGTCGAGAAAGGCCTGAGCCGGAGCGCGCAGCGCCAGTGCGCCGTTCCAAACCATGACAACCGGCTCTACCTGGCTCTCCAGCTTGAAAGGAACCACCCGGGCCACATTTGCGGCCGCCAGCGCGTTGTCGCCACGAATCGACGCTTTTACCGACACAGAATCCCCATCTCATTGCGCAGCCTGGCCAGCCGGTCACGGCCTACCACGAATCCATTGCCAGCCAGCTCCCGCTGCAGGCGCCGGGTACCATATGTCTGACGCGTGCGCTTGTGGGCTGCGCGGATTGCCAGACGTAGCCGCTCGTGCTCCGGACTGAGCCCGTGAGGTCTGTGCGTCCAGTCATAGTAGCCGCTGCGCGAGACCTCCAGTACCCGGCACATCATCTTCACCGGATACACATCTCGCCATTGCCTCACGAACGCGTACCGGGCAATGATTCCCTGGCGAAGTACGCTGAGGCTTTTTTTACAATATCGCGCTCCAGCTTTGCTTCGGCAAGCTTCTTGCGAAGCCTCGCATTCTCCGCAGCCAACTCTGCCACTGTCACGCCTACTGGTGCCGGTGCGGCTCCAGGCGTCTTGGCTCTCAATACCCAATTCGTCAACGTGCCCTTCGGAATCCCCAGGCGCTGGGCGGCCGACTGCAGCGTCAGTCCCTGTTCCAGCACCAGTCGTACAGCCTCTGCCTGAAACTCTTCCGTGTATGTCTGTCTTGCCTTGCTCATCTGTGCACACTCCTGATCCGCGATCTTAATCTAAGGACCAAGCGTGTCCGTCTCGATCAGGCTACCTCAAGGCGCTGCGCAGCTAAACACGACTCGACATGCAAATGGCCGCTGAATTCCTACCCTGCCATGCAATTGAGCGACCCAATTCCGGCGGCGCGCCAGCATGGCGCCGTGCGGCAGCCCGCTTTGGCGGCTCATTGCACCGCTCCTGGCGGTACCGCACCCAGTATTCGTGCAATTCGGGTCAGATTGCTGGGATCATCATCAGCTTGAAGTGTTGGTCCACGCGTTCGAGGCCACGATATACGGTTTGTCGAAGCCGTCCGACCGTCTTGCCCCAGCCAAAGTGCTCGTCGATACGTTTGCGGATAACCTGGCTTACTCGGTATCCCTCGTGTCGCGAGGTACGGCCATCGATGGCGCTGCCGCCAACTCGCGCGTCGTTGCGTGCCACATGGGGCGTCACCCCGCGAGCCCGGCAGTCTTTAACAAAGTCGTGCGTGTCGTACGCCTTGTCCGCACCGACCGTCTTGGCATGATTGCCAGGCATGCAGTCGAGCAAGCGCAAGGCACTGGCACATTCGGCAAAGCCATCGGCGTGGCTCACAACCGCGCCGAACACCAGGCCAAAACGGTTCTCCATCAGAACGTGCCCCTGATAGCTGAGGATGGCAAATCGAGCACCGACCCGGATGCGCGGCTGTACAAGAAGTGTGCCCAGAGCCCGAGAGTCGCATTGCTGCGCCGCTGCCCCTTCTAGTCGGCCTCGGCATTGCGCCCGCCGCCTGGGGGCGAGGTGTCATCCGTGTCGTCTTTGGGGCGAAAGCTCTTGTGGCTGGCCCATGCCTGAATCAGCGTGCCGTCGACCGAGAAATGGTCCTTGGACAGAAGGTTATGCCGGTCGGCCACGCTCATCACCTTCGTGAAGAAGCTCTCGATTACCTTGTGTTCAAGCAACCGATCACGGTTCTTCGAAAAGACCGAGTGGTTCCACACGTCGTCTACCATTGCCAGGCCAACGAACCAACGAAACAGCATGTTGTAGCGCATCTGCTCCATCAACATGCGCTCGCTGCGCACCGAGTAGAACACTTGCAACAGCAGTGCGCGCAGCAACTTCTCCGGCGCAATCGAGGCATGTCCGCTATCGGCATAGATGGTGCTAAACAGCCCGTTGAGTTCCTTCAGCGCGTCATTAACCAGCAGCCGGATTGCCCGCAATGGATGATCGGCGGGGACGAAGTCTTCCAACTTGATCGTTGTGAACAACGTCTCTTGCATCTCATCCATTCCACGCATCGCATTCGCCGCCTGAGTTCATGAACACGGTATCCATAACGTCTGGCGTCAAATCCCCGTTTACTCGGGGGCCAAATTCAACAGCCTGCTAGGGAAATCCGAGGAAGTGGCAGCGCTGGTCGCCTACTTGTGTTCTCGCGAGGCTGCTTTCGTGACTGGGGCCAACCTAGCCATCAACGGTGGCCAGCACCTGCAGTAACTGCGCCCTGTCCACGAAGACCTGACCGGCCTTGCCGCCGGTCGTTCGCCGCTAGATTACGAGCCGGGCTTGTCGGTGCCGCACTGTCCCATCGTTGCTTTGGGGGACTTTCGAGCTGGTTGTAGCCTAGGGTGTTCAAAACAACGGTAGCGCGAACGATCCGATTGTGTGCGCGTTGCCCGATGAACTCGATGAGTTCTTTCGCCTGAATTCGGCCTGGTTCGGCGTTGGCAACAGGCAGGCATCGCCCGTGCTTTGCCTCGTTGGCCCACGTCCCGGCACTCATCTTTTGGCTGCCGGCTCCAGCCCAAGGTGCGTCATTAAAAAATTACTCAACGCAAACAGCGTAGGCAGTTGTCGCTTGTTCTTCAGCAAGCCACGGTAACGCACCCGAGGTAGGAGAACCGGCACGTAATCAGGTGCGGAACAAATGCTCGACCTCGGTCGCGGATACGGGCAATGACGTGCTCAAGTCCATCGCGCCGCCTCCCCAACGGCGTCGCCTTGCCCAAGGCATGCTTTTGGACCAATTGGTAGTCGGCATCACCGAACCCGTCATGCTCCTTGCCATGGAGGAATGCATAACGATACGAAAAGGACGTGGCGCGGCGGCTGGGCAGGCTTCTTGAGCTCGACCGCACGCCGCAATGGTCCAAACGCAGCCCGGTTTCATTCGACGCGAAGGGTGGCTTTCATGGTCGGATGAAATGTGCAGATATAGGGAAATACGCCGGCCTTCCTGGCCACGTATTTCCACGACTTCCCAGTTGTGATGGTCTTCGAGTCGAATCCGCCAGCTTGCGCCGTCACCGTGTGTGGAAAGAAGTCCCGGTTGATCCACACAACGGTGTCGCCCGCCCGTATGGTGAGGGCTTCCGGTTCGTATCGGGTACCCTCAATCACCACGGTGTGCACGACTGGCCTAGCCCTCGCCGTCACGATCGGCTGCACCAATAGCACTCCTGCCGTGACCCACAGCGCCGCTGCCCGATATCGCGTGGCCAGTACCCCCATACGCATCATCATTTCTGCTTGCCGAGCGAGACCTGGATTCCCTTGGCATGCTCCAGGTGCGCCACGAAGGCAGGCCGAACCTTTACCAGCAGCGCTTTCAACTCTTCGTTCTTGGCATTTGGTATCAACGTCTTATCCATGGCATCGATCACGGTCTGATGATAGGTGACCTCGTGGTCGATGTAGGCGCTGTCGAACTCGGCTCCCTTGAGGCCTTTGAGTTTCTGCAAGTTCTGGTCGCCGCCCGTCTTGAGACCCGTGCTGGTCGCGCTGTCTTCGGGCTTGACCTTGAGCTTTTTCACGAGTGCGGTTGCAGACTTATTGACGCCGGTATGATCGGTAATCATCTGCTGTGCGAATGCCTTTACGTCTTTGCTGGATGCCCGTGATTTGGCGAGCTTTCCGGCGTCGATGTCAACTTGATTCGCCGTGACGACAATGGCAGCGATTTGCGCGTCGTTTGGTGCGGCCTCCTCGGCCACTGCTGCGCCGGTTGAGAGAAACATAGCGCTGGCAAGAAAGATGTTTGTGATTTTCATGGCTTCGTGTCCTCATTGGTTTGCAATACGTTCGATCAGTATAGAAGTCACCTCGATTGTTTGAACCGAAATTTGCATTCGTTGCGTGAGCATCCTTGCAGGGACAAAACTCACGCATCAAATCCGCGAATGACACGAGCATGCCGCGGATAGGTTGGGGATCGGAACTCGCTCTGTCATGGTCACGGATTGTGCGTTCACACACGATCTTGGCTTAAGCGGCGCTATAAGGATTTCAGGTACTCGGCCAGGTCGGCGATCTCCTGGCTGGTCAGGCCAAGCGCCTGCTTCGTGTTGTAGGTCTGCACTACATCCGTCAGCGTCGCCGCCGAGCCGTCGTGGAAGTAGGGCGGGTGCTGCCATGCTCCGCTCAGCGGCGAGGTCCGATACTGCTTGGTCGCCGAGCGGGATGCGTAGCTTGGCGATTCGGGTTCGGCCATCGAATCGGCGGGCGGATGTAGTTGCGAATTGGCGTCAGTGAAGGTCGTTCCGCTATGACAAGTGACGCATTTCCCGGCGCCTTCGAAAACGAGCTTTCCCCGCTGCGCCGCCATCTCGTTGAAACTGCCGGCCGGCGCCGGCGGGGCCTTCAGGGATAGCTGGTAGGCCTGCAGGGCGGGGAGCTTGCTGGTGACAAGATCCTCCGTGCCATGCGTGATGGCCAGGTTCAGCCGCGGTTCGGAAACGGAGCCGAGGCCGCCCATCTCGGCCACGGCGACGTACCGGTTCCAGTAGGCGATGTCTTCGCCGTCGCCGGTAACGGTAATGCGATGAATGCCGGCCAGACCGTAGGCGGGCGGGATCACAACCGGCTTGCTGAGCCCGTCGATATTGTGCCGGGGATCAAACTTGCCGGCGCCCCACGCATTGAGGACCTTCTTCATGACGGCATCCACGGCCGGCGACAACGCAATGATTGCGCCCGGGTTGAGATCGCGATTGGCCCATCCATCCAGGCGCTTGCCAATGCCGGGCGCGAACGAGTTGTCGACCGTCGAATGGCATAGCGCGCAGGTGATCCCGACCCGGACCAGCTTGTCCACGCCGCTAATGGTTTCGACGGTGCCTTTGACGCCGACGACCGCGTTCAGTTTCAGCAGAGCCACGGTGGTGGCCGGGCTCTTCAGGTCGACGGTGCCATTCCTGATGCCGTCCACGACCGCCGCGGGCAAGGCTTCGGCATCCACTTTCAGACCGACCGACAGGGCGGTCACGGGGTCGACTGCCGAGGCGATGACCTCGTGCATCTTCAGTGTGTCGGTCCAATGTGCTTCATCGCCAAATGTGTCGAACCGGAATATCTGCTTGCCCTGTTCGACCAGCGCTGCCTGCTTCGCCGTGGCATCCTCGTTGACTGCCACAGTCTCGCCCGACGAGCCGCCGCAAGCGGCGGCAGCCGCCACGGCGGCACCTGTCGTCATGGTGGTCAGCAAACGCCAACAGGTGAGCATCGAACGCAGCTGTCGCCTCGCCGATGGCTGGGTCGCGGGCGGATGTACGTGCGGAACCTGTTTCACGTTCAATCTCCTTCGTGGTGGACACCGCCGCTGCGATTGAGCCGCGGCGCAGCAGCGCAGGGTGATAGTCGATGGTGTCAATGAATGATGGGCGGAACGCCGCGCGGACTCCCCGGCGCGCGAGCACGATCGAGGCGCGTTCCGACGGCGGATCGATTGGCCTCATGGTCGTTCTGATGAGGGGGCGCTCGGACATGACATCCACCCGTTCTACTGGTCTTTGACTTTAGACGCACCAAGTCGCCGAATAGTGACAGACCACCCGATACCCATGAGCTGCAAGATCTCCACCCGACGTTTGGCAAATGGCGCAGCACGGAGCCCTGCCTATGAACTCGCCGGACAGATCACCTATGATGAAGGCGGACATAAAAAAGATGTGGCCCTGCTTCGAGAGAAGGCTCAAGCCGGCGGCGTAGCAAAAAGATGGCGCCACCACCACTCGGCGGCAGGGCCGGAGGAGGATGCTGGCGAGCCAGAAGATGAACCGGATGCGGTCGTCGGTCGTTTCCCGTTCCGACGCCGCAAGCTCCATCGCAGGTTTCCGAATGCATGAGTGAAGGCGCGCTTTCTCCCAGGGTCTGAAGGCATGCGTCTGGAATTGCGGCCACCGCCAGTGGATGCATGGCCACGCCCCTGACAATCCTAATGCCGAAGATCGGCTCAGCGTTTCGTCGCCAACGGGCAGTTATCGTCAGGACGGCATGGCCGCGAGCAAACGCGTGAAATCTGTAGCTGAATTCGACGCGGACCAACTGGCGTCAATTGCTTGCCCCGTAGTCCAATTGCCTGTCACCTTTGTGGGACGTCACGCGTCTAATTGCCAGAAGTCGGAAAAATGGAGCGGTATCCAGAATGCCTAATACAATGAGTGCCCAGCAGCCACCACCGACCATTGACGCTCGCCCGGATGCCGACCTTGTGACGGGCGCCAGAACCGGGGATGCAAGTGCATTCGAGATCATCATGCGCCGCAACAACCGTCTGTTGTTCCGTGCGGCGCGGGGTGTGGTGCCTGATGATGCCGAGGCTCAGGACGTGGTACAGGAGACCTATCTGCGCGCCTTTATCAGCCTGGATTCGTTCCGCGGCGACGCTGCCTTGAGTACCTGGCTGGTGCGCATCGCAATCAATGTCGCGATGAGCGCGCAACGCAAGAGAGGGCGGCTCATCCAGATGGAAGACAGTGAGGAACAGGGGGCCGAACCCTCGCAGGAGAATTTGATGTCATTGCGCACCGCGGACAGCGAATCGCCCGATGCCATGGCCGAACGGGGCCAGATGCGCGAGATCTTGCAAGGGGCGATCGAGCGGTTGCCGGCCATCTACCGCAGCGTTTTCATTCTGCGCGCGGTCGAAGACATGAGCGTCGAAGAAACGGCATTCTGCCTTGACGTCAGCAATGACGTTGTCAAGACGCGCTTCCTGCGGGCGCGCACGATGCTGCGCGCCATCCTGACTGAGCAGGCAACGCCATACTTGCATGCGACCTTCGCGTTTGCCGGATCGCGCTGCGACGCTGTGGTCAACCATGTGCTGAGCGAACTCAACCGGCGCGGCCTGATCAGGCCGCACTGATGCCAATACCGCGGGCAAGCCCGGGTATCTACCCTGCGCAAACAAACAAAGGACGAATATGAACGCCCCAGAGAGAACCGATTTTCTTCCGGACGTGCAGGCGACTGAGGATCAGCGAAAGCTGGCCATCGACGCCGTTGGCGTCAAGGGGGTGCGGTATCCAGTTACCTTGCGTGCGGGCAAGAGACTGTTGCCGACCATCGCAACATTGTCGATGGCCGTGGGGCTGCCGGCCACCGCCCGGGGGTACGCATATGTCCCGCTTCATCGAGGTGCTGGAGGCTGAGAAAGAAGCGCTCGATCAGGCGGGGTTCAAGGCATTCCTGTTCGCCATGCTGCAGAGATCGGAGGCACCTAGCGGGGAACTTGAGATGCGGTTTCCATACTTCGTCAGAAAATCCGCTCCGGTCTCGGGCGTGCAGAGCCTGCTCGACTATGAAGTGTGTTGGCTAGGTACCGTGGCGGAAGACAGGCAGTATGGATTCTGGATGTACGTTACGGTCCCAGCTACCAGCCTGTGCCCATGCTCGAAAGAGATCGCCGCATACGGCGCACATAATCAGCGCTCGCACATCTGCATCGGGGCCAGGCTCGCGGAAGAGATGGCCGTCGAGGAGCTGATTGCCATCGCCGAACGCAACGCCTCCTGCGAAGTGTATGGCCTGCTGAAGCGCGCAGACGAGAAATACGTCACTGAGCAGGCATACGACAACCCGAGGTTTGTCGAAGACCTGGTGCGCGATGTCGCGCTTGCGCTGGGTAGCGATGCGCGCGTGTTGGCCTTCGAGGTCGAGGCGGAGAACTTTGAATCGATTCACAATCACTCGGCTTTCGTACGCATCACGCATCCGGGTCACGTGAGGCTGAGCAGGCGGTCGGGGAAGGCGCAAGTTTCCGGACCAGGCAAGCCATTCTCGAGGGCATATGATGAATTCCTATGAAGCAAGGCTGAAAGGGTGCGAAGAAGTCGCGGCTGGCACCTTCGCCTTCCATTTTGAAAAGCCGTCCGGTTTCCATTTCAAGCCCGGCCAGGCGATCGACCTGGTCCTCCCCGATCCTGCGCCGCCCTCGGGGCGGTACCTCGCGCGACACACGTTCTCCCTTGTTAGTGCACCGTTCCAGGATGAACTGGTCATTGCGACGCGAATGCGCGACAGCCCGTTCAAGCGGGCACTCAAGTCCTTGTCAGCCGGTGCCATCGTTAGGCTGGAAGGGCCGTTCGGGTCCCTGACCCTGCACGGCGATCGCGCACGGCCCGCGGTCCTGGTTGCGGGGGGCATTGGTGTCACGCCCTTTGTCAGCATGCTGCGGCAGGCTGCGCGGGAGCAGTTGTCGCAGCGCATTCTGCTGCTTTACGCCAATCGCCGCCCGGAAGATGCTGCATTCCTCGTCGAGCTCAGGCAGCTTGAGCAGAGATACAAGTACTTCCACCTGATTGCGACAATGACGCAGGCAACAAAGTCCGCGCTTCCGTGGGACGGCAGAGCTGGCCAGATTGACGAAGATATGCTCAGAAGGGCCTGCAGCGAACTTGACGCACCGATCTACTATGTGGCTGGGCCACCGGGCATGGTGGAAGCGATGCGGGACGTCCTGATTGATCTTGGCGTCAATGAGGATGCGATCCGCAGTGAAGAATTTTTCGGCTACTAGCGAATCACAATCGAATCGAAAAGGCAGGCCGCAGCAGTGCCGAAAGGCCTGCGATCTCGCTTGCCAGCGGAGAAGGCCGGTCCGGTTATCTTGCAGCGATTTCCGCGCACGTTGATGACACTGACATACGCCCGAATATTGCCGAGATTGCCCCAGAGATCTAGCCAGGGAGCGTCTGGTGTGCAGTAACCGTCCGATGAAGGCCGTGTAGACGCGTAAGGTGAATGTATCCAGAGTAGTCACCATCAGAACTTGGTGGGGACTACTTTGGAGTCTGTGGCAAAACGGGGCGGTCGCCTGCACGGGAGCCGCAATCACCCGATTGAACTCAAACGTAGGCTGGCAGAAGCTGCGTGCGTGCCAGGCGTTTCTGTTTCAAAGCTAGCGCTGGAACACGGCCTGAACGTGAACATGGTCTTTCGCTGGCGTCGCTTGTATCGAGCAGGCCATTTCGGCGCCCCTGAGGTTCCCAACGACTCATTGCTGTTGCCCGTTGTGGTTGTGGCACCCGCAGCCGCAGAATCGGTCGACGTGCCGCCCTTGGGAAACCCATGCGACCAGCCGGAAGCATTGCCTACCGGGGTCATCCGGTTGCAACTAGCCAAGGGACAAGTAAGCATTGAAGGCCGGGTCGATCCGGAAGTCCTGCGCACGGTGGTGCAATGCCTGAGCCAATGATGGGGCCGCCGGCGAACACCCGAATCTGGGTTGCCGCAGGTTTTACGGACATGCGATGCGGCTTTGACGGCCTGGCGGCCAAGGTGCAGACGGTACTTCAGAAGGACCCCTTCTCGGGCCACGTGTTCATCTTCAGAGGCAAACGTGGCGATCTGCTCAAGTGCCTGTATTGGCGCGATGGCGGACTGTGCCTGTTTGCCAAACGGCTGGAACGGGGGCGCTTCGCATGGCCGCGCGCCGAAGGTGGGGTAGTAGCTTTGACGAGCGCGCAACTTGGCCTACTGCTGGAGGGATTCGATTGGCGGCAGCCCATCGATGCCGCCCGTCCTTGCAGTGCTTTGTAAACGTCTGTGACAACGCACGTGAGGCGAGATGCGGGCGCGTAAACTGCCTGCATGAACTCCAGCGACGCTTCGCTTCCGGACGACATCGACGCCTTGAAGGCGCTCCTGCTCGCGCGCGAAGCGGCGCTGCGCGAGCGTGACAGTGACCTGGAGGATCTGCGCGACACCGTCGCGACGCTTCAGAGGACTCTCTCGGACCGAGCGCTGGAAATCGAGAGTCTGAAGCTGTGGATCGCCAAGCTCCAGCGAATGCAGTTCGGGCGCAAGTCCGAGAAGATCGATCGCCAGATCGAGCAACTGGAATTGCGTCTTGAGGACCTGCAGGCCGAGGAAGGCGCTGCGGCTCTCGAAACACGCAAGCAGCGCCTCACTGATGCGGGCAAGTCTGGCGGACGCAAATCGCTCCCCGATCATCTACCGCGTGAAGATATCGTGCATGGATCTTCGAGGCCGCCATCACGTACTTTCGAATGGCATCGACCAGAGGGCGCAGCAGTGCGCTGGCCTGGCCGACCCAATCGGCCAGAGTCGATCGGCTCAATTCGACACCATCGCGCGCGTATATGGCCGACTGACGGTACAGGGGGAGATGGTCGCAATATTTGCTAACCAGGACATGGGCGAGCAGCCCGGGACCCGGCATACCGCGATCAATGGGGCGACTGGGGGCAGCCGCCTGCACGATGCAGTCACAGCAAATACAGGCCTTCTTGGGTCGACGATGACGAATCACTCGCCAATGCCCGGGAACGTATTCGAGCTGCTCGGCGATGTCTTCGCCAAGGTCGCTGACGCGGGGGCAGCGTGGCCTTCGTACCCAGCGCACGACCGCCGGACTTGGCCTCATGCAAGGTGCGTCGGTCGGTAACGCTCCCGGTGGACGGCCCGCGCGATGCCGCGGCACTGTCGCCGGCCCCGGCTCGAGCCATCGCTGCGTCCAGCATGGACTCCCCGATGGAGCGGTCCGTTGCGGCAGCCAGGATTCGCCTTGCCTCGAGGTATGCTGGGTGAACGGGCAATTTGCGGTCCGTCTGGCTTTCGACATATCGCATGAACACCTCGATCGCGTCAGCGCCGGCAGGGATCGTGAACTGGCCACGGGCGCAGGCTTGGCAAACCGCAGCGCGAAGCGCTAGGCTGTGCGGCGATATGTTCCACGGCGGCGCTGCCCGCAGCACGCCTAGCGATAGGCCATCGAGGGTGGAAGCAAAGGCGATGCGACAGTCATCCTCCTGGTGGCATACCACCCAGATCTCGGAGCCGACCAGGTCCTCCCGGTTGTGAAGCACCTCATTGGTATAGCGGCCGTAATGGAACTCGACGAAGGGCGCACGACCCACCTTCGCGCCGCCTCGCACGCGACAGCGCTTGCGGACGCTGAACAGGGCTGCCACGACCGCCGGGTCAGCGTGGCGTGGATTGCGCTCACCATGCTGGTATAGGAACCGGGCATAGGCGAGAGGCGTACGGTTAGCGATTCCCCGATGCGGGGTCGCGTTATAGTTGGCGATGAGCACATCCAGCAACTCTTCCGCATACTCGTACTGAAAGCGGCTGGCAAGACACATACGGCGTCTCGCAGAAACTCACCGGGCGGGGACACCATCGACCCAACGCCCGTTTAAGGGCGCGCAGCACGTCGTCGCTAGAGACCTCTCGTCTCAAGCTAAAGTAGTATCCGACCACGGCTCGGGAGACGACCTCCAGGATAACGATGACCCAGAGGCGATGTACGATCTTCTCCTGGAAACCGCCGCCCATCAGCGGAAGGGATACGCAGAAGCGCCCGTCGAGCTTGTGCGCATCCATCTCGACACGTTCCATGAACTTCAGTGCGGGGCGGCCGGTTCCGTCCCCGGCCTTGAGCTTCGAGACTAGATCAGGACCGCCCGTGACCGCGGCCAGAGCTTTAGGGTCCGCCGACAGCACGCTGTCGATATACCGGCAGATCGAGAAGTAGCCCTGGCTGGAGGTGTTGAATGGCCACTCGTTGCGCGCCTCGTAGCCGAGCCCGCGAAGCTCCTCCAGAAACCATGCACAATGACGCCTTCGGGAGCGCCTGCTTTCCACGAGCCGCTTGCCCGAGGCGCTTGCACGGATGCGGGCCTCGAATGCTTGGCGCAAAGCCGGATGGGAGTTCAGGCGCGCTTGCATCGCCCCTGCCGCACCACTCCCAAACCGGTCGATGCGGATTTTGGTGCGGCGTCGATAAGGCCTTATCCGGAGCCACGGTACGAGCCCACGCCATCCATATGGTTGTCCATCGGGGTGAGTTTCAAGGCAGCGCTCTCGAATCAGACGATAGGCCTGTTTGGCTCCGAGGGGCGTCTGCTGCTTGATGACGTGGGTCGTAGCGCCACCAAGGTACAGCTCTACCGCACACTTTCTCGCAAAGTAAAGGGCACGACTATTGCCCTCGAGTGCGCCCTCATCTGGGGTCGCCCACTGCGACATGTCGATACTTCTGCCGCCGACTATGCGGTGGAGGCAAGCATCGCTGTCTTCAACGTCATCTGCTTCCATAGAAGCTCCTCGGATAGAGAGGATGCCACTAAGTGAACGATAGAGCACCGATGGAAGAGTTCAAGACAGGGACTGAGCGCTGCGTTGGGAAAGATACAGAATTACTTCAAGCGTCGGCCGAAAGAACAATTTTCTGCAGGTCATCTTGAAGCAAAATTGTTCCCGACATGCCAGCAATCGGCTAGCCGGCGGACGACCAGCGGGAACAAAATTATGCAAACCAACGGCCCACGTTGGTTTGCACAAATTTGTTCCCGGTTTTTGCAGCATTTTGTTCCTAACCCCAGGGCAGCCTCGACAGGCATCCGGCGGGAAGGGCGGCAACGGACCGAGGGCCGCGCTAGACCCAGTTTAGGCCGGGTTGCGCCGCGTTGCCTGAGCTCGCTCGACGCCGTCTGGCCAGCGACAGCCCTTCATCGGTTCCGCTTAAGCGAACGCAGTCCTGGCAATCCTCAGGCGGGGACGGAGCGCGACCCCGGTCGATGGCATCGAGCCAGGCGGCCAACGCGCTCGCCGTCGACTCGATTCCCCATGCGGCGGCGGCCGGGAGACCCAGCTTTCCTTTGTTCTGCGGCAAACGCTATGCGACTACTGCATCGTTTCGGCCTGTCAGGAACCAAGTGTGTAGCCTGCCTATGCCCTTTGCCTCGATTGAGCCGCGCTCTTCGAACTCGAACGCCTCGCCCAGCAGGCGCCTGGTGGCATCGGTGACCTGCACCCGTCCGGCCACGCCGTGGGATTCCATCCGGCTCGCGGTGTTGACGGCCGCACCCCACAAGTCATAGATGAACTTGCGCTTGCCGATGACGCCGGCAACCACCGCCCCACTGTTGATCCCGATGCGCATCTGCAGCTTGAAGCCGGTGCGCAGGTTGAAACGCATGATCGCGTCGCTCATGTCTAACGCCATATGCGCTGCCCGCACAGCGTGATCAGGCGTCGGTTCCGGTAGCCCCGCGGCTGCCATGTACGCATCGCCTATAGTTTTGATCTTCTCGAGGCCGCGATCTTCGGCAATGGTGTCGAATTCGGTGAAGATCTCATTGAGAATGGCAACCAGCTGCTCGGGACTCATGCCTGTTGAAAACCGTGTGAAGGCCACGATGTCAGCGAACAGGACCGTCACTTCTGGAAAGCTGTCGGCGATAAGCTCCGGAACGCCTGTCGCCATGAGATCCGGACGCGCTTTCAGCCGTTCAGCGATCGGGTAGGGCAGGAGATTGAGCAGCAGCCGCTCCGACAATTTCTGTTCGACCAGAATCCTGTCATAGAGGCTCTGGAGCTCGTCGCGCTGGCGGCGGATCAATTCCCAGCTTGCCTGCAGTTCTTCGTTCTTCCGCGCTAGCGCGGCCTCGGCGCGCTTCTTCTCCGTAATATTGCGGCCTTCCGGGAGTAGGAATACGACGTTCCCGTGCGAATCCCGGATCGGCAGGAGGGAGAAGTCGACAATGATCTTCTCCTCGCCGTCGGCTTGGCCGTAGTTTTCGAAGTCGCAACGGACAAATTCGCCCTGGCTTGCACGCTGAATCAGTTCCCGCAGCAGCGCCTGGGTCTCCGGCGAGACCACCCACCAGCGGGCCTCCCAGAACGGCTTCCCTCTAATGTCGTCCATCCGAATGCCAATCGCCTCGAGCGCGGCACGGTTGATCTCGAGCATCGTCCCGTGCACATCCAGCAGGCCCACGAACTGGAACATCGCGTCCAGCATGATGCGCGCGAGCTTGTCGCGTTGGGCCTGGAAATCGTCGCTCGCGCAAAGCGTGACATCGCGCACCCGGAGTTGCCGGGAATCAGGGAACATGAGGGTAATGGAAGCCATGCTTCACCTCCTGGTGTCTCCTCGCAGCGCCACAGGGGCCAGCTGTGACAGCTATGCGGGCAGAGCTCGCGTCCTATTGCGGGCTTGCCGCCCAAGGTTGGCCCATTCCATTAAACGGCCAGGACCCCTTGAACCATAGCTTGTCGCCGACAAACCGGGCCAAACCGGCTTCTTTGCATACGCCTGTGCTGCCATTGGGTGATCGCCAATTCCGCTAGCTGCGACCCCTATATCCGCTAACAACCATATTGGTCCAACCATAATTCGCAGACGATTTCTGCCGTGTTGACGTATGCCACTGTTTGGGACGTATGTTCTTTTGGCTCCCATTGCCCTTCAAAACGGCAAGGTTCCCGCCGGTGCATTCCGCACCATCATCAACGTCGTACTGAGATGGTCCTCCAGGGCCAGTGCCGCGCGCGCATCGGCCCGCTGCAGTGCCGCATCGAAAATGCACTGGTGTTCCACATGCACATCGCGCGGCGGCGTCTCCAACCCGATGCACACACGCCGGTAACGTTCCCCCTGCTGTGACAGCATGCGCAGCACCAGATAGGTCCACGGTGACGCAGCCGCCGAAATCAGCGCTTCGTGGAAGCGCCGGTTGCAAGTCTCCCAGGCAGCGCGATTGGCCATAGACACCGGCTGCTCCCAGGCGGACAGCGCCTCATAGCTCGCTCTGACGCGCTGCTCCCACGCGGCATCGCCGCAGCGTACGGATTCGCGCAGCGCATCGACCTCGATATGGATGCGCAGCCGCGTGATCGCTTCCAGGTCGGCCACGGACATAGGCGTGACGCGGAAGCCCCGTTGCCCCTCGGCGATCACCAAGGCGTCGCTGACCAGCCGCGTCAGCGCTTCGCGCAGCGTGCCCGCGCCCACGCCGTAGACATCCTTCAGTCGCTCGACGCGCAGCTTGGTGCCCGGTGGATAGTGGCCTTCGATGACGTGCTGCCGCAACTGGTAATAGGCATGCTCGCTAAGCGTGCGCGCTTGCCGACCGTCAAGCTCATCTGGCGGAGCGGGGGCGGGAGCGTTGAGAGCAGGAGGAGGAAAAACGGTAGTCATCTCGCTAGCCCTCCGTGTCTTGCTTGCGGTTGAGACGATAGCTGAGCTGCGCGCGGGATAGTCCGAGCAGTCTTGCGGCGGCGGAAAGGTTGCCGTTGGCACGCTCTACCGCTTCATGCAGCAGCGCGCGCTCCAGCCCCTCGATTCCCTCACTGCACCCCTTCAGCTGGTCGAGTAGGGCCTGGCAATCGATCCCCTTGGCGGTCGGCTGGTGGATCTGCCCAGCATGGTCGACGGTGGCGCCCGCCGGCATGCTCAGGCCGGGGAACAGGTCCGTGGCATCGACGGCGCGATTGGGCCGTGCGAGGATGACCGCCCGTTCGATCAGGTTCTCCAGTTCGCGCACGTTGCCCGGCCATTGATACCGGCGCAGCGACTCGCAGGCGTAGTCGGTCAGCGTCGGCACCGGCTTGCCGTGGATCGAAGCAAACCGCTCCAGCATGGTCTGCGCCAGCGGTTCGATGTCCTCGGCACGCTCGCGCAGCGGAGGGATCAGAACCGGGTAGACATTGAGCCGGTAGAAGAGATCGGCGCGGAAGCGGCCTTCTTTGACAGCCTGCTCGAGGTCGCGGTTGGTCGCGGCGATCAGGCGCACGTCGACCTTACGGCTTTGCGTGGCGCCGAGCCGCTCAATTTCACCTTCCTGCAGCACACGCAGCAGCTTGGCCTGGACATCGAGCGGCAACTCGCCGATCTCGTCGAGGAACAAAGTACCGCCGTCGGCGCGCTCAAAACGGCCCGGGCGCGTGGCCTGCAAGCCAGTGAAGGCGCCTTTCTCCGCGCCGAACAGTTCGGACTCGATCAGCGCATGCGGGATGGCGGCGCAGTTTATGGCGACGAAAGGTAGCTCGGCGCGCGGGCTCAGGCTGTGGAGGGCGCGCGCAAAGCGTTCCTTGCCGACACCGGTCTCGCCGGTCAGTAGCACGGTGACGCGGGTGGGGGCCGCGGTCTCCAGCAAGGTGTAGGCGTTGCGAAAGGCGTTGGACCGGCCCACCAGCCTGGTGCGGTCAGCGTCGGGGGCAATTTCCAGGCGCAGCGATTCGACCTCGGTCTGCAGGTCGCGGATGGTGCTGAGCAGCGAACTGGCGTTGAACCACGACGCCATTTCTTCCCCATCCGGCCATTCTTCCACGGGCTTGCCCACGATCATGCAGTGCTCGTCATGCATGCCCGCACACATGGTCTCCTTGAACAGGATGGTGCGGCCCATGAAGGCGCTGGTGTATCCGGTGGCGTAGCCGATCAGCATCCAGCACACCGGCTCCGCCTGAGGGCCGAACGTGCGCTTGTGCACCTCGGCCTCCCAGGAGTGTTCCCAGCGGTATTCGCCGTAGAACTTGCCAGTAGCGGGATCCGCCTCGAAACAGATCGGCGTGACCTGCACCGAGCCCTCCAGCATGTGCAGCTGCGGGCCCACATTGAACATGTCCTGCAGTGATCCGTTTCTGCGAATAACGCGGGCCAGCGCGGCGTCACGCTCGCCGGAGGCAAAGCCCACGCGCGTGAAAAGCCGCCGGGTCTGGGCCGGGCCCACACTCTCCATCAGTTCCTGCCGCAGCGTGCCGAGGGCGGCAGCGTGGACCAGCACCATCCGCTGGCCGGCGAGCCAGATGCGGCCATCGGCGGCAGAAAAGTGGATCGATCGCCGCAGATCGGCGTCGGTGGGCAGCGGGGGCAGGCGAGACTGCGTCATGTCGTCTCCATCGAGATTTTCTATATTTCTGCGGATTGTGGTGGATGCGTAGCGGTAACGCCGCAGCGCTCGCCGGCTTCACCATTTCATCAAAAAGGGCCTTTCGGTACTTGATCAAAAGATAAAAAACCGCGCGGGATCAACGATTTGAAGCGTCCGCATAAGAGCGGTACCAGATCCGGGAGCGTGCTGGTTAACCAGCATTTTGCAGGCGCGCAGCCAACTTTGACTCAGTACTTTCCCTGAATTATCGAGATTTCTGGTCATGGGCTGGCACCGCTGGCACGCCCCCTGCAATGAAAGGGGCACGGAGGCGACATCGACCCATCGACCATGACCCTGCAGACCCCAGCCAACCAACCATTCGATCCCTGCCGCAAGTTCGTCCGGGTCACCGGCCTCAACCCACGCGGATTCGTCGAATTCGAGTTCGCGGTCGGCGGGCCGGAGATGTTCGTCGAACTGACCTTGCCCATTGACGCATTCGACGCGTTCTGCACCACGCAGAACGTCGTCCGGCTGGATGACTCCGGCAGCGACTTCCACCGCGACCCCACGACCCTCAGGAGCAACCCGTGACAATCGAGCTGAAAACCGTCGACATCAAGCCGCTACGGCAGACCTACGCGCATGTGGCGCGGCATATCGGTGGCGACAAGACGGCCTCGCGCTACCAGGAAGGCATGATGGGCGCGCAGCCCGAGACCAACTTCCACTATCGGCCAACCTGGGATCCGGCGCATCAAATCTTCGACGCCTCGCGCTCGGCGATCCGCATGGCGAGCTGGTACGTGCTGAAGGACCCGCGCCAGTACTACTACGCCTCGTGGACCACGGCTCGCGCGCGCCAGCAGGACACGATGGAATCGAACTTCGAATTCGTCGAGTCGCGCCGGATGATCGACCGGATGCCGGCGGAGGTGGCCAAACACGCGCTCGACCTTCTGGTACCGCTGCGCCACGCCGCATGGGGCGCGAACATGAACAACGCGCAGGTCTGCGCACTGGGTTACGGCACCGCCTTCACCGCGGCGGCGATGTTCCACGCGATGGACAACCTTGGCGTTGCGCAATACCTGACGCGCCTGGCGCTGGCCGTGGCCGGTCCTGAGGTACTCGACGCAGGCCGGCACGCCTGGCTCGAACATCCGGCGTGGCAACCGCTGCGCCACTACGTCGAGGACACCTTCGTCGTCGACGACCCGGTAGAACTGTTCGTCGCCCAGAACCTGGCGCTTGACGGCCTGCTTTACCCGCTGATCTACGACCGTTTTGTCGACGAACGGATCGCCCTGGGCGGCGGCTCTGCGATCGCGATGCTGACGGCCTTCATGCCCGAGTGGCACGAGGAGTCGAAGCGCTGGGTCGATGCCGTGGTGAAGACGATGGCGGCCGAGTCCGAAGAGAACAAGGCGCTGCTGGCGCACTGGACCCGCGACTGGGCCGGGCGTGCGTTTGCCGCGCTGCAGCCGGTCGCCGAGCTGGCCTTCCAGAGCCATGCGCCCGAACTACTCGACGCGGTGCGCGAGCAGTTCCAGACCCGGATCTCGAAACTCGGCATCGCGCTTTGATCGCTCCCCTCACTCGCTCTTAAGGAAAACACATGTCCAACGTATTCATCGCCTTCCAGGCCAACGAGGAGTCCCGTCCGGTGGTCGAGGCCATCCTGGCCGACAACCCGGACGCGGTGTTGGTCGAGTCGCCGGGGATGGTCAAGATCGACGCGCCGGGCCACCTGACCATCCGCCGCCAGACCATCGAGGAACTGACCGGCACGCGCTTCGATCTGCAGCAGATCCAGGTCAACCTGATCACGCTGTCCGGCCATATCGAAGAAGACGACGACACCTTCACGCTGAGCTGGAAGCACTGAACGCCCTGCGCAACGCCGCAGCTGCCCCCAACAAAGAAGGAGACACGAAAATGGAAACCCCGACGCTGAAGAAGAAGCTCGGCCTGAAGGAACGCTACGCCGCCATGACCCGCGGCCTGGGCTGGGACACCACCTACCAGCCGATGGACAAGGTTTTCCCCTACGACCGCTATGAGGGCATCAAGATCCACGACTGGGACAAGTGGGTCGACCCGTTCCGCCTGACCATGGACGCGTACTGGAAGTACCAGGGCGAGAAGGAGAAGAAGCTCTACGCCGTGATCGACGCCTTCACGCAGAACAACGCCTTCCTCGGCGTGACCGACGCGCGCTATATCAATGCGCTCAAGCTGTTCGTGCAGGGCGTGACGCCGCTGGAATACCTGGCTCATCGCGGCTTCGCTCACGTCGGCCGCCACTTTACCGGCGAGGGCGCGCGCGTGGCCTGCCAGATGCAGTCGATCGACGAGCTGCGCCACTACCAGACGGAAACCCACGCGCTTTCCACCTACAACAAGTTCTTCAACGGCCTGCATCACTCCAACCACTGGTTCGACCGCGTCTGGTACCTGTCGGTGCCGAAGTCCTTCTTCGAGGACGCCTACTCGGCCGGGCCGTTCGAGTTCCTGACCGCGGTCAGCTTCTCGTTCGAGTACGTGCTGACCAACCTGCTGTTCGTGCCGTTCATGTCGGGCGCCGCCTATAACGGCGACATGTCGACCGTGACCTTCGGCTTCTCGGCCCAGTCCGACGAATCGCGCCACATGACGCTGGGCATCGAGTGCATCAAGTTCCTGCTGGAACAGGATCCCGACAACGTGCCCATCGTGCAGCGCTGGATCGACAAGTGGTTCTGGCGCGGCTACCGGCTGCTGACGCTGGTGGCCATGATGATGGACTACATGCAGCCTAAGCGCGTGATGAGCTGGCGCGAGTCGTGGGAGATGTACGCCGAGCAGAACGGCGGCGCGCTGTTCAAGGACCTGGCCCGCTACGGCATCCGCGAGCCCAAGGGCTGGCAGGACGCCTGCGAAGGCAAGGATCACATCAGCCACCAGGCCTGGGCGACTTTCTACGGCTTCAACGCGGCCGCCCCGTTCCATACCTGGGTGCCGCAGCAAGACGAGATGGCCTGGCTGTCCGCCAAGTACCCGGAGACGTTCGACCAGCACTACCGTCCGCGCCTGGAGCACTGGGACGAGCAGGCCAAGGCCGGCAACCGGTTCTACATGAAGACGCTGCCAATGCTGTGCCAGACCTGCCAGATCCCGATGCTGTTCACCGAGCCGGGCGACCCCACCAGGCTCTGCACGCGCGAATCGAACTACTTCGGCAACAAGTTCCACTTCTGCAGCGACCACTGCAAGGAGATCTTCGACCACGAGCCGGAGAAATACGTGCAGGCGTGGCTGCCCGTGCACCAGATCTACCAGGGCAACTGCTTCAAGCCGGGCGTGGACCCGAGCGCCGAAGGCTTCGATCCGCTGGCCGCCGTGCTCGACTACTACGAGGTGGAGCCCCGGGACACGATGGATTTCGAAGGCTCGGAAGACCAGAAGAACTTCGCGGCGTGGCGCGGCCAGGCCACCAGCAACTGACCGGCAGGAGACAGCCATGACCGTCAATGCGCTCAAGCCCTACGACTTCCCGCTGATGGACACGGTGGAGAAGTTCCCAGCGCCGCTGCTGTACGTGAACTGGGAAAACCACCTGATGTTCCCGGCACCGTTCTGCCTGCCGCTGCCGCCTGACACGCCGTTCAGCGCGCTCGCCGAACAGATCCTGCCGCCCGTCTACGGCTATCACCCGGACTTCGCCCGGATCGAGTGGGATCGCGTGCAGTGGTTTCGCTCCGGCCAACCCTGGACACCAGACACGTCGAAGAGCCTCGGCGAGAACGGGTTGGGGCACAAGGACCTGATCAGTTTCCGCACACCGGGGCTGGAAGGCATCGGCGGGGCATCGATCTGAGCGCCCGTCCGGTGCTCCAGCAATGACGAGGTATCCATCATGAGCCACCAACTTACCATCGAGCCGCTCGGCGCGACGATCGAGGTCGAGGAAGGGCAGACCATCCTCGATGCGGCGCTGCGCCAGGGCATCTATATCCCGCATGCGTGCTGTCACGGCCTGTGCGGGACCTGCAAGGTCTCGATCCTCGACGGCGAGGCCGACCTGGGCGAGGCCAACCCGTTCGCGCTGATGGATTTCGAGCGCGAGGAGGGCAAGGCGCTCGCCTGCTGTGCGACGCTGCAGGCCGACACCACCATCGAGGCCGATGTCGACGAGGACCCGGATGGCGAGATCATCCCGGTGCGGGATTTCGAGGCCGAGGTCACGCGCATCGACCAGCTCACCCCGACCATCAAGGCGATCCGCCTGCGGCTCTCCGACCCGATGCATTTCCAGGCGGGCCAGTACGTCCAGTTCGAGATCCCGGGCCTGGGCCAAAGCCGCGCCTTCTCGATCGCCAACGCGCCGGCGAACGTCGCCGCGACCGGCGAGATCGAGCTGAACGTGAGGCAGGTGCCGGGCGGTCTCGGCACCGGCTACCTGCACGAGCAGCTCGTCGCCGGTGACCGCGTGCGCTTGTCCGGCCCCTATGGCCGCTTCTTCGTGCGCCGCTCGGCGGGGCTGCCGATGATCTTCATGGCGGGCGGCTCGGGGCTGTCGAGCCCGCGCTCCATGATCTGCGACTTGCTGGCGGGCGGCGTTACCGCGCCGATTACGCTGGTCTACGGCCAGCGCAACGCGAAGGAGCTGTACTACCACGACGAGTTCCGCACGCTGAGCGAGCGCTATCCCAACTTCACCTACGTGCCGGCGCTGTCGGAGGGGGCGGGGGACGGAGAGGTCGCGCAGGGCTTCGTCCACGACGTCGCCAGGGCGCACTTCGACAACGACTTCTCGGGTCACCAGGCCTACCTGTGCGGGCCGCCCGCGATGATCGACGCCTGCATCACGGCGCTGATGCAGGGCCGGCTGTTCGAGCGCGACATCTATCACGAGAAGTTCATTTCGGCGGCGGATGCGCAGCAGACCCGCAGCCCGCTGTTCCGCAAGGTGTGACGTGGACACGTGCAGCAAAGCCACGGTGCGGGTCGCGCAGACGGGTGAGTCGTTCTCGTGCGCAGTCGGCGAATCGCTGCTCGCCGGCATGGCGAAGCTGGGCCGGCGCGGGATTCCGGTGGGCTGCCTGAACGGCGGCTGCGGGGTTTGCAAGGTGCGGGTGCTGTGCGGCGATGTGCGCAAGCTGGGTCCCGTCAGCCGCGCGCATGTCAGCGCCGACGAAGAGTGTGCGGGCTACACGCTGGCCTGCCGCGTGGCGCCGCAGGGCGACGTCGAACTGGAGGTGGCCGGGAAGATGCAGAAGCCGTTCCTCTGCTGCGCCCAGGCCAGGAAGTAAAGCCAGCAAGAAAACATTAACAGGAGACACATCATGGGTGTGATGCGGATAGGCCATGCCAACCTGAAGGTCATGGACATGGAAGCGGCCCTGCGCCACTACGTGCGGGTGCTGGGCATGAAGGAAGTGATGCGCGACGCGGACGGTAACGTCTACCTCAAGTGCTGGGACGAGTGGGACAAGTACTCGCTGATCCTGACCCCGTCCGATGAGGCCGGGCTCCGGCACGTTGCCTACAAGGTCGAGCACGATGCCGACCTGGACACGCTGCGCGCGCGCATCGTCGCGTACGGCGCGTCCACCGAGATGCTGCCGGTAGGCGCGCTGCCGGGCGTCGGCCGCCAGTTGCTGTTCGCCTTGCCGAGCGGGCACGAGATGCGCCTCTATGCGCAGAAGGAACAGGTCGGCACCGACGTCGGTTCGCTGAACCCGGATCCGTGGCCCGATGACGTGCAGGGTTCCGGCGTGCACTGGCTCGACCATTGCCTACTGATGTGCGAGCTGAATCCGGAGACCGGCGTCAACCGCGTGGCGGAGAACGCCCGCTTCATGAAGGAGTGCCTGGACTTCCACCTTGGCGAGCAGGTCATGGCCGGCCCGGACCACTCCATCCAGGCGGCAGCCTTCATGTTTCGCAGCTCTACCCCGCACGACATCGCCTTCGTCGGCGGCCCGGGCAACGGCCTGCACCACATCGCCTTCTTCCTCGATGACTGGGCCGATGTGCTCAAGTCAGCCGACGTGATGGCCAAGAACAAGGTCAAGATCGACGTCGCGCCGACGCGGCATGGCATCACGCGCGGCACCACCATCTATTTCTTCGACCCCAGCGGCAACCGCAACGAGACTTTCGCCGGGCTTGGCTACCTGGCCCAGCCCGACCGCCCGGTAACGACGTGGACCGAGGACGAGATCGGGCGGGCGATCTTCTTCCACTCGGGCGAGCTGAACGAGGCCTTCACTACGGTCTACACCTGATCGCGCAACCTCTTTCAAATCGGACCACCGTAGAGACCATCATGTACGACACAACACCGATCGCTGCCAGCAGCGGCCAGGCCGCTACCCGGCCCGCCGTGCGGCAGATCCTCAACTTCATCGACGGCGAGTACCAGGGCACCGGCAACTGGTTCGACAAGCGCTCGCCACTCGACAACCGCCTGATCGCGCGCGTCGCCGAGGCCGGGCGCGCCGAGGTCGACGCCGCCGTGCAGGCCGCGCGGGCGGCACTGTCCGGCCCGTGGGGCGGCCTGACGGTCGCGCAGCGCGTCGAGATCCTCTATGCCGTGGCCGACGGCATCGAGCGCCGCTTCGACGATTTCCTGGAAGCGGAAGTCGCCGACACCGGCAAGCCAGTCAGCCTCGCCCGGCATATCGACATCCCGCGTGGCGCGGCCAACTTCAAGGTGTTCGCCGACGTCGTCAAGAACGTGCCCGGCGAAAGCTTCGAGATGCCGACGCCCGATGGCGCAGGCGCGATCAACTACGCGATCCGCCGCCCGGTCGGCGTGGTCGGCGTGATCTGCCCGTGGAACCTGCCGCTGCTGCTGATGACGTGGAAGGTCGGGCCGGCGCTGGCGTGCGGCAACACCGTCGTGGTCAAGCCGTCCGAGGAGACGCCGCAGACGGCGGCGCTGCTGGGCGAGGTAATGAATGCCGCCGGCGTGCCGCGCGGCGTCTACAACGTCGTCCACGGCTTCGGCCCGCAGTCTGCGGGTGAATTCCTGACGACCCATCCCGGCGTCAACGCCATCACCTTCACCGGCGAAACCCGCACCGGCGCCGCCATCATGAAAGCCGCCGCCGACGGTGCGCGGCCGGTCAGCCTGGAGATGGGCGGCAAGAACGCCGCCATTGTCTTCGCCGACTGCGACTTCGATGCCGCGGTGGAAGGCACGCTGCGCTCGTGCTTCGCCAACGCCGGGCAGGTGTGCCTGGGCACCGAGCGCGTCTACGTCGAGCGCCCGCTGTTCGACCGCTTCGTCACCGCACTCAAGGAGGGTGCCGAGCGGCTGCGCCCGGGGCGGCCCGAAGCGGATGAGACCGGCTTGGGCCCGCTGATCAGCCAGGAGCATCGCAACAAGGTGCTGTCCTACTACCGCAAGGCCGTCGAGCTGGGCGCAACGGTCGTTACCGGCGGCGGCGTGCCGGACATGCCGGGCGAACTGCGCGAAGGGGCGTGGGTCCAGCCGACCATCTGGACCGGCCTGGGCGACGACGCGCCCATCGCCCGCGAAGAAATCTTCGGCCCCTGCGCACTGGTGATGCCGTTCGACACCGAGGCCGAGGTCATCGGCCGCGCCAACGCCAACGAGTACGGTCTTGCCACCGCGATCTGGACCACCAACCTGGCGCGCGCCCATCGCGTCGCCGGTGCTATCGAGGTCGGCATCGCCTGGGTCAACTCGTGGTTCCTGCGTGACCTGCGCACCGCGTTCGGCGGCGCCAAGCAGTCTGGCATCGGGCGCGAGGGCGGGGTGCATTCGCTCGAGTTCTACACTGAGCTGCGCAACGTCTGCATCAAGCTCTGATTCACTTCATCGGACACCTTCATGGACTCCACCCTGATTCAAGCGCTGGGCGACCGGCTCTACGACGCCATGGCCACGCGCCAGACGATCGCGCCGCTGACCTCGCAGTTCGAGGACCTGTCGGTCGACGACGCCTACCGCATCCAGCAGCGCTTCGTGCAACGCCGTCTCGACGCGGGCGAGACCGTCATCGGCAAGAAGGTCGGCGTCACCTCCAAGGCCGTGATGGACATGCTCGGCGTCTACCAGCCGGACTTTGGCTACCTGCTGTCGGGCATGGTCTACGGCGAGGGCGAATGCATCCCGCTGGATACGCTGATCCAGCCCAAGGCCGAGGGCGAGATCGCCTTCATCCTCAAACGTGACCTGATCGGTCCCGGCGTGACCAACGCCATGGTGCTGGCTGCCACGGAATGCGTGATGCCGTGCTTCGAGATCGTCGATTCGCGCATCCGCGACTGGAAGATCAGGATCGGCGACACCGTCGCAGACAACGCCTCGTGCGGCGTCTTCGTGCTCGGCGACAAGGCGGTCAGTGCGCGCAACGTCGACCTGGCCACGTGCGGCATGGTCTTCGAGAAGAACGGCGAGGTGATCGGCACCGGCGCCGGCGCGGCCGCGCTGGGCTCGCCGGTAAATGCGGTGGCATGGCTGGCCAACACGCTCGGTCGGCTCGGCATCCCGCTAAAGGCGGGCGAGGTGATCCTGTCGGGCGCGCTGGCGGCGATGGCGCCGGTCGCGGCGGGCGACAGCTTCCGCGTCTCGATCGGCGGGATCGGTGCGTGCTCTGTGCGCTTCGCCTGAAGCGCCGGCGGATTCATCGACAGACAAAAGACACAAGGACATTCCCATGACCAAAAAAATACGTTGCGCGCTGATCGGCCCGGGCAACATCGGCACCGACCTGCTCGCCAAGCTGATGCGCAGCCCGGTGCTCGAACCCGTCTGGATGGTCGGCATCGACCCGGAGTCCGACGGCCTGAAGCGTGCCCGCGAGCTTGGCCTGAAGACCACCGCCGAAGGCGTCGACGGCCTGGTGCCGCACGTCATCGCCGACAACGTGCAGATCGCCTTCGACGCGACCAGCGCCTACGTCCATGCCGAGAACAGCCGCAAGCTGAACGCCCTGGGCGTGATGATGATCGACCTGACGCCGGCCGCCATCGGGCCATATTGCGTGCCGCCGGTCAACCTGAAGGAACACCTCGGCTCGCGCGAGATGAACGTCAACATGGTCACCTGCGGCGGCCAGGCCACGATCCCGATGGTCCACGCGATCTCTCGCGTGCAGCCGGTGGCGTACGGGGAGATCGTGGCGACGGTGTCGTCGCGCTCGGTCGGCCCCGGCACGCGCAAGAACATCGACGAGTTCACACGCACCACGGCAACGGCAGTGAAGGCGGTGGGCGGTGCGAAGGAAGGCAAGGCCATCATCGTGATCAACCCCGCCGAGCCGCCGCTGATTATGCGCGACACGGTGCACTGCCTGACCGAAGACGAGCCGGATCAGCAGCGCATCGTCGACTCCGTGAACGCGATGATCGCCGACGTGCAGCGCTACGTGCCGGGCTACAAGCTGGTCAACGGGCCGGTGTTCGACGGCAAGCGCGTGTCGGTCTACCTGGAAGTGGAAGGGCTGGGCGACTACCTGCCGCGCTATGCCGGCAATCTGGACATCATGACGGCCGCTGCCGCTCGCACGGCCGAGATGTTCGCTGAGGAACTGCTGGCGGGCCGCATTGCGCTGGCCCCCCCGGAGGCAACCGCCGCCTGACTGGCCGATGCGCCTCATCCCAACGATCGCACCAAACAAGGAAATGGCCATGACTCTTCAAGGCAAGCGAATCACCGTCCACGACATGACGCTGCGTGACGGCATGCACCCCAAGCGCCACCAGATGACCCTGGAACAGATGCGGTCCATCGCGACCGGGCTGGACGCGGCGGGCGTGCCACTGATCGAAGTAACCCACGGCGACGGCCTTGGCGGCTCGTCGGTCAACTATGGCTTCCCCGCGTACACCGATGCCGAGTACCTCGGTGCCGTGATCCCGCTGCTGAAGCAGGCCAAAGTCTCGGCGCTGCTGCTGCCGGGCATCGGCACCGTCGACCACCTGCAACAGGCGCACGAGCTGGGCGTCCATACCATCCGCGTGGCGACCCACTGTACCGAGGCGGACGTATCGGAGCAGCACATCACGCTGGCGCGCAAGCTCGGCATGGATACCGTGGGCTTCCTGATGATGAGCCACATGAACAGTCCGGAAGGACTGGTCGCGCAGGCGAAGCTGATGGAAGGCTATGGTGCCAACTGCCTCTACATTACCGACTCGGCCGGCTACATGCTGCCCGATGACGTGAAGGTGCGTGTCAGCGCCGTACGCGCGGCGCTGCGGCCCGAGACCGAACTGGGCTTCCACGGCCACCATAACTTGGCGATGGGTATTGCCAATTCCCTCGCGGCCGTCGAAGCCGGTGCCAATCGCATCGACGGCGCGGCGGCCGGGCTGGGCGCCGGCGCGGGCAATACGCCGCTTGAGGTCTTCGTCGCGGTCTGCGACCGGATGGGCATCGAGACTGGCGTCGATCTGTGGAAGATCCAGGACGTCGCCGAGGACCTGGTCGTGCCGATGATGGATTTCCCGATCCGCGTCGATCGCGATGCGCTGACGCTGGGCTACGCCGGCGTCTACGGCTCGTTCCTGCTATTCGCCAAGCGCGCCGGCGAGAAATACGGCGTGCCGGCACGCGACATCCTGGTCGAACTCGGCCGGCGCGGCATGGTGGGCGGCCAGGAAGACATGATTGAAGATACCGCGCTAACGCTCGCCAGGCAGCGCCATGCGGCCACGGCACAGAAGGAAACAGCATGAACCTGTCGACCGATACCATCGCGGCGCTGGCCGCGCACCTCGACGATTGCGTGCGCGAGGCGCGCGATACGCCCAAGATCACAGACGACCATCCTGGCATGGACTGGGAGGACGCCTACGCGGTCCAGGACGCGATCCGCGACCGCCTGCTGGAGCGCGGCGCCCGCATAGTCGGCTACAAGGCGGGGCTGACGTCGCACGCCAAGATGCGGCAGATGAGCGTGGATACGCCGGTGTTCGGCTTCCTGGTGGACTCCTATGGCTTGCCTGACGGCGGCGAGTGCCGCACCGCAGAACTGATCCACCCCAAGGTCGAGCCCGAGATCGCCTTTGTGACCAAGACCGAACTGAAAGGGCCCGGCTGCCATATCGGCGCCGTGCTCGCCGCCGCCGAATTCATCGTGGCCGGCATCGAGGTCATCGACAGCCGCTACCGGGACTTCAAGTTCGACCTGAAGAGCGTGGTGGCCGACAACACCTCGGCGGCACGCTTCGTCGTCGGCGGCCAGCCGCTGGCGGTGGAGGGCGTCGACCTGCGCACGCTCGGCATCGTGCTCGAGAAGAACGGCCGGGCGGCGGCGTTCGGGGCCGGTGCGGCGGTGCTGGGGCACCCGGCCGCCGCGGTCGCGGCGCTGGCCAACCACCTTGGTGCGCGCGGTGAATCCATCCCGGCCGGCAGCCTGATCTTGTCGGGCGGCATCACCGAGGCCGTGGCCGTCGAGCCCGGCGACAACGTGACGCTGCGCGTGCAAGGCATGGGATCGGTCAGCCTGCGCTTTATCTGACGAGGAGGCCATCATGCCGATCGCACATCTGTACATCCTTGAGGGCCGCGACGATGACAAGAAAGAGCGGCTGATCGCCGAGGTCACCGAAGCCATCCATCGCACGCTTGACGCACCCGTCGAATCGGTGCGCGTGATCATCACCGAGATGCCGAAGGCGCATTTCGGCATCGGCGGGCAGAGCGCAAAGCAGCGCGGGCGCTGAAGCTCAGCCTGAGTTAAGCTGACAAGGGGTAGTTCCAATGCAATCCAATCCGGAAATCGGCCGTCGCATCGCGGCCAACGGTATCGAGACTAACTATCATGACCTGGGCGAGGGCCAGCCCGTGCTGCTGATTCACGGCTCGGGCCCGGGCGTCACCGCGTATGCCAACTGGAGGCTGACCATGCCGGCGCTGGCAAAGCACTTCCGCGTGATCGCGCCGGACATGGCGGGCTTCGGCGAGACCGAGCGCCCGGCCGGCTATCGCTATTCGATGGACAACTGGGTAGCGCATGCGCTCGGGTTGCTCGATGCGCTCGATATTGGGCGCGCCCACGTGGTGGGCAACTCGTTCGGCGGCGCACTGGCGCTGGCGCTGGCCATCCGGGCCCCCGAGCGCGTCGGCCGGCTGGTGTTGATGGGCAGCGCCGGCACGAAATTCCCGCTGACGGCAGGACTCGACGCGGCCTGGGGCTACACCCCGTCTATCGGGAACATGCGCACGCTGCTCGACATCTTCGCGTCCGACCGCACGCTGGTGAATGACGACCTGGCGAAGCTGCGCTATGAAGCCAGCATCCGGCCCGGCTATCAGGAAGCGTTTTCCAGCATGTTCCCCGCGCCGCGCCAGCGCTGGGTCGATGCGCTGGCGAGCGACGAGGCCCGCATCCGCGCGCTGCCGCACGACACGCTGATCGTCCATGGCCGGGATGACCGGGTGATCCCGCTCGCCAGCTCGCTGAAGCTGCTGGAACTGATCCCGAAGTCGCAGTTGCACGTGTTCGGAAAGTGCGGCCACTGGACGCAGATCGAGCACGCCGAGCGGTTCAACCAACTGATGATCAGGCATTTCAGCGAGTAGCCGGCCGGCTGATATCCGGGTAGACACACCGGAGGCGATCTGGGCGAAGCCGGTGCTGCTGTTCGGAGGTGGCGCCGACGGGCGACAGAAGAGCGTCCGGCACACAACAATGGTGGAGACATGAAAATCACACTGTGGAAACTCGCCGGCGCCCTCGCGCTGGCTGCGGCTGTAGCGCCGCACACGACGGCGCAGGCCAGCGACGCGCGCCCCAATATCCTGCTGATCGTCGCCGACGACCTCGGGTATTCGGATATCGGCGCCTTCGGTGGCGAGATTGCCACGCCCAACCTGGACCGCCTGGCCGCCCGGGGCCTGAAGATGACGAGCCTGTACGCCTCGCCGTTCTGCTCGCCGACCCGCGCCATGCTGATGTCGGGCACCGATAACCATCTGGTCGGCTTCGGCGGCATGGCCGAGCTGATGACACCGCAGCAGCGCAGCCAGCCCGGCTACGAAGGATTCCTGAACGAACGGGCGCTGGCTTTTCCGCAATTGCTGAAGGACGCCGGCTACCGCACCTACATGACCGGCAAATGGCATCTCGGCGTCAAGGAGGAGCACAGCCCACCGGCACGTGGCTTCGACCGCAGCTATGCCATGGTCAATGGCGGCGCCAGCCACTTTGACCAGACCGGAATCATCACCTTCGACGAGAACAAGACGCCGGAAGCCACGTACCGCGAAGACGGCAAGCCGGTGAAGATTCCAGCCAATTTCTACTCCAGCACCTTCTTTGCCTCGAGGCTAGTCGAGTACATTGACGCGGACCGGGACAGCAAGCAGCCCTTCTTCGGCTACCTGGCCTTTACCGCGCCGCACTGGCCCTTGCAGGCGCCGGACGACCTGATCCGCAAGTACGAGGGCAAGTACGACGTCGGCTATGACGTGATCCGCGCCCGGCGGCTGGAACGGATGAAGGCGCTGGGCATCGTGCCCGCAGACATGCAGGCCTACCAGGGCAATAGCGCGTGGCCAAAGTGGAATGCCTTGAGCGAAGAGCAGCGGCGCCAGGAATCCCGGCGCATGGCAGTCTACGCCGCCATGGTCGAAGCGATGGATGCGGAGATCGGCCGGGTGCTGGCCTACCTGGAACAGCACAAGCAACTCGACAACACCGTGGTGATCTTCCTGTCCGACAACGGTGCCGACGGCAATACCGTGCTGGACGAAGGCGCCACCCGCGCTTGGGCCGAGAAGCACCGCGACAACAGCCTGAAGAACGTGGGCCGGCCAGGCTCGTTCGCCGAGTATGGCCCCGGCTGGGCGCAGGTGGGCTCGACGCCGTTCAACCTGTACAAGGCCTTTATGTACGAGGGCGGCATCAGCGTGCCCGGCATCGTGGTCATGCCTGCGGGCGTGCGTCGAGGGCAGACTTCAAGCGTACCTGCCCACGTGACCGACATCGCGCCGACCCTGCTGGCGCTGGCGGGCGTGCAGGCCCCCACGCAGACCTATCGCGGACGACCGATCGCGCCGATGCGCGGTAATTCCATGCTGCCTTTCCTGACCGGGCAGCGTGCCGCCGTGCACGAAGAATTCCGTATGGGCTGGGAGCTGAACGGACGCAAGGCCATGCGCCAGGGCAACTGGAAGATCGTGCAGGCCAATGCGCCCTGGGGCAAGGACCGCTGGGAGCTGTTCGACCTGTCGAAAGACCGTGCGGAACTGAACGACCTCGCCGCTAGCCGGCCCGACAAAGTCAGGGAACTGGTGGCGGCCTATGAGGATTACCGGCGTGAGAACGGCGTGGTGGAGTTCGAAGGTCTGGACAAGCGCAAGGGCTATAGCAATGGCACTTCCTACTATCAGGACATCCGTGGCCTGGACCAGTAGCCGCGCTGGCGCGGCCGCGCTGCTGGCACTGCTGCTTGCGCGGGCGATCGCTGCCGAACCGGCGGCGGGCGTTGCCCGGCAGGCAGCAGCAGGCCCATCGCCCGCGGTGCCCGCCCCCCAATCCGCCGCCCTGTGCGAAGCCTATCGCGGCGTGCCGGACGGCTTTGGCCCCGGCCGCGCCGGCCAGCCCAACCGCTCCGGTTTGGTTCGCGTTGCCGGCGGCACCTTCCTGATGGGCTCCGACCAGGGCTATCGCGAGGAGCGGGAAGTCCACCGCGTCAGCGTGGCCGCCTTCTCCATCGATCGCCATGAGGTCACCAACGCGCAGTTCGCCGCCTTCGTGCGCGCGACCGGCCATGTGACCGTCGCGGAGCGACGCGGCGCTACCGGGCCCGCCGGTTCCGCCGTATTCGTGCCGCCCGGATCGGGCGCGCCAGCCGACGCCGCCTATCGCTGGTGGGTCTGGGTTCCGGGCGCCGACTGGCGCCACCCCTCGGGGCCAGGCAGCTCCATAGCGGGCAAAGACAATCACCCGGTCGTCCATATTGCCTATGAGGATGCCATGGCCTATGCAGACTGGTTGGGCCGTTCCCTGCCCACGGAGGCCCAGTGGGAGTATGCTGCACGGGGCGGTCTGGATGGCGCGGTCTATGCTTGGGGCAATGTGCCACGCCCTAACGGCCGAGAGATGGCCAATACCTGGCAAGGCCGCTTCCCCCATTTAAACAGCAAAGCTGACGGCCATGCCGGCACCGCGCCTGTCGGCTGCTTTCCGGCCAACGGCTATGGCCTGTATGACACCATAGGCAATGTTTGGGAATGGACCGCCGACGTCTATCGACCCGGGCACGCCCCGGAACAAGCGGTCAACCCCCTGATCGCAACTCGTGAGCCCGCCGCCGTTACTGGCGACGGCAATGCAGCTGACATGGCAAGGGTCATAAAGGGAGGTTCCTTCCTTTGCGCGCCGGACTTCTGCGTACGTTACCGGCCCGCGTCCCGGCAGCCACAAGAAGCCACCGTTTCCACCATCCATGTAGGGTTTCGCACGGTATTGAATCGCTGAGAGTGCTTCCGAAGATTGCGTCTCGCGCAGCTGTTGCCGATCGCTAATTCCGCTAGCGGTAGCCGGTATATCCGCTAGCAATCACCCCGTAACTTCTCAATAAAGCGGGGCAGCCGGCGGCACGCCGCTCAGGTGGAGAGAGCGATGCGCTGTTCGAGGAGGTGGGGAAGGAGGGGAATGTGATTGGTGTGTGAGATGCGGTCGGCCAGGTAGTCCCAGAACGAGATTCCCAGCTTTCGACAGGTCTTCTTCAAGCTTGAGAAGGTGTCACGACATTGACGACCGAGTTCGCTGCGCGTGCCCTACTGATCTTCTGCTTTTTCACGTGGTCGCGAATGTCGCGTTCACTGTCGTTGGTATGCAGTTGTTGACGGCGGTCTAAAAGCGACAGTAAATGGCGGCGCCAGGTGGCCGCGCTGCGTTTCTTTGCTCGCTGATCGGCCCGCTCACGCGCTTCCTTGACGCGGTACGACTCGCCCTCGATCGCAACGACTTCGGCACGATGCACCTGCCGGTCAACCAGCGAGACGACGCAGGCAGCGTTTGGGAATACCTCCGACCACTCGGCGTGAAGTATAAAAGTGGGTCTCCCGCACTTTGTGTGACGGCCGCGTCGAGGGCTTGATTTCGGGCCGATCTGGCCCTAGGTTAATCGTTACCATGAGCCAAGTTCTCGGTGGGATCGATCGTATTCTCGCCCGTGTGGGTAAGCGCGTCGTCTCCAGCGACGCGCGAGGGGAAACCATTACTGTCGAAGCCTGCAGTATGGTTCGTGCGGCAATTTGTCCTGCTTGCCTAACCGACGCCACGGCGGCTATGTGCGCAGGCTGGAAGAACGTCCGATGCTCGAGCAGCGGGTTGTTCTCGCCGTTGAGGTGCGTCGCTTCAAGTGTACGAACGCCAATTGCCCCCGTCGTACGTTTGCCGAGAGCATCCACGCCTTGGCCGGTCGGTATCAACGTCGTACGCGATCGCAGGCTCGGGCGCTGAACGCGCTGGGCCACGCCCTTGGTGGTGAGGCTGCCGTCCGGCTTGCTGAGGCCTTGGGCTTGCGCACCAGTGCCGATACCGTGCTGCGGGAGTTGCGCAGAGCTCCCGAGCGCAAGCGCAAACCACAGCCGCGGGTCGTCGGCATCGATGATTGGGCGATCGCGCGCGGTCACCAGTACGGAACGATTATCGTCGACCTGGAGCGACGTGAGCCGATCGAAGTGTTCGCCGGCAGGGAAGCCATTGCGGTGGCCGCGTGGATGCGTGCGCACCCATCGATCGATATTGTTGCCAGGGACCGGGCCGGGGCCTACTCCGAGGCGGTCGACATCGCGCTGCCGGCTGCCACGCAAGTTTCGGATCGATGGCATCTGCTGAGCAACCTGCGCGACAACGTCGAGAGGCTGCTGTACCGACTCGGGCCGCAATTGCGCCAAGCCGCGCAGCAAGTCGAGGTTGGTGGCGTGACCCTGGGCCGGCAGGGGGTGCTGAGCCGCAACTCACTCCGGTCATGGCAGCGTCTGAGCGATCAGCGACGCGCCACGCGGCTGGCGCTGTACGAGCAAGTGATGGCGCTACGCGCCCAGGGCGGCACGATCAGAGGAATCGCGCACGAGCTTTCAATCAGCAAACAAACCGTGCTCAAGTTCGTCACCGCGGAGGCATTCCCCGAGCGCGCACCCAAGGCGCGGGGTCCGACGCCTTTGGATCCCTATCGCAGCTATATCGAGGAACGAATCGCCCAAGGTTGTCGCTTTCCTGAACTGATCTGGCAAGAACTCAGGCAGCGAGGCTATAAGGGCAGTCGTGCCTCTGTGCAGAGTTGCCTGGTCCGCCTTCTCTTTCCGCAAGGCAAGGCACCGCTTGTCCAGGTACCCGTGCGCACGATGCCGTGCCCTTCGGCCCGGCGCGTGTTCGGATGGCTTGTCGGATGGAAGAAGCTCGCCGTCGAGGAGCCAAAGAGCGCGGACCACGAGCGCTTCGTGCAGGCGCTGTGCAATATCGAACCCATGGTGGGCGAGGTCCGCAGCCTCGCGCGGGAGTTTCTCGGGCTCATGCACCGGCGAAGTCTGCGACATTTCGATCGATGGTTGAACCGTCTATCGTGCTGCGACGCTGCGGAAATGCGTAGGTTCGCGCAAAGCCTTCGCGCCGACTTACCGGCTGTGCGGGCGCCCTTCAGGCTGCCATGGAGCAATGGCCAGACCGAGGGTTATGTCAACCGGCTCAAGTTTCTCAAGCGCCAGATGTATGGCCGCGCGACCATCGAGCTTCTGCGGCTGCGGGTATTGAAGCCAAACTGAACACCGGCCTGCCTTGTCTCGCTGGACAGGCGAGTCCGATCGCCATCGCAGGCGGGTGAGTTCGTGCGGCCGGCACGAGGCTGGCGGGCCCGCGTACGTTTGTCAACAAGCAGAAGAATGGTGGTAGTGGGGCGGGGGAGACGATGACAAGGTCGTCCACGCGAGTCCGCCGTCGTCACACAAATTGCGGAAGGAACAGATCCTCGAGGTCGGCGAACTGGTCCGGGGCCTCGCAGGTTACTACACTTCACGGCAGCCTGCCGGTCGAGGTCCATGAAACTGAGGCGGATCTGCTCGAGCGTTTTTGCGGTTGGGATCGTTAGCAAACGTCTGAACGCTTGACGGGCGCGGCTAGGGAAGAGTCTCTGCCTAGTTGCCGATTGAACACGGTGACCGGCGCCGCATGCAATCAGCGGCTGTCCTGGCCGAAACCGATCGTCCGGCACGCCCGGCGTAAATCATTCCCATGAGGTCGGGGTACCGCTCGTGCCGAGCGATGCCGAGGTCCGTGGCCAGCCGAAGCGGGATTGGGCCCGTCTCGCCACTCGCATGAAGCGGATCCGTCCGGACGTGCTGGTGAGTAAAGAACGCCGCCAGAGTCGGCGACGCAATACGGTGCTTTCGGTGCCGCAGGTCATGATGGTGCCCGAGATACTGCGCACCTCCGATTATGTTTGCACGCTGCCTCGTATGCTAATTGCGCCTTTGCGGCAATCGTCGACATTTTTGAGCTACCGATTCCGATCGAGCACTACAAGCTTACGACGCGATGGCATCCTCGCAACCATGAAGACCCGGCCGTGAGATGGCTGCGAACGCAGGTCTTGGGGCTCCTTTCTCAGGAAGGCTGATCTGCACCGTGATCGTCCCCCACTTCTCGTGGCTCAGGAAGAACGCTCCAATCGCAGACGAGAAATAGGGCGTCCATTTTTAGGGCTGCACCTATGCGACTTGGCGGTGTGCATTTCGCAGACGGCGTCTGCGAAATGGTCGATGGGCCAAGCCTGGCATCCCGGCCGATCTGCAACGTATGCGCCTTGGCCTGCGTCGTCCTGCAATGTCCGATCAGAGGGGTCCGCCAGCGTGACAACGCCATACCTGTCAAAGGCAGCGGGTATCGCCTTGCCGGCGCGAAGCTTCCAGCGCCGGAGACGAGTCATTTCGATTCAGTGGTGACGCTGCTCAGATCGCAGATGGATGTCGTGCCAGCGGCGTGACCTGGATGGTCATGTAGGGGAACAGGGGCAGTGATGACAGCAGTTCATGCAACTCGTCATGGCTTTCTACATCGAAGATGCTGATATTGGCGTAGCGCCCCGCCACGCGCCAGAGGTGTGGCCATTTTCCGGCCTGCTGGATCTCGGTTGCCCGCGCCTTTTCAGCCGCCTTGATGGCTTCGGCACGGTCTGCGGGGACTGAGTCGGGAATCTTCACGTCCATCTGTACGCAGTAAAGCATGGTGTCTCCTTGTCTGTTCCAGGTAAGTGGGACCGGAGCCGGACCGCCTCCGGTCCGGCTTCAGCCTATGCGCCAAATCGGGTAAGAAGGCGCTTAGCCAGCGCTACTCTCGCCGACGACAGATGCGGTGCGAAATGGCTTGAGCCGGCCGATAAACGTCTTGCCGTGTTCGAACCAGGCCTTGCGGATGTCGGAAGCCATGTAGCGGTCGTAGTCAGCCTCGTTCTCGAACCAGCATTCGCCGATGGCGTCTACATGCCCGATGTCGAAGAAAGGCACATGGGTGTCGGTCGGCTGCCCGGCGACGAGGCGCACCTCGTACCGATGCAGGCCAGGCACATCGTGCGACATCTCGTAGTGGCGCAGGCATTCGGCGCGGAATGCTTCGTCGGTCATGCCTTCTGGCTTGACCAGCAGGTACAGCATGCGAATCATGTGAATCCCCCTTGTTGTTGAATTAACCGTGGTCAATGGCCCTGTGGGCCTGGAGATCGTCCGACGCCCTTCAGGAAGGCGCCCGCGCCGGGTTGGCGAGCGATACCGTGTCGCTGTCGTCCTCGGTGCCGATGTTCTCGATGGCAATACCTCGGGTCTCGGGCAGCAGCAGCATGCCGAAGACCGCGAACGCATAGGCCGCGAGGCAGAATGCGCCCATGGCATTGGCCAGGCCGATATGGGTGGACAGCACGCCCACGCCGACGACGGAGCCCGCGCCGACTGACTTGCCAACGTTGTAGGCGAAGCCCATGCAGGTCGTGCGCACGTTGGTGGGAAACAGTTCGCTAAGGAATGGTCCCAGCGCGGCGAACATGCCGATGGCCGAGAAGCCCACCAGGAACCCCAGGATGGCGGTGAGCGTCGGGCTCAGCGGCAGCAGCATATAGCTGACGGTGACGATCCAGGCACAGATCGACAGCATGATCAGCGTGGGGCGGCGCCCGATGCGATCGCACAGGTCCGCCGCCACCGCAAAGCCGCAGAACGAGCCGAAGGCCATGATGAAGACGGTGACGATCCGCGAGGTGGCGGCGACCTCACGCTGGCTCAGCAGGGACGGCAGCCAGACCAGGATGGCGTAGCAGCCGGCCTGCAGCCCGATCACCAGCACGCTCGAAAGGATTAGCGAGCGCGCGTACCTGCGATTGAACACCGAAGCCAGCGACGCGCGCGGCGCGCTGCTCTGCCGGGCACGCTCGAACATGGGAGCGTCCTTGATATGGCGACGGATAAACAGCACGATTGAGGCCGGGATGATGCCGATCCAGAACGCCACCCGCCATGCCATGTCCTGCGGCAACCAGGCCAGCAGCAGCGTTGCGACCACCGCCGCCAACGCCCAGCCGAGAGCAAAGCCGGATTGCACATAGCCCATGGCCTTGCCGCGGTGCTTCGGGTCGATGACTTCGGCCATCAGCGCGGCGCCGACGGCCCATTCTCCGCCGAAGCCAAGGCCCTGCAGCGTGCGTGCCACCAGCAACTGTTGATACGTCTGGGCGAAGCCGGCCAGCACGCCGAAGAACGTGAACCAGACGATGGCAAAGACCAGGATGCGGGCACGGCCATAGCGATCGCTGAGGATGCCGGCGCCCCAGCCACCGATCGCTGTGACGATCAGCGCCACGGTGCCGAGCACGCCGACCTCCGCCTTGTTCAGCCCCCAAGCGAGCGTCAGCGCGGGTAGCAGAAAGCTGAACATCTGCATGTCGAACGAATCCAGGGCCCAGCCGGAATAGCAGGCCCAGAATGTCTTCTTTTGCTGGGGTGTCCCAGTCTTGTACCAAGTCATCATGTTTGTCTCCTCTCTGTGTCGATCTGTCTGGATGGGCGGCCGGCGTTGCACCCTGTGTTTAAACAGGCACCGGCGCCGGTGCCCGGTGTCATGCGTATTCGGGCCGTAGCAGGGTGGTGAAGTCGAGTTCCACGTCGGTCACCGACTGCAGCGCCTGTGGCGACATGTCGCCGACGGTTTCGATGACCGACACGCCGCGCGGGCCGATGGCGAAGGTGCCGAGTTCGGTGTAGACGCGGCTGATGCAGCGCAAGCCGGTCAAGGGATAGCTGCACTGGCGGCGCAGCTTGCTGGCCCCGTCCCTGGTGAGATGGTCCATCATGACGAACACCCGCCGGGCCCCGATGGCCAGATCCATCGCGCCGCCCACAGCCGGGATGGCATCGGGCGCGCCGGTGTGCCAGTTGGCCAGGTCGCCCTGCTCCGATACCTGGAACGCGCCAAGCACGCAGATGTCAAGATGGCCGCCGCGCATCATGCCGAAGGCGTCGGCGTGGTGAAAGAATGCCGCGCCTTGCTCCAGGCGGATGGCTTCCTTGCCGGCGTTGATCAGGTCCCAGTCCTCCTGTCCCGGCTCCGCGGCCGACCACTGCCCGAGCACACCGTTTTCGCTGTGCAGGATGACTTCGCGGTGCCGGGGTAGGTGGTTGGCCACCAGCGTGGGCAATCCGATGCCGAGGTTGACATACGATCCGTCGGGGATGTCGCGCGCCACGCGCGCGGCCAGCATGTTTCTTGCCAATTGATCCATCGTTCTCACCCTGCCTGCATGACTTCAGCTTGTGCGACTGCGCCGTCGCGCAGGACTACGCGGCTAACGAAAATCCCGGGCGTCACGACGTCCTCGGGGTCTAGCTCGCCTAGTTCGCATACGCGAGCTACGGCCGCGATCGTCTCGCTTGCCGCCATTGCCATGACGGGCGCGAAGTTGCGCGCGGTTTTGTTATAGATAAGGTTGCCCCAGCGGTCGGCGGCCGCGGCGTTGATCAGCGCGACATCGACAGGGAGGGGGTACTCGAGTACGTAGCCGCGACCGTCGATCTGGCGGGTCTCCTTGCCCTCAGCCAGCAGCGTGCCGTAACCGGTGGGAGTGTAGAAGGCGCCGATGCCGCTTCCGGCGGCGCGCAGGCGCTCGGCTAGCGTGCCTTGCGGCACAACTTCCAGCTCGATCTGGCCGGCGCGGTACAGTTCCTCAAATACGTAGGCATCGCGCTGGCGCGGGAAGGAACACACCAGCTTGCGTACCCGGCGGGCCTTGAGTAGCGCCGCCAGCCCGGTGTCACCGTTGCCGGCGTTGTTGCTGACCACCGTGAGGTCCTTGGCGCCCTGCTCGATCAGAGCGTCGATCAGTTCGTCGGGCATGCCGGCGCCGCCGAATCCGCCAATCGCGATGGTGGCGCCATCGGGGACATCGTCCATGGCTTCGCGCGCCGTTCTGTAAAGCTTATCGATCATGTCTCGCGTCCTTGTTGTCTGCGAGAGTAGGTTGCCATGCAGTCGGTGGCCTCACAATTTCGGGTTCTGCAAGCTCCCTTAGCGCTGGGTTAAGGCGTGGTGAGGCCGGGCAACAGCACGCTTGCTTGCGGCGGGAGGAACGCTATGCTCGTCAATCTCTATATCTGCGAAGGCGGGCGACAACGAACCCGCGCGAGCCGGTCTCGGCGCTGACATCGAGCGGGTACGGGGCAGGTGCAAGCAGGCAAGGGAGCTAGCTAGCGCTGCCGCCCGGTGCGTAGCGGCCGATCAGCCGGTTGGCGAACTCGCGGGCGAAGCTCGACAGGCCTTCCAGGTCTCGCGCGCAAACCTGGAAGGTGCGGATGGCCCAGTCATCGCGCAGGTTGCAGGCGCCGATCGGCTGCTCGCCCTTGAGGCGCGCGAACGCGGCCTTTGGCATGATGGCGATGCCAGCCCCGGCGGCGACCATACGGCAGATGGCGTCGTAACTGGCCACATGCACGCGGATGGTCATGGGCTTGTGCAGCGCGCCGGCAGCACGCGTCATGAACATCTGGAAGGCACTGCCTTCGAGCAGCGCGACGAAGGCGTATTCCAGCGACTGCTCGAACCAGACCTCGCGCTGCGCAAGCAGCGGATGGCCGAGTGGTGCAACCAGAATCAGCGCGCTTTTGACGAAGGGCACCGCCTGCAGGCCCGCGGTGGGCACATTGCCGGAGATGATGCCCAGATCGGTGGCACCTTCGCGCACCAGGCGGACGATGTCGTCGCTCAGGCGCTCACGTACGTCGATGCGCACGTCCGGGTGGCTGGCGAGATAGTCGCCGATCACCGGTGGCAGGTACTCCGTGATGGCCGTGGTGTTGGCCACCAGCTTGAGCTGCCCCGAAAGGCCCGCAGTGAACGGCTGGAGGTTGCCTGTGAGCCGCTCCAGTTCGGCGAGCACCACGCGGGCGTGCTGGAGATAAACCTCGCCGGCCGCCGTCAACGCTACCCCCTGGGGCGAGCGCTCCAGTAAGCGCACACCCAGCGTGTCTTCGAGATTCTTGATGCGGTTGCTGACTGCCGGCACGGAGAGGAAGGAACGCTCCGCACCACGGGTCAGGCTGCGCGTCTCCGCTACATTGACGAAGAGGCGGAAATCGGTGATGTCGAAGGGAACGGCCATGCCACAGTTCTCACGCACAAACTGACTGTGCCACGCTCATACCCGCGAGGGCGGGTAGGCGCGCGGCGGGAAAGCGGCCGTGCCGTGGCTACCATTGGTCACCAGGTGGCGGGCTCGAAGCGAAAGCCTTCGCCCTGGCGGCGCACGTAGCCACAGTAGGGCTCGCCGAAATGCACCGGCAAGACCAGTGCCTCGCGGTCAGCGGCCTGGTTGAGGAAGGCCAGGCGCGTACTGCGCGCCAAGTCGGGGCGGATGCAATAGCCGGAATTCATGTCAGGGCGCACGATTTGCAGCGGACTGTGCAGGATGTCGCCGCAGAAAATCGCTTCCTCACCCCGCGAGCGGACGCGGAACACCACCTGGCCAGGGCTGTGGCCCGAGGCGGGCTCGACCTGCAGGCAGCCGGCGATCTCCTGCCCGGGCATTATCATTTCTGCCAGGCCTTCCGTGACCACCGGCATGACACTGTCAAAAAAGGACTCGCCGAACACATCCACCACGTCCGGCTCCTTGTTGCGACCCTCGTCGCAGAAGACAAAGTCATCCTTGGGGATGTAGTAGCGCGCATTGGGGAAGGTTGGTACCCAGCGGTTGTCGTGCCAGGTAGTGTTCCAGCCGACATGGTCCGCATGCAAGTGCGTCATCACCACATGCGTGACCTTCTCCGGTGGTGCGCCGGCGGCGATCATCCACTCGCGCACCAGCGTGTTGAGCATATTCATACGCGCAATGCCGGCGCGCGGCTTGAAGTTGCCCACGCCGGTATCCACCACGATGATGTTGTCGCCGGCGTGCACTACCCAGAACTGGATCGTCACGATCAGCTTGTTCATGTGTGGTATCCAATGGTGCGGTGCCATCAGGTCAGCGTTGGCATCGAGCACGGCGCGGTCGATGTCCGGGAAGAGGAAGGCGGGATCATGCGTGGGTCCCGCGTATTCGAGGATGCGGGTGACCTTCAGGTCGCCGAGGGTGCGCGATTGCATCATGTGCCGTGTCTCCTTTTCTGGTGTTGCGATGGCCCGCCTTGGGACCTGTCTTTGCGGTATGGCCAAGGCCCGAATTGGCCGGCGTCAAGCATCGGTGATCTTCATCCCGCCGCCAATTTTGCATTCCAAAAGAGGGGTTTCAGGCAGATTCATGCGTGCGGTGCATTTCACACTCGCATGCGTGTCAGAGTATGAGTCACAAGTCTTGGGGTGTCCAAGACTGAAAATGTTGGATTCGATATCTACAAGGTATCGCAGCGCCTTGGCGAATCAACAATACGCATTGAAACCTCCTGGGTTCTCGCATTGCTGCGGGAAGATTCGCAAAGGGAAGTTCGCGGTCCTGCGGGTGACCAGCGCCAAGCGCATGCGCTCCAAGCTGGTGGCGGTCAAAGAGCAACTGCGCAGGCGCATGCACCAGACCATCGCGGAGCAAGAGAGGTATCTGAGCGCGATGGTGATCCGGCATGTGCGGTAGTTCGGGGTGTCGCGCAACGGACAGCGCCGCTAGACCGTTTCCGTATTTGCATTGCCCGACCGTGGTACCGCACTTTGCGTCGCCGGAGTCAGAAGTGCGGCCTAACGTGGCAGCAGATGACCCGTCTCATTGCGCATTGGGTGCCTCCCACTTACATTTGAGCGCGTGGCCGAGCATAGCGTGGACCGAGAGCCCGATGACGGAGTACATCCCGGAGCTGGCGACTAGCGAGTTGCTCGCGCTTGAAGCCAAGCAATCAGGTACTGAACCAGCGTATGCGAGCTTCAACAAATGCGCTGGTCGCCGAACAATGTCCATTTGGTCGACCAGGCACGATGTGCGGTCAGTCGGCGCGAATACCACGCTCACGGATCAGCACGCCCCACTTCTGGCTTTCTTTCGCCAGGTGGTCGCGCAGGGCGGAGGGCGTGCTGCCGATCGGCTCGGCACCGATCAAGGCCAGACGCTTCTGCACCTCCGGTTTCTTCAGTGCCTCGAGCATGGCTCGGTTCAGCGACTCGATCACTGGCTGCGGGGTCTTAGCCGGCACGAAGGCGGCGAACCAGGGCGATAGCTCATAGCCCGGAAGTCCGGCTTCGGCCACCGTCGGCACGTTCAACAGCGCACTGGAGCGTTTGGCAGTGGTCACTGCGATGGCGCGTAGCTTACCGGCGTCAATTTGCGGCTTGGCCGACGTGATGCTGTCGAACATATAGTCCACCTGCCCGCCCAGCATGTCGGACATGGCAGGGCCGCTGCCCTTGTAAGGGATGTGCAGCATGTCGATGCCGGCCATCGAGTTGAAGAGCGCAGCCGCGAGGTGGATAGAAGTACCGTTGCCAGCCGAAGCGTACGTGTACTTGCCGGGCGAAGCCTTGGCGTGGGCGATCACCTCCTTGACGCTGCCTTCTTGCCTTCGGTTCTTGTTGAGGACCAATACATTGGACACCACGGCCAGCAGCGAAACGGGCGCAAAGTCCTTGACAGGATCATACGTCAGTTGGCCGTATAGCGCGGAGTTAACGGACATGCCGTTGCCTACGATAATCATTGTGTAGCCGTCGGCGGGCGAGCGCGCGACCATTTCGGCGCCGATATTGCCGCCGGCGCCAGGCCGATTCTCCACGACGACCGGTTGACCGAGCGTGCGCGACATGTCGTCTCCCAGCGTGCGGGCGATATTGTCAATGGCACCGCCCGCAGGAAACGGCACTACCCAGCGGATGGCGCGGTCGGGATAGGCGGCATGCGCGGCCGCAGTTGCGAATGCCAGTGCAAACGAAAGGCCTGTGGCGAGTGCCACGGTGCCTGCGCGGCAGGTGCTACCCCGCCGCTGGAACAATGTCTTCATAGTCTCCTCTCAGGGTTCAGGTTCAAATACAGGGACTAAATCAATGGCGCGGCACTCATCGAATCGACGACGGGTTCTTTGCTAGCGGCGTGGATCGTCATGTACGGGACGAGCGGCAGGCCCAACTGCAGCGTGTGCAGGGCGTCGTTCGATTCCACGTTGAGGATGCTGTAGTTGGCGTATTGGCCGACGACGCAATAGAGCTGCTGCCACTTGTTTTCTTGCCTTCTTGCGGCAGCTGCTGGGCGTAGGCGTTTTCGGGCGCCTTGAGGTCGTCCGGCGGCCCGACGGACAAATCGTGCGGCAGGTTCACATCCATACGGACCGGATAGAGCATGGCAATCCTCTTTCAGAAACTGTGCGGGATCAGACTCGACGGTAGTGCGCCAGTTTGGCTTCATCAATCGTGAGGCCTAGGCCCGGGCCTTCGGGCAAGTGCAGGCGAAAATCGCGGTACTCGGGGCGCTTCACGACGATATCGTCCTTCACCAGCAACGGGCCCAACAGCTCGGTGCCCCAGGCCAGTTGCGGCAGGGTGCAGAAGCCATGCGCGGCGGCGATCGTGCCCACGGTGCCCTCCAGCATGGTGCCGCCATAGAGCGCGATGCCGGCGGCGTCGCCCACGGCGGCGGTGCGCAGCATGCCGAAGATGCCGCCAGACTTGGCGATCTTCAGCGCGAATACGTCGGCGGCACCGAGGCGAGCCAGATCCATGGCATCTTCCGGCCCACAGACGGCTTCGTCTGCCATGATCGGCACAATGAAGCGCGCGGCCAGCCGGGCCAGCGCCGTCCGCTGCTCGCGCGGCGTGGGCTGCTCGATCAGGTCGATGCCAGCGGCTTCCAGCGCGGCGATGCCGGTGGCGGCGTCGGCCTCGTTCCAGGCCTGGTTGACGTCGACGGTGACGCAGGCGCGATCGCCCAGCGCGCGCTTGATCCCGGAGACATGCGCCACGTCGTCACGCACGCTGCGGCGGCCGATCTTCAGCTTGAAGGTGTTGTGCCGGCGCTCGGCCAGCAGGCGCTCGGCTTCCTCGATGTCGCGCGCGGTGTCGCCGGAGGCCAGCGTCCACAGCACCGGCAGGGTGTCGCGCACCTTGCCGCCCAGCAGCGTGGCCAGCGGCACGCCGAGGCGCTGGCCTTGTGCGTCTAGTAGCGCAGTCTCCAGCGCCGACTTGGCAAAGCGGTTGCCGCGCGCCACCTTATTCAGCCGTGTCATAGCGGCGTGGACGTTCGTGGCGTCCTGCCCGGCCAGCGCGGGGGCGAGGTAGGTGTCGATGGTCAGCTTGATGCCTTCCGGACTCTCATCGCCGTAAGACAGCCCACCGATGGTGGTGGCCTCGCCGATGCCCTCGATGCCGTCGCAGCAGCGCAGCCGCACGATCACCAGCGTCTGCTGCTGCATGGTGGCCATGGCGAGCTGGTGTACCCGGATGGTAGGCAAGTCGACCAGAATGGCTTCTATCGATTGAATTGTCGCCTTCATGTCTGTGCAGGGTATATAGCCCGGAATGGAGTGTTCGAATGCCACTACCGACAGTGTTCAAGGTGACGTCAGCAAGACAGATCTGACGGGAGAGCCTTTTCAGATTCGAGCCCTTTCCACCAGATCCCACGGTTCCGAGAAAGTCGGATACCGCAGTCACAGTGATTGCACTTGTGTTGCGCGATGCTCTTTTGTCTTGGGATCAGGGCAATCGTGCAATACGATCGCGCGCAGCAACGTACTCACGACTAAGTCGTCTCACGATCTCGGAGGTGGTAGGAATGTCATGGATCTGCGCCACGCCATGCCCGGCGCCCCAGATATCCTTCCAAGCTTTTGGCTTGGAGCGACCATCCGCAAAGCTCATCTTGGATTTCTCGCCTTCTCTCAGATTATCGGGATCCAACCCAATACGCTCGATGCTTTCGCGGACGTAGTTTCCGTGCACACCGGAAAATAAATTGCTATAGACGATGTCAGACGCGCTGGCCTTGATCAGCGATTGCTTGTAGTCCGGGCTCGCATTGGCTTCCTCGCTGGCGATGAAGCGCGTACCGATGTAGGCAAAGTCAGCGCCCATGGCCTGCGCCGCAAGAATTGCATCGCCGGTGGCGATAGCGCCGGACAGCGCGATGGGACCGTTGAAGCGACGACGGACCTCACCTACCAAAGCCATCGGCGACAGTGTTCCAGCATGTCCACCGGCACCGGCAGCGACAAGAATCAGCCCGTCAACACCAGCTTCCAATGCTTTCTCTGCATGGCGCAGATTGACCACATCATGGAAGATAATGCCGCCATAGGAATGGACGGCTTCGACGATTTCCCGAACCGGCGCCCGCAGTGAGGTGATGAAGATTGGCACGCGATGGCGCACGCACGTTGCTACGTCTTGTTCCAGCCGCACATTGGAAGTGTGGGCAATCTGGTTGACCGCGAGCGGCCCGACAATCGCGCCGGGATTGGCCGCCCGAAAGGTGTCGAGCTCCTCCCTCATCAGCGTCAGCCATTCATCGAGCAATTCCGGCTGACGCGCATTCAATGCGGGAAATGAACCCACGATGCCGGCCTTGCATTGGGCTAGCACCAATTCCGGATAGCTCACCGTGAACATTGGCGACGAGATCACTGGCAAGGTCAGGTTCTGCAGGATGGGAGGCAGATGGGGGGCGGTAGCCATGATGGTGGTTCCCTTGAGTTGATTAAGTTCGGCTCAATCGAGCGACACACCGGAAAGTTTCACGCGTTCGCTCTGGATTCTTCGGTCTTGTGCCAGAAAATCCTTGAAGGCCGCTGGTGTGGAGCCCACCGCGACATAGGAGAACGCATCGATATACTTTCTCCGGAAGTCTGGAGACTGGACGATGCGGCTGACGTCAGAGGAAATCTTCTCCACTAGCGCGGTCGGCGTGCCATGCGGCGCCACAAGGCCGATATTGAAGACCGCATTGATCTCCTTGATCCCTAACTCCTTGAAGGTGGGCACATCGGGCAGCGCCGCCGAGCGCGTGCCCGCCGAGACGGCGAGGGCCTTGAGCGCGCCCGACTTGACGTGCTGCTCGATCACCGAGACGCCGAGCACGGCGGCATCGATCTGCCCTGAGATCACTTCTGGGATCAGTGGCGCGGCACCCTTGTAAGGGACGTGCACCATGGTCAGATTCTCGTTATGCGTGAACATCGCCATGGGTAGGTGCGCGATGCCGCCGGCGCCAGAGGAGCCGTAGGTCATCGGCTTGCTTGCCGAAACCTTCTTCGCGAGCGCGATGAACTCGTTGAGTGAATTGGCGGGCGAGGTCTTCGGCACGAAGAACACCAACGGTAGTGCCACGAGTCGCGACACCTCGGCAAAGTCCTTGTCTGGGCTGTACGGCAGCTTCTTGTACAGGAATTGGTTCATGGTTAGCGCAGCTTCCGTGCCAGCAAACAGCGTGTAGCCGTCCGGCGCGCTCTTGGCGACGAACTCGGCGCCGATGATTTCATTGGCGCCAGGCTTGTTCAGCACCACCACCGGCTGCTTCCACGCATCGGCAAGCCGTGGCGTGAGCCCTCGCACGAAGCTGTCCACCGGCCCGCCGGCCGAGTACGGCACGACGATGGTCACCGGCTTGCTCGGGAAGCTCTGTGCCGCTGCGGTGCCGGCAACCGTTAGGGCGACCAGCATGCCGGTCAGTCTGATCAGGGATTGCATGGTGTCTCCTGGTGTTCGTCTGGGGTTGCAATGCGCCACCGCACGGGCGGTCGCGGACAGGAGCCCCGATTCTGCGATCGGATACCCCGCTGAAACGGATCAAGGGGAGAGCGGCGATGTGGCGCGCGCTCAGGCTGCCTGGGCGTCGCGCTTGAGCACCAGCACGTCGGTCGTGCCGTCCTGGATCACGCCACCGGTCTGGTCGATTAACTGCAGTCGCCGGTTCACGCGCCCTACGCGCTTGCTGGTGCCGGCCTCTGTTTCTAGGATCTCCATTCTGAGCCGCAGCGTCTGGCCAACGAAAATCGGGGCCGCGAAGGTCCAGTTCTGCAGCGACATCATGGCCACGGCTGATTTGTCAAAGACTCCGAGCTGATGCAGCATGCCGGTGGCCAGTGCGATGCCTAGCGCACCGTGGACCACACGTTGTCCGAAGCGCGTGCCCCTGGCGAATTCCGCGTCGGCATGGATCGGATTCCAGTCTCCAGACAGCATTGAGAACATCGTCAGGTCGGTCTCGGTGATGGTGCGGCCAGTGCTCTCGAACACCTGCCCGCGAAGGAAATCCTCGAAATAAAGCGTAGTCGGCATGAAATTTTTCCGGAAGGGGTTCACGCGCCGGCGGCCGGGACAGGTTCCGCCAGCCGCGCCAGTGCCAGATCGCGCAGCCTGTTGCGCTGGGTCTTCACGCCGTTGGAGCTCAGCGTGACCGGATAGGCATCGACGAACCAGACACGCGCGGGCACTTTGAACGGCGCCACTTGGGCGCGCATCTGGGCCATGACATCGGCCTCGGCTAGCCGGGCACCGTCAGTGAGGATCAGAAAAGCGACCACGCGGGTCTGCCCATCGATTTCCACGGCGACCACTTGCGCATCGGCGACACCCTCGAAGCGCTTGAGCACGGCCTCGATTTCGACCGGGTTGACCAGGAACCCGCCCAGGCGAATCGCATCGCCCATGCGCGTTTCATACACGAAAGTGCCGTCGGCGCGTAGATGACCAAGGTCTCCAGTTCGGAAAAAGCCGTCGGGACGTATCGCTTCAGCGGTGGCGTCCTGATCGTGGTCATACCCCAGGAACAAGCTCGGTGCGCTGATCTCAATCTCGCCGGACTGTCCAGCAGGCAGCAACTCCCCCGTCTGGACATCACGGATGCGCACGGTGGCCTCGCCCCGTGCCACCGGGAGGCCGCCTCCTTCGATGCGCGCCTGCACCGGCAGCGTCATCGGCTGGCAGGAAAACAATGCGAGGACTTCGCTCGATCCGTACAGCCCTGCGAGTGGAATGCCCCGTACGCAAGCCTCGCTGGCATATTCGGAGAAGCTTGAAGTAAATGCACCGAAGCCGAATAGCCGCGCGGCCGGAAATGGCCGGTCCGCCGGTGCCGTGTCCAGGATGCGGCGATACATCTCATCGCTGCCGAATGTGTGCGTGACACGCTGGTCAGCCAGCAGCCTGGCGGCCTGAGGCCCCTCAAACGTCTCGAGCAGTACCACGGGCGCGCCCCCCGCGAACGCCGCCAGCACGCCATTCAGCCCGAATACGCCGCAGAACGGCAGCATGGCCAGCATGACCGCACCATCCGCATCCATGCCATAAGCGTCTGCACAACGCCAGGCATGATCGACGAGCGTGCGTTGGGGGTGCATCACCAGCTTGGGGCCTTTGGTGGTACCCGAGGTCGTGAACAAAATGGCGCAGGCATTGGGATCGGATTCATCCAGCCCTTGCACCGGCTCGCGCATATGCAAATCGAAAGGCACCACCGGGCGGCCTAGCAGACGGGCGGGCGTTGCCGGACTGGCATCCACCACCGCGATGGCTTGCAGCGTGGGCAGCGAGGCGGGATCCATGGCATCGAGAATCCCGGAGAAGTCGATCTTTCGAAAGCCCGGTTGCAGCACCAGCAGGCGGGCGCCGCTCTTTTCGATGAGGTAGCTCACCTCTTCACTACGATAGCGCGTGTTGACCGACACCAGCGTCGCGCCGACGCGCACCAGCGCAAAGAACAGCGCCAGCCATTCGATGCGATTGACGAGCCACACACCTACCCGGTCTCCCTTGCCGATACCCTGGGCGTCCAACCAGGCGACTGTGCGACGGCACAGCAGATCGAACTCTGCATGGGTGATGGCACGCTCACCCTCTATGAATGCGACCGCATCAGGGTGCTCTGCCAGGTGCGCGTCGATCAGGCTCCACAGATTCGCCTTCATGCGGCCTCCCATATTGCTGCATTCGCAGCGTGTTGATTGTTGTTCATCCCTACACTTGCTGACGCTTGTTCAGATCCTGCGCCCGGCATGCTGCCAATAGCCATCGCGCAGCTTGCGCTTGTGGAGCTTTCCGCTTTCCTGGCGCGGCAGTTCGGTGCGCAGTTCGATCACCTTTGGCACCTTGTAAGCGGCGAGCCGCTCTTTCAGCCACACACGCATTCCCTCCGGATCCAGTTGCGCGCCGTCGGCAGGCTGTACCACTGCCACGACCATTTCGCCAAACTCTTCATGGGGCACGCCAAACGCCGCGCAGTCCACCACACCCGGCATGCCGGACAGTGCGTTTTCGATTTCGGCCGGGTAGATGTTCACACCGCCGGAGATCACCATGTCGCTCTTGCGGTCGCAGATGAACAGGAAGCCGTCGGTATCGACGTAGCCCATGTCGCCCACGCATGCCAGTCCTTCGCAATCTATCGCGGCGCGTGCCTCAGGGCGATTGTGGTAGGTAAAGTCCGCATAGGCAGGCTGGCGCACATGGATGTTGCCAACTTCTCCTGTGCCGAGGCGGCAGCCCGCGTCGCTGTAGATGCGCACCTCAGCCTCGCTCACAGGCCGGCCGACCGACCCGGGCTTGCGGATGGCGTCCGCGGACGAAATCACGGTGATCATGCCCATTTCGCTGGACGCATACGATTCATTGATCACTGGCCCCCACCAATCGATCATGGCCTGCTTGATGGCAACGGAAAAGGGCGCGCCTGTACAGGCGACGAAGCGCACGGAGGACAGGTCGTAGCGGTTGCGCACGTGTTGCGGCAACGCCAGCAGGCGTACGCACATGGTGGGCACCAGGTACAGGTGCGTGATGCGATGGCGCTCGATGGCGCGCAGCGTGGTTTCGGCATCGAAGCGGGGATCCAGCACGACCAGTCCGGTTGCCAGCATGGCCTGCACGCCGTAGAGATTGGGCGCGCCGTGATAGAGCGGCGCGGACAGGTACACGCGTGCCTCCGCGGAAAAATCGAACACGGCCTTGACGGTATCGCGCAGCAGGCGCGGCTGCTCTGGATGCAGGCCCTGCTCGAGGCGCCGCACGCCTTTTGGACGTCCAGTCGTGCCGGAGGTATAGGCGAAGCGCCCGCGCGGCCAGCACGACGGACCGCTGTACGCGGCCTGTGCGCTGCGCCATGCTTCATAGCGAAGGACGTCTGCCGGCACTTCGCCGGTAACGCGCGAAGAGGGATAAGCCTGCACGGCCAACGGTTCTGGCGTGACCGCCAGTACGCGCACCCCTTCCGGGATCGCGGCACGCAATGTTGCTAACAGGTCCGCCTCGATGAACAGCACACAGGCACCGCTGTCCTGCAGGATATAGCCCAGCTCATCCACGGTGAACCGCCAGTCCACCGGACAGTGATATGCGCCGACGCGGTTGCATGCCAGCGTGATCTCGAACATCGCGGGCGCGTTGCGAAGCACGATGGCCACGACATCGTCCTCTCCCACGCCCAAGGCAGCCAGGCCGCCGGCAACCTGCGCGGCGCGGCGCTCGATCTCAGCGCCGTCGAACCGGTCTTCGCCATATTGCAGTGAGGCAACCATTAACTCTCTCCTTTGCGGTACGTGCAGTTATTCTGGCTGCAGCCCGGCGTCCTTCACCAGGCGGCCATGGACCGCCAGTTGGTATTTGATCAGACGACCGAACGCTTCAGGTGAAGAAGGCGTCAACGGAAAGCCCAGCCGGTCCATCTGTTCGCGTACCTTCGGATTGTTCATGGCGGCAACGAATGCCTGGTTCAGACGGGCCACGACGTCCTTGGGCATGCCCGCCGGTCCGACCAGACCCGCCCACGGCATGATCTCCAAATCCTGCATGCCTGCCTCGCGCAGCGTCGGCACATCGGGAAGCAGGCTGTTTCGCTGGGCATTGATGGAGACCAGTGCGCGCAGTTTGCCCTCGCGCAGATAGGACGCGCCGATGGTCGTACCGATCATGGCCTGGGTGCGGCCGGCGATCAGATCCAGCATGGCCGGCGGCTCGCCCTTGTAGGGCACCTGGGTCAGCTCGATGCCTGTGAGTGTCTTGAAGTGCGAGAACGCGACCACGCCGGTGTTGTTGCCGGTGCCGTAACTCAGCTTGCCGGGATTGGCCTTGGCGTAGGCGAGGAACTCGTTCAGGTTGCTGGCCGGGACGGCAGGGTTCACGTACAGGAAAAAGCCGAAGCGACCGACATCGGCGATGGGCGTGAAATCGGTCAGCACGTCGTAGGGCGGCTTCTTGCGCAACGCCGGCACCAACGACAGGTTGCCCGACGTGGCGAGCAGCAAACGGTAGCCGTCCGGTGTCGCTCGGGCCACCTCCTGCGCGGCCACTTGCCCTTCCGCGCCTGGCTTGTTGTCGATCACGATGGGCTGGCCAAGCTGGGCCGATGCCGCCTGGCCGACCACGCGGGCCACTGTATCCGTCGTTGCGCCGGCGGGAAAAGGCACCACTAGCGTGATGGGCCTGACGGGATACTCGGCCTGCGCATTCGTTGCGATTGTCGCACTACAAAGCAGTAGCGCGGGTATGATCCGCTTCATGTCTCCTCCGCCTTTTTAACAAGCAAATCGGGCTTTGGGAGAGTATTGCATCCACTTTTCAGGCACGTAAGCCTGCGCTTGCGCACAGGTGCGTTGCGCGCAGCGCACCAATCGCTGCTCAAGCCATGGAACTCGACGCTTACTTGTTTTTCGCCACGGTTGTGGAATCTGGCAGCTTCATGAATGCTTCGCTCAAGCTTGGCATTGACCGCTCCAATGTCAGCCGGCGCATCCGTAAGCTGGAGCGCGATGTGGAGGCGCAGCTCGTACGGCGGAGCACGCGCCGCATGAGTCTGACGGAAATAGGCGAGGCGTTTTACGCGCAATGCGCCGTCATCCGCGCCGAGGTAGAGCGCGCGGACGAACTACTGCACACCTTCGGCACTTCCATCCGCGGTCCATTGCGTGTGAGTTGTCCACCGGCGGTCGGCCGACTGTACTTGACCGCTATGTTCGCCGAGTTCTGCAATCTGTATCCCAAGGTATCGCTGTCGGTGAGCTTCAAAGGCGGTGCCGTGGACCTGATGGAAAATGATCTCGACCTGGCTTTGCGGGTCACCAATGACCCCGGAGAACATTGTGTGGCGCGTGCCCTCGGGCCGATCGAATGGATGCTATGCGCGAATCCCGAGTATTTGGAGCGGCATGGTCGACCGGTCACGCCGGAAGATTTGGCGTCTCATACCTGCCTTGGCGTGCGCACACGTGTGGGGCTGGAATATGTGCGAGCAGGCAGTGACCTCGTGCACAGGGTTTCCATCCAACCGCATTTGGAGTGCTCGGACTATGGTTTCCTTGGCGAAATGGCTGCGGCAAAGCTCGGCATTGGCTTGCTGCCTTCGTATGTCGCAGTAGAACATCTGCAAAGCGGTAGGCTGGAAACCGTCCTAAACGAATATAGGCTAACCCGTTCGCCTGGCAGCACACTGTATGCGATCACGCTCCCTAACCGATACACGCCGCCGCAGTTGCGAGCATTTATTGACTTTCTGAAATGCAAATTCGAGCAGGGCTTGCCTTGGGAGAAGGACTTGATGCGAACAGGGGGATAGCCCCTGCGAGTGCAAGGCGCATTTGGAAGCTGCTATGCATTCGAGTCTGGGAAAAAGGGGGGCGGCTGAAGCCAGAACAGTACAGCGCGCAGCGAAGCATGCTCGTCGTGGCGGGGAGTGTGTGGCTGCGTTGGAGGTGCCGATGCGGCGAGGCGCTGCCCAAACGGGTCTCGCAAGGCCAAGAGCAAGCGGGAGGAGCTAAGCCCCCCGATCACTTGAGCAGGAAGGTTTGGCCAGCAGAAGGGGCCGGCCAGCTCCTGCTCGACGTTGGTCGCGTTCGATCTTCGCGTTGCCTTAAGCTGCCGGCCTGTTGCGGTTCTCACGGTGCGCCAGGTGTGCAGTTTTGCCGCTTATGCCTCTCTCTCAAAGAGGCTCAGCGATCGATTGCAGGCTTATTGGAGCGGAATACCGGTTTCCTTGACCACGCGTGCCCAGCGCTCGCGCTCGCTCTTGATGAAGTTTCCGAAATGCGTGGGCGTATCACCACCGGGCACGCCGCCCAGATCAGCCAGGCGTGATTTGACCTCGGGCTCGGCGAGGATGATAGCCACGGTCCTCTGCAGCCGGTCGATCACGGCCGGCGGCGTGCCTGCCGGGGCCACCAGGCCAAACCACGCAGTCACCTGGAAGTCGTCCAAACCGGCCTCCTTCATGGTAGGCACGTCGGGCAGCTCGCGGACGCGGCTCGCGCTGGTCACGGCCAGAGCACGCAATTTGCCCGACTGGATATGAGGCAGGGAGCTGGGGAGATTATCCACCATCATGGTTACCTGGCCGGCGACCAAGTCGGCCACGGCCGGTGCCGCGCCCTTGTAGGGCACATGGATAATGTCAATACCGGTGCGATTGCGGAACAGTTCCCCGGACAAATGGACTGACTGGCCAGTGCCGGACGAGGCGAAGGAAAGCTTGCCGGGCTGGGCCTTGGCCAGCGCTACCAGCTGGGCCACCGTACGCGCGGGCACATTAGCATTGACCACAAGAACGTTGGGTACCGACACCACCATGCTGACCGGCGCAAAGTCCTCCGCGCGATAGGGCAGTTGTCGGTACAAGCTATAGTTGATCGCATTGGGTCCGATATTGCCCATCATCAGGGTGTAGCCGTCGGGGGCAGATTGCTTGAGCGCCTGCACGCCAATGATGCCGGCGCCGCCGGCACGGTTTTCTACCACTACCGGCTGGCCCAGGAGTTCGGCCATGCGTTTGCCAACCAGACGCGACGCGATATCCGTGGTACCACCCGCTGCCGCAGGCACGATCAGCCGGATCGGCTTGTCGGGATATGCCGCCAGCGCAGCGCCCGGGTCGGCCAACGCCGCCACGCCAACGGCCCCCGTCATCCCGGCTGTCGCCAATACCAGCCTGGCGACTGCCAGCCGCAGCATTTCAAGGCCTTGCTTCATCGTCGTCTCCCTAGTTGATCACGCCAAAGCGTGCGCCGCCTTTTATTAGATTTGCACCATAGGCGTGCCAAATACAGTAGGGCGACAGCGGTGACATTGGAATTCACAATTCACAAACGAGGCCTTCGACTTGACGAAACGCATGATCCCGACAGCAAAGAACCTGCCGGCCCCATTTCCGTTCCGACCCGAGCGAGGTCAGCCCAATACTGGCTGTCCAGGCAGACTTGCATGGATGATCTCAGCACCGATCGCTGAAAACGGGAAAACAATTGCTGAGTTCATGAAGTGCGCCTTGTCGCATTTTCGAGCGCACCGGCTGCTACGGAGGAGGCCGTGCAGACCGACAATCTGCGCCTCCCGATCGAGAGGCCCGCGACGTGCCCAGTCGCATGCGAGAGCGGTTGGGTGTGACCTGACCCGCCTCAGCAGAACGGCGGTGTCCCGTCCTTCGCGCTCCTGACGATGGATATGGTTTTCCCCGAGCGACTTGCCGCCCTGGCCCTCGGCAACGCCCGACAGAGGCATTGCCAAATTGCGAGAAGCGTTGCGTGGTCGCATTACCGAGCATCATCGCACTAGGCTCAGACTGCACTGGAGATCAATCGGCGCGGATCCCGCGCGCCCGGATTAGCTCGCCCCACTTGGCGGTCTCACGCGCCAGGTGGTCGCGTAGTGCTGCCGGGGTACTGCCAATCGGCTCCGCGCCAATCGCCGCCAGCCGTTTCTGCACGGCAGGATTGCGTAGCGCATCGAGCATGGCTTGGTTCAGCTTCTCAATGGCGGCGGAAGGCGTGCGTGCCGGAACAAAGGCGGCGAACCACGGCGATAGCTCATAGCCAGCCAACCCGGACTCGGCTACGGTAGGCACATTGGGCAGCGCCGTCGAGCGCTTGGTGGTCGTTACCGCGATGGCGGTGAGTTTGCCGGAATCGATATGCGGCTTTGCCGAGGTGATGCTGTCGAACATGTAGTCGACCTGGCCGCCAAGCAGGTCGGTCATGGCCGGTCCACTGCCTTTGTAGGGAACGTGCAGCAGGTCGACGCCCGCCATGGAAGTGAACAACTCGCCTGCTAGGTGGATCGAGGTGCCATTGCCCGCCGACGCATAGGTGTACTTGCCCGGCCGCGCCTTGGCATTGGCCACCACCTCCGCAACCGTCTTCACTGGCGTCTTGGCCTTGCTCGCCACCAGTACATTGGGTACCACAGCCAGCAGCGACACGGGGGCAAAGTCTTTCACCGGGTCGTAGCCGAGCTTGCCGTACAGGGCGGGATTCACCGCCATGCCGTTGGCCACGATGATCACGGTGTAGCCGTCGGCCGGCGCGCGCGCCACCAGCTCCGCGCCGATGTTGCCGCCGGCGCCGGGGCGATTTTCCACCACGATGGCTTGACCGAGCGTGCGCGACATATCTTCACCCAGCGTGCGCGCGATATTGTCCATCGCGCCGCCGGCGGGGAACGGCACGATCCAGCGGATCGGGTGGTCGGGCCACGCGGCGTGGGCGGGCGCGCTGGCCGCGGCCAGGGCGAGCATCAGCGCGGCGGCGCCGGTGCGGGCCTCAGGTTTGGTCAATGGCTGCGAGAACAGCTGCTGCAGCAGGGATTTCATTTGTCTCCGTCCTGTCTCGTGATTGATTCGTTCAGCGTATCGATGACGGATGCTTCGCCAGCGGCGTGACCGCAAGCTTCATATACGGGAACAGCGGCAGGCCGGCCAGCAGCGTGTGCAGTTCGTCGTTGGATTCGACATCGAAGATGCTGTAGTTGGCGTATTCGCCCACCACGCGATAGAGCTGCTGCCACTTGCCCTGGCGCTGCAGGTCCTGTGCGTAGGCCTTCTCGCGCGCCTTTATCTCATCGGCCTGGGCCGCAGGCATGTCGTGCGGCAAGTTGACGTCCATTCGTACCAGATAAAGCATGAGCGTTTCTCCGATCGTGTTGTGGGAGGCTGATTTCAGCCTTGCTTGCGGCGATAGTGCGCCAGCTTGTCCTCGTCCAGCGCGAGCCCAAGGCCCGGCCCCTGCGGCAGGTGCAGCGCGAAATCCCGGTACTCCGGGCGCGCCGTGACGATATCGTCCTTGAGCAGCAGCGGCCCGAACAGTTCCGTACCCCACGCGAGCTGCGGCAGGGTGCAGAAGCCGTGCGCGGCGGCGATGGTGCCCACGCTGCCTTCCAGCATGGTGCCGCCATAGAGCGCGATGCCAGCGGCGTCGCCCACGGCCGCGGTGCGCAGCATGCCGAAGATGCCGCCGGACTTGGCGACTTTCAGGGCAAACACGTCGGCACCGCCGATGCGTGCCAGCTCCATCGCGTCTTCCGGCCCGCACACCGCCTCGTCGGCCATGATCGGCACGACAAAACGGGCGGCCAGCCGGGCCAGCGCGGCACGCTGTTCACGCGGCGTGGGTTGTTCGATCAGGTCGATGCCGGCAGCTTCCAGCATGGCGATGCCGGTGGCGGCCTCGGCTTCGTTCCAGGCCTGGTTCACGTCAACGGTCACGCGGGCACGCTCGCCCAGCGCGCGCTTGATCGCGGCCACGTGGGCCACGTCGTCGCGCACGGCACGGCGGCCGATTTTGAGCTTGAAGGTGTTGTGGCGGCGGGCTTCCAGCAGTTGCTCGGCCTCTGCGATATCGCGCCCGGTATCGCCACTGGCCAGGGTCCATAGCGCCGGCAGCGTGTCGCGCACGGCGCCACCCAGCAGCGTGGCCAGCGGCACGCCGAGGCGCTTACCCTGGGCATCCAGCAATGCGGTTTCAAGGGCGCACTTGGCGAAGCGGTTGCCGCGCGCCACCTTGTTCAGGCGCGCCATGGCCGCATGCACGTTGGAGGCGTCCTGGCCGACCAGCGCCGGGGCCAGGTAGGTGTCGATGGTGAGTTTGATGCCTTCGGGACTTTCGTCGCCGTAGGACAGGCCACCGATAGTAGTGGCCTCGCCGATACCTTCAATGTCGTCGCTGCACTGCAGCCGCACGATAACCAGCGTCTGCTGCTGCATGGTCGCCATGGCGAGCTGGTGTGCGCGGATGGTCGGTAGATCGACCAGGATGGCTTCGACTGCCGTAACCGTTGCATGGGTCATTCGATACCTTGTCGGTGCAATTTGAGTTGCCTCTGAGTATGCGTCTCAACCGTATGGGTGTCCAAGACCATTCGTGTCTGATAGCATACCGTACAGGTATTTCTGGGGTCCGATATGGAGCTTCGCCACTTACGCTATTTCCAGACCGTCGCTCAGGAGTTAAATGTGACGCGGGCGGCTTCGATCTTGCATATGGCCCAGCCGCCGTTGTCCCGCCAGATCCGCCAGTTCGAGGATGAAATCGGCGTGGATCTATTTCACCGCGTCGGTCGCGGAATGCGCCTGACCGAGGCTGGGCGATTCTTGTTGGAGCAGTCGCTACAAATGACCCAGCGGCTCGAGGAAACGATCGAGGCCACGCGGCGTATCGGCCGCAACGAAAAGCGCTGGTTTGGCATTGGCTTCGTGCCGTCGGTGCTGTACGGCTTCTTGCCAGAGCTGATTCGGGAACTACGGGGTGCCGATAGCCAAGTGGAAGTCGGGCTCAGCGAAATGATCACGGTTCAGCAAGCGACCGCACTCAAGGCCGGGCGCATTGACCTTGGTTTTGGCCGCATTGCGTTGAACGATCCCGGCATCACGCAAACGGTTGTCATGAACGAGCCGTTAATCGCGGCGTTGCCGGCTGCCGTCGAGATTCGAGGTGACGACGCACTCACGCCGGAAGCGTTGGCCCGGCGGCCGTTTGTGCTTTACCCTGCGCGACCAAGGCCCAGCTACGCGGATCATCTGCTTTCACTCTTTCGCGCCCGCGGGCTGCAGTTGCGCGTGGTCCAGGAAGCGAATGAACTGCAAACCGCCCTGGGGCTAATCGCCGCCGGTCTGGGCATCACCTTGGTGCCGGCCTCCGTACAACGCTTGCACCGCGACGACGTGCGTTATTACCCCATTGAAGCACCTGGTTTCGTCTCGCCTGTGATCATGAGCATGCGGGCCGGCGACACGTCGCCCTTCCTGGCGCGCGCGGTGGAATGGGTGTTGCAGCACACGGAGCTTCCTCAAGCATAGTGTCCTGGTTCTGGATCGGCGGCATATAAACATACCAACTGTCGCTTTTAGCTGGGCAGAAGCAACTTATCATCACGGCTTGGTCTACCCGGGGAGCGGCGTTATGCTCTTTTCCGGGGATGCATGTCAGCGGCGCAGTTGGGCCCTCTACTGTGGCCGGCGCGTGCATCGTCGCGTCCTGTTCGACCCGTCTTCACCAATGCCCTCAAAGCCGTCGCTTGAACGCAGGTGAAGGTTGGAGTTTTGCGCCGGCAATCTTCGGCTGTCCAAGACCATCATACCCCCCCAGAGGTATGACCGTTCTACGACCCCTTGTCCGTGCGAGGCACATAGGGAATTCCCTCTTCCTCGTAGAGTCGATAAATCAGTTCCAACATTTCTTTGATGTCACGCGACTCATCCATCGCACGCATACTCATGATGATTGGCGACGTGAGGGTAGGGTCATCCAGTTCCATGTAGCTCACGTCGTCGCGCTTCAGCCCATAGACGCTGCTTGGCACGACTGCTATCCCTTCTCCTGCCGCGACAAGCCCCAATGCGATCTGCAATTCGCGGACATCATAGATGCGGCGAGGCGCAAGGGCTCGCTCCTGGAAAGCCGACAGAACCTGGTCCGCGAAGCTTGGCCTTGGTGCCTTGGGGAAAACAATGAGTGTTTCGTAGATGAGGTCCCGAAGCGCGAGTATCGGCTTCGACGTCGAGAGCGGATGACCGACGGGAAGTGCAACGATCATTTTCTCCTCGCGGAGAGTCACCCGACGGATGTTCGCATCCTCGTGTCGAATCCGGCCGAAGCCTACATCGATGCGTCCGTCCTTGAGCGCGCGAATCTGGTCCATCGTCGACATCTCGTGGAGGCTGAGCTCGACCGACTTGTTTTCGTCTCGGAATCGCCGAATGATCTTTGGCAGCATGCCGTAGAGCGTGGATCCCACAAAACCGACAGACAGACTGCGCTCGATGTTGCCCACGCGACGCGTCATCGACTCCAACTCGTTCGTCTGCGCAATCAGATTCACCGCGTGCGAGTAAAAAAACTTGCCGGTCTCGGTGAGCTTGAGCGGACGGGAGCTCCGTTCGAATAGCAGTACCCCCAGCGCTTCTTCGAGCTGCTGTATTTGGCGGCTTAACGGCGGCTGCGCGATGTGGAGCCGCTTGGCTGCGCGCGTGAAGTTGCGTTCCTCGGCAACCGCTACAAAGTAGCGAAGATGTCGCAGCTCCATATGATACCTCCGGGATATGATCCGATACTAAAACGGTGTTGGACTGACCAGTTTGCCGTCCTCTATTCTGCCATCACGCTCTGTTTTAAGGCCGGATCATACCTTCTGAGTAAATTCAGATCCACCTGAAACGAGGGTTTACCCCAGCAAAACACAGAAAGTTTAGGAGCAGACATGAGTGTCAAAGTGTTCGACTCGAAGGAAGTGCAGGACCTGCTGAAGGCCGCTGCCAATTTGGGAAGCCAGGATGGCAACGCTCGCACCAAGCAGATTACTCATCGTCTGCTGAGCGACCTCTTCAAGGCCATCGACGACTTGGACATGACGCCCGACGAGATTTGGGCCGGTGTGAATTACTTCAACAAGCTTGGACAAGATGGTGAGGCGGCTCTTTTGGCCGCCGGCCTTGGTCTCGAGAAGTATCTCGACATCCGCATGGATGCAGAGGACCGTGAAGCTGACATCCACGGCGGCACGCCGCGCACGATCGAAGGCCCGTTGTATGTGGCTGGCGCCCCGGTACGTGATGGCGTCTCCAAGATTGATCTCAATGCCGACGAAGACGCGGGTCCGCTCATCATCCGTGGCACGGTGACCGGACCGGACGGCAAGCCCGTGGCCGATGCGGTTGTCGAATGCTGGCACGCCAACTCCAAGGGCTTCTACTCGCACTTCGATCCGACCGGCGCGCAAGACGATTTCAACCTTCGCGGCGCGGTAAAGACCGGGGCCGACGGCAAGTACGAGTTCCGCACGCTGATGCCCGTCGGCTATGGGTGTCCGCCGCAAGGCGCCACGCAACAGTTGCTTGACGTGATCGCCCGCCACGGCAACCGTCCGGCGCACGTGCACTTCTTCGTCACGAGCGACAAGACGCGCAAGCTCACGACGCAGATCAATATCGAAGGCGATCCGCTGATCTGGGATGACTTCGCTTATGCGACTCGCGAAGAACTTGTGCCGCACGTTGTCGAGAAGACGGGCGGTGCCGCACTCGGCCTCAAGGGCGATGCGTATAAGGAAATCGAATTCAACATCGAGTTGACTCCGCTGGTGCAAGGCAAGGACAACCAGCTTGTGAATCGCCCTCGCGCCTCCGCCACGGCGTAACCTGTCGCGCGGCGGCCTCTCTCGCCAGGCCGCCAACTTCCACGCACGAAATATCTGAACCGATGCCAAGGGCTTGACTACGAAGCTCGCATAGGGAGACGACTCATGTCCGCAACTATCGATAAAGCACGGCAACTGGACGATTTGCTGAGCAACGCCGTCCAGGACGACAAGGAGAACGGTGTCTTCCGTTGTCGCCGCGACATCTTCACGAACGCCGATTTGTACGAGCTCGAGATGAAGCACATCTTCGAGAGCAACTGGGTTTACCTCGCGCACGAAAGCCAGGTACCGAACATCAACGATTACTACACGACGTGGATTGGCCGTCAGCCAATTGTCATCACGCGTGACAAGGCCGGTGAGTTGCACGCGGTCATCAACGCGTGCGCCCACAAGGGCGCCATGCTGTGCCGTCGCAAGCACGGCAACAAGGGCAGCTTCACCTGCCCGTTCCATGGCTGGACGTTCTCGAACGCCGGCAAGCTGCTGAAGGTAAAGGACGAGAAGACCACCGAGTATCCGGTGCAGTTCAACAAACACGGGTCGCACGACCTGAAGAAGGTTGCGCGCTTCCAGAACTATCGGGGTTTCCTGTTCGGTAGCCTTAGCGAAGATGTGATGCCGCTCGAGGACTATCTCGGCGAGACGAAAGTCATCATTGACCAAATCGTCTCGCAGGCGCCGGATGGTCTCGAAGTGTTGCGAGGCAACTCTTCGTACATCTACGACGGCAACTGGAAGATGCAGATGGAAAACGGTTGTGACGGCTATCACGTCAGCACCGTGCACTGGAACTATGCCGCAACGATGGGCCGCCGCAATGTCGAAGGCACCAAGGCCGTCGATGCAAACGGTTGGAGCAAGTCGGTTGCCGGTGTGTATGGCTTCGAGCATGGCCATATTCTCCTTTGGACCAACACGATGAATCCTGAAGTGCGTCCTGTCTATCAACATCGCGACGAAATCGCGGCTCGTGTCGGCGAAGACAAGGCGAAGTACATCGTGAATCAGACACGAAACCTGTGCTTGTATCCGAACGTGTTCCTGATGGATCAGTTCAGTACCCAGATTCGTGTCGTCCGTCCGATCAGTGTCGACAAGACAGAGGTCAGCATCTTCTGCTTCGCACCGAAGGGCGAAAGCGCAGAAAGCCGCGCGATCCGCATTCGTCAATACGAAGACTTCTTCAACGTTTCGGGCATGGGCACCAGCGACGACCTCGAAGAGTTCCGTGCATGCCAGGCGGGCTACGCCAGCACGACGTCGATGTGGAACGACATGTCGCGCGGCGCACCGTTGTGGGTCCACGGACCTGACGCGAACGCGAAGGGCATGGGATTGAACCCACTGATATCTGGCGAGCGCAGCGAAGATGAAGGTCTCTTTGTGGTTCAACACGAATATTGGGTGCGGGTGATGCGCGAAGCCCTGCGCAAAGAACAGGCGGAGGCAGCGGTATGAGCATCGGCTATCAAAAGGTCTGTAGCGCGCTCTATCAAGAGGCGCGCTTTCTGGATGACCGTCAGTGGGACGAGTGGTTGGCCTGCTACACAGCAGACGTCACCTACTGGATGCCTGCCTGGGATGACGATGACAAGCTTACCGAAGACCCGCAAAGCGAAATTTCCCTGATGTACTACTCGGACCGCGGCGGCCTGGAAGATCGGGTGTTCCGTATCAGAACCGAGCGCAGCAGCGCGTCGATGCCGGAACCGCGCACCAGCCACAACGTCACTAATGTCGAAGTGCTGGCGGAGCGGGATAACGAAGTCGACGTTCGATACAACTTCAACACGCTGAGCCATCGTTACAAGGTCACGGATCAGTATTTCGGCACCGCCTACGTCACCTTGCGCAACGTTGACGACCGGTTGCTGATTTCGAGCAAGAAGATTGTGCTTAAGAACGACTATATCCGGCAGGTGCTGGACGTCTACCACGTCTGATGCCACCGGATGGAATGAGAAAGGACGCAGGAGGTAACATGTCCAGCTACAACATCGCACTGAACTTTGAAGACGGCGTAACCCGCTTTGTCGAATGCAAGGCCGGCGAAAAGGTTCTCGATGCCGCGTTTCGCGCCAAGATTAACCTGCCGATGGATTGCTCCGACGGCGTGTGTGGCACCTGCAAGTGCCGCGCCGAGAGTGGCTGCTACGACCTGGGCGATGACTACATTGAGGACGCGTTGAGCGACGACGAGAAAGCTGGCGGTCTCGTGCTCACGTGCCAGATGGTGCCGCAGAGTGACTGCGTCATCGCAGTTCCGGCATCGTCGACGGTGTGCAAAACCGAGCAAAACAAGTTCGCTGCGACGGTCACGAAAGTCGAACAGCACAATGATGCGGCGGTGGTCCTTGAATTGGACGTGGACAGCATCCCTCCGGTCTTCCTCGCCGGCCAGTATGTGAACATCGACGTCCCCGGCAGCGGAAAGCATCGCTCGTACTCATTTTCGTCCGCGCCGGGCGCATCGAAAATCAGCTTCCTGATCAAAAAAATCCCTGGCGGCGTGATGAGTACCTGGCTCGAATCGGCGCAGCCAGGCCACAAGGTGCAACTGACGGGCCCCCTGGGCAGCTTCTACCTCCGGGCAGTGGAGCGTCCCTTGTTGTTCCTGGCTGGCGGCACGGGCTTGGCTCCCTTCCTGTCAATGCTGGAAGTTCTGGTTCGCGCGAACTCGGAGCAGAAGGTGCATCTCATCTACGGCGTGACACGAGACCTCGACCTGGTCCAGGTTGAGGCGATCCAGGCGTACGCCGCGAAGTTGCCGAACTTTACGTTCAGCACAGTGGTCGCAGAAGCGGAATCGAGCCATCCCCGCAAGGGCTGGGTGACCCAGCATATGCCGGCGGAATGTCTGAACGATGGTGATGTTGACGTGTACCTGTGCGGACCGCCGCCGATGGTCGACGCGGTGCGCAAGTATTTCGACGACAACGGCGTGAAGCCCAACAGCTTCCATTACGAGAAGTTCACGCCCAACGCAGCCCCGGTGACCCCATGAGCGCCAAGCGATTCGAAGGCAAGGTGATGGTGATCACCGGTGCCGCCCAAGGTATCGGACGCGGCGTCGCGCTACGCGCTGCGGCTGAAGGTGCGAAGGTTCTGTTTGTCGATCGCGCCGACTTCGTCTCCCAGGTCGCGGCGGAAGCAGTTGGGGCCGACACTGCCGGCTTCATTGCCGACCTTGAGACCTATGAAGGCGCAGCCTCCACGATGGCCTTCGCTGTGGAGCGATTTGGTCGAATTGACATTCTGGTAAACGGTGTCGGTGGAGCCATTCGCATGCGGCCCTATGCCGAGTTCGAACCGGCTCAGATTGACGCGGAAATCCGCCGCTCGCTCATGCCGACCTTGTACGGCTGCCACGCGGTGCTCCCGTACATGCTCGCTCAAGGACGCGGAACCATCGTCAACGTTTCCTCGAATGCAACGCGCGGCATCCGCCGCGTGCCGTATTCGGCGGCAAAGGGCGGCGTCAACGCGTTAACCCAGTCGCTTGCGATGGAGTATGGCGAGCACAACATCCGCGTGGTTGCTGCGGCACCCGGTGGAACCGAGGCGCCTCCCCGGCGCGTGCCTCGCAACGCGGCTGGAGATAGCGAGCAAGAGAGGACCTGGATGGGCGAGGCGGTGACGCAGGTTACTGAGTCGACCTTCTTCAAACGCTACGGCACGCTCGACGAACAGATTGCGCCGATACTTTTCCTTGCCTCTGACGAAGCAGGCTATATCACAGGCGCCGTGCTGCCGGTTGCGGGCGGCGACAACGGCTAGAACGCGTCGAAGAAACGGCGATAGGGAACCGGACGGTGAGCTAACGGAGAGCCATTGTCCCAGCCGGGATGGAGGCGGTCCACAAAGAGATTCGTTACGCGCCTGCTGTGAAGGTCAGAAGCGCTTTGAGCGTCCCTGACCAGATGGGTCGTGATGCGATGGCGAGCTGAGGGCCTTCGTAGAGGGCCGCCTCAGCCTGCAACTATCAGCGCACCATCCCATTCCTGCCCACGCTGCCCAAGACGGCAACAGCAAGATCCAACGCTTCAGGCTCAGAGACCTGGAGGCGCGCGCGTGAACCGCAGTTGCCGCGGAGAACGCCGCGACCATTCCTAAAACAATGGAGGAGACAAGGCATGCGTCACATTGACGTTCACAAGCTCGCCGACGATGCGCGCTTCAACAGATTCCACGCTGGCCTGCTGTTCTGGTGCGCGCTCATCATCATCTTTGACGGCTATGACCTTGCCGTCGTGGGCATTGCGCTCCCATCCATCATGAAAGACATGGGCGTCGACGCGACCCGCGCCGGCTTCATGGTCAGCTCCGCGCTGTTCGGCATGATGTTCGGCGCCGTCCTCATGGGTACTATTGCCGATCGCATTGGCCGGCCCAAGGCCATTGCAGTCTGTATTGCGCTCTTCAGCGTCTTTACTGCTGCGGCGGGAATGACGCATGATCCGGTCACGTTCAGCATTACCCGGTTCCTTGCCGGATTGGGCATCGGCGGTGTGATGCCCAATGTCGTCGCTCAGATGACAGAGTTCTCGCCGCGCAAGATCCGCGGAACCATGGTCACGCTGATGTTTAGCGGGTATTCCGTAGGCGGGATTCTTGCCGCAATTATGGGCAAATCACTGATCGAGACGTACGGTTGGCAATCGGTATTCCTGGCTGCGAGCGTTCCCGTACTTATCATCCCTCCTGTGTTGAAGCTGATGCCGGAGTCACTGCCCTTCCTGATCCAGCGCAATCGTCTGGACACTCTCAAAGCGGTACTGGCCCAGATGGAGCCCACCTACCGCGCTCAGACGACAGACCGGTTCGACTTGCCGCAGGCCGAGAAATGGTCCAGCGCTCCCATCAGCATGCTGTTCCGTGATGGCCGCGGATTCAGCACCGCGATGCTATGGGTCGCCTTCTTCATGTGCCTGTTTATGGTCTATGCATTGAGCTCGTGGCTCGCGAAACTCATGGCTGGCGCGGGCTATAGCCTCGGCTCGGCACTGACGTTCGTGCTGGTGTTGAACTTTGGCGCGATGGCCGGCGCAATCGGAGGTGGTTGGCTGGCAGACAAGTTCAATATCAAATACGTGCTGGTTGGCATGTACGCACTCGCCGCGATATCGATCACGCTGCTTGGCTACAAGATGCCGACCGAGGCCTTGTTCGTCGTGGTTGCGCTCGCCGGAGCATCCACGATCGGCACGCAAATTGTGACGTACGCCTATGCAGGGCAGTTCTACCCAGCCACCGTCCGGGGTACGGGCATTGGCTGGGCCTCTGGTGTCGGCAGAAGCGGCGCAATCCTCGCGCCCATTGTCATCGGCGTGCTGGTAAGCATGTCCCTTCCGCTCCAGCAGAATTTCGCTGCAATGGCAGTGCCTGGTGCCATAGCAGTGCTGGCTGTGCTCCTGATTGACCATAAGCGGTCGGCATCGGTGATCGACAGCAGGTCGAGCCAGGGAGAAGAGGATTCGGAACGGACGGTCGTTCTACGCGCCCAACACCGAAAATCCTGAGATAGGACAGCCAGGATGTGCGACGCCTATCTTCTTGGCGACTCGGGCCTGAGAGAAAAAGGACAGGCTCTCGCGGAGACGAAAAGCCTGCCATCGCTGACCCAATCAGTATTGGACGAAGCCAGGCTGCCCCGCACACGATGCGTGCGAATTGCCGACCAATACAAACGAAGACGGCGCCAAGCAAGCACAGAGGTCGCCTTATCGGTGACCCTGGAGGTGCAAAGAGTATGCCACGCCCATTCTACCCAATTTACTGAAATCAATCATGAGCAAGCCTTGCATTATTTCTGTTGCGATCACGGGATCACTGCCGCGCAAAAAAGACAATCCGGCTGTACCAATCACAGTGAGCGAGCAGGTGGAGTCGACCCAGGCGGCATTCGAAGCCGGGGCGACCCTGGTCCATCTTCACGTACGCAACGATGACGAAACTCCCACGTCAAATCCCGATCGTTTCGCCCTGGTGCTGGAGGGCATTCGCAAGCACGCGCCGGGCATGATCACCCAAGTGTCCACCGGGGGCCGCTCTGGGGCCGGCAATGAGAGAGGTGCCATGCTATCCCTGCGGCCGGACATGGCATCCCTGGCCACCGGCTCCGTCAACTTCCCGACCCGGGTCTATGACAATGCTCCGGACCTGGTCGACTGGCTCGCCGCCGAAATGAAAACCTACGGCATCAAGCCCGAAGTCGAGGCGTTTGACCTGTCGATGATCTTCCAGGCCGCAGCTATGCAGGCAGCCGGTGCGATCGTCGGTCCCCTGCATATCCAATTTGTCATGGGCATCAAGAACGCAATGCCGGTCGATCGCGAAGTGCTTGAATTCTACGTTCGTACCCTTAAGCGTCTTTCGCCAGATGCGACGTGGACCGGCGCTGGCATCGGTCGAAATCAACTGACGATGGCTCGCTGGTCTCTCGAGCTGGGCGGGCACTGCCGCACCGGGCTCGAGGACAATGTGCGGATGGACAAGCATACGCTCGCTCCGTCGAACGCCGCGCTTGTGCGCCAGGTTGCCGAGCTTTGCGAGGAGTATGGTCGCTCCGTCGCGACTGCAGCCCAGGCTCGCGAGATCCTGAATTTGTGCTGAGCACATTCCCACATCGCTCACCACAATCGAGTCCGCCAGGGTCTCCGCCGCCTCTGGGTTTGGCGTCGGTCGCAGTAACGGAGTTGGTCACGGTGCCTTCCGGCTCTTCCAAACTAAACACCAGCGGCGACGCCTGAGTCTGCTCCCTGGTTGCCCAAGCGTGCCTGCAGTTGCGTGAGCAGGGCTTGTGCTTCATCGGTGGTCAGGTCGATCCAATAAGGATCGCCGACAGGGGACGGTGGATTTTTGTGTCTGCCGGCGTCTCCGGCAGTGGGGCCGAAGCGGAGAACGCGCGTGCACGGCTCAGCCGTGCGTCTTCAATACGACGCAGGCGAGCAGGCCAAGCACGGCGATCAGGCTCAAAGTCTGGATCAGGGTCAGCGGCTTGCGGATGCGGGGGGGCGGAGGCAGAGGATGGCCGCTTCGAAGACATGACTGGTTTCAAAAGCAGAGGCGCAGGATAACGCGCGCCGTGTTCGTGCTGGCGCGCGAGGTGATGGAGCTGGCTTGTGTCGATCAGGCCAGCGCGAGCGGGCCGGCCAGCCATCGCGCGAAGTCGCTGACGACCTGCTGGTTCAGGGTGTGGCCGATCGGATAGCGGCGGTTCTGGTTTGGCACGCCCAGCGCAGTCAGCCACTCTTTGGCGCGCTCGGCCCAGGCCACCGGCAGCTTGTCATCGAACTCGCCGTGGGAGATCAGCGCCGACAGCTTGGCCAGCGCCTCGCGCGGCGCGAGATGCGGTTCGATCTCGGGCAAGATACGGCCGCTCAGCACGGCGAAGCCCGCCACCTCTTGCGGCGCAGTCAGCGACACGCTGGCGCTGAGGATGCCACCCTGGCTGAAGCCTGCGATCACCGTGGGCACGCGCGGCGCTGCAACCTTGGCATCCTGCGCGTGGAAGCTGCGCACCAGCGTGATCAGTTGCTGGCGGCTGCGCTCGGCCTGCGCCGCGTTGATGGCCGGTGCGCCGTTCTGGAAGCTGACTTCGAAGAAGCCATGCTGGCGTGGGCCGAAGACCAGCGGGCCTTGTACCAACGCTATCTGCACGCGCGGGTCGATGTAGCTCGCCAGGGGAGCGAGGTCGGTCTCGTTGCTGCCGACGCCATGCAGCAGCAGAAGACGCCCAGCGGGGACGTCATCCGTATCACGCAAGCGATAGCGCAGGCCGGAGGCAGCATCCTGATGCAGCGGGCCGATGTCTTGTGGGGTGGTGTTCATCTCAATTCCTGTGTTCAAGGCTTGGGGGGCGAAGCCGCGGCTCAGGCCGCCGCGCTCGCGCCGATCGCATACGACTCCATCGACAGGACGCCATAGGTGATGCCGCCGTCGATCACCTGCAGCGGCTCGCCCGTGCTGGCCGCGCCCACGGCCACCAGCAGCGGCAGGAAGTGCTCGTCGCTGGGGTGCGCGCGCACGGCATGCGGCGCGAGGCTGCGGTAGTCGATCAGCGGCTGCACGTTGCCGTGCTGCGTGGCGGCCCGCACCGCGCCGCGCACCCAGCGGGTGAACTCGGCCACATAGGGCGCCTCGCCACTGCCGTGACCGCGGAACTCGTTGAGGTTGTGCGTCATGCTGCCGGAGGCGACGATCAGCACGCCCTCGTCACGCAGCGGCGCGAGCGTGCGACCCAGCGCCAGTGCGCCGGCAGGGTCCAGCGGATGCGGCAGCGACACCTGAAACACCGGCACGTGCGCATCGGGTAGCAGGTGGCGCAGCGGCACCCAGGCGCCGTGGTCCAATCCGCGCTGCGGATCCAGCCGCGTGGGGAAGCCGGATTCCGTCAGCAGTTCGGCCGTGCGCGCGGCCAGGGCCGGATGGCCGGCCACCGGGTATTGCAGCTCATACAGCGCGCGCGGGAAGCCGCCGAAATCGTGGATGGTATCGGGCTGCGCGTTGGTGCTCACGCGTACTTCATGCGGCGTCATCCAGTGCGGCGACACCACCAGCACTGCTTTCGCGGGCGGCAGCGTGCGACCCAATTCAGTGAGCTGCGGGCCGGCCATGCCGGGCTGGATGGCGAAGGTGGGCGCGCCGTGCGAGATGAACAGCACGGGTAGGGTGGTGCGAGTGGCGGTGGCGGTAGCGGACATGACGGCATCTCAATGGTCGTCGCCGCGGGGAGGGGCGCGACAACGCGCGCGGCCGGGCGACAGGCATCAACGCAGTCTATTGGTTTTGCATTCGCTGATAAACTGCCTATCCTGTGATTTATCGTCCCGATAATCGAGACAATCAGCAAGAACGTGATGGATAGAGCCCTGGAAATGACTGTGTTCACCGCCGTGGTCGAGGCGGGCAGTTTCGTCGGCGCTGTGGAGGGACTGCGCATGTCCAAGGCGGCGGTGTCGCGCCATGTGGATGCGCTCGAGCAGCGCCTGGGGGCGCGGCTGCTTCAGCGCACCACGCGCCGGTTGTCGCTCACCGAGGAGGGACGCATCTTCTACGAGCGCGCCAAGGAAGTGCTAGGGGCGCTGGACGACGCCGAGTCCGAGGTCAGCTCGCGCACACTGGAGCCCAGTGGACTGGTGCGCATCAACGTGCCGCTGACCTTCGGCATCCTGCACCTCGCGCCGCTGTGGGCCGCGTTCATGGAGGCACATCCGCAAGTGGACCTCGACATCACGCTGAACGATCGCGTGGTCGACCTCGTCGACGAAGGTTACGACCTCGCGGTGCGCATCGGCGACATGCCCAGTTCCGCCCTGATCAGCCGCAAGCTGGTCAGCACCCGCATGCTGCTATGCGCCACGCCGCGCTATCTGGAGCGGCACGGCACGCCGCTGCATCCACACGACCTCGCGCACCACCGCGTGCTGGCCTACACGAACTGGTCCGATCGCGACGAATGGCATTTCGACGGCCCGCACGGCAAGGTCAGCGTGCGCACGCGTGCGCGCGTGCACACCAACAACGGCGACACCTGCCGTGGCATTGCCCTCGGGCATGGCGGCATCATGCTGCAGCCCAGCTTCATGCTGTACGAGGACTTGCGCAGCGGCGCGCTGGTGGAGGTGATGCCTCAGTTTCGCGCCGTCGAGATCGGCGTGTACGCGGTCTATCCCACGCGCAAGCAGCTGCCGCTGAAGGTACGGCGGCTGGTGGATTATCTGGTGGAGGCCTTTAAGCACGTGTCGTGGGAGCCCGGCGGCCTCCACGTGCCAAGCAGCGCCGCTGACGATTGAACGGGTGGTCTTATGGAAGTGCATCAGCGAAACGGCGTACAGCACTGTGCCGATCACCGGCAGTGCCTGCGGCCCAGCTCCTTCGGAGGCCAAAATTGCAAGCGCAGGTGCGCCGCTTTTCTTCTTGACAGGGCGCGGCATCAGCATGACTGCAGCGTGCAGACAGCCGGTCGGCTCCGGTTGCTGCTTCAGTCCGTCAGGAAACGCTGCGCGAGCAGGGCCCAGTAGGCCGCGCCGATGGCGATGTTGTCGTCGTTGAAGTCGTAGCCGGGGTTGTGCACCATGCAGGCGCCTGCGCTGTCGCCATCGCCATTGCCGATCAGCAGGTAGCTACCCGGGCAGCGCTCCAACATGAAGGCGAAGTCCTCGCTGCCCGGCAGCGCGGGACTTTGCGGCACTACACCGTCCGCTCCCAGCAGTTCGAGCGCCGTGCGGCGTGCGAATTCGGTCTCCTGCGCCGTATTGACGAGCACCGCGTAGCCTTGCCGGTAGTCGATCTCTGCGCGCACGCCATAGCTTTCCGCCTGCGCTTGCACGAGGGCTTTGATGCGCCGCTCCAGCATGGCGCGCACCTCCCCGTCCAGCGCACGCACGCTGATCTCCAGCGTGGCCTCCTGCGGAATCACGTTGTTGGCGCGGCCGGCGTGCATGGCGCCGACGGTTACCACCGCCATCTGCAGAGGATCGACGTTGCGCGCGACCACGGTCTGCAAGGCCAGCACGATGCCGGCCGCTGCTACCAGCGGATCGGCCGCGCGGTGGGGCAGGGCGCCGTGGCCGCCCACGCCCCGGAGGGTGACGGTCGCGTAGTCCGACGAGGCCATCATTGGCCCCTCGCGCAGCACCAGCTTGCCCTGCGGCATGCCCGGCATATTGTGCATGGCGAACACTGCGTCGCAGGGGTATTTCTCGAACAGTCCTTCCTCGATCATGCGCAGGGCGCCGCCCAGGCCTTCCTCGGCCGGCTGGAAGATCAGGTTGAGCGTGCCCGAGAACGCCGCCTCGCGCGCCAGGTATTCGGCGGCGCACAGCAGCATGGCGGTATGGCCATCGTGTCCGCAGGCATGCATCACGCCTGCGTGGCGGCTGGCATGGGGCAGCCCGTTCGCCTCGTCGATCGGCAGGGCATCCATGTCGGCCCGCAGGCCAAGCCGGCGCTTGCCGTTGCCGCGCTGCAGCCTGCCGACCACGCCAGTGCCGCCCAAGCCGCGCTCGACTTCGTAGCCCCATTCCACCAGGCATTTCGCGACGGCATCGCTGGTGCGGTGCTCCTGGAAGCCGAGCTCGGGGTGCTGATGGATATCGCGCCGCAACGCGATGAACTTGTCTGCGCCCGCGCGCAGCGATTCCAGGATGGCATGCATGGGGTTCCCTTTCTGTGTCAGGTGAGGGCGGTGATGCGTGAGGTGCGTCGGCGCGTTACTGAGGCTGAAGCCCGATGGCCTTGGCCAGGCCACGATAGCGTGCGGTTTCGCTCTCATAGAAACGGGCCGCTTCCTGCAGCGACATCGGTGCGGCCACCAGTTGCATCTGGGTTTCCAGGCCCGCGCGCACGGCGGGATCCTGCAGCACGTTGCCGAGCGCCTGGTTCAGGCGCTGGACCACGTCGGGCGGCGTTCCCTTCTTGACCATGACGCCAGTCCAGATGGTGAAGGCGAAGTTCTTGAGCAGCTTGCCTTCGCTGATGGTAGGCACATTGGGCAACAGCGCGGGACGGTTGGCGCCCACGGTGGCCAGCAGCTTCAGCCGCCCCTGCTGCGCCATGGCCCCAAGCGCGGCATTGAAGGGCACGATGGCGAAGTCCAGCTGGCCACCACCGATGTCCTGGACCAGTGGCGCCGCGCCCTTGTCGGCCGCCGGCGATGCGGATTGCCGTGGCGCGGGACCGGCGGCAGGCGTAGAACAAAGCAATTTTGGGTCTTCCGCACTTTGTGTGACGGCCGCGTCGAGGGCTTGATCTCGGGCCGATCTGGCCCCACGTTGATCGTTACCTTGAGCCAAGTTCTCGGTGGGATCGATCGTATTCTCGCCCGTGTGGGTAAGCGCGTCGTCTCCAGCGACGCGCGAGGGGAGACCATCACTGTCGAAGCCCGCAGTACGGTTCGCGCGGCACCTTGTCCTGCATGCCGTCGTTGGAGTAACCGACTCCACGGCAGCTATGTGCGCAGTCTGGAAGAACGACCGATGCTCGAGCAGCGGGTCGTTCTCGCCGTTGAGGTGCGTCGCTTCAAGTGCGCGAACATCGGCTGCCGTTCAAGCCGCTTGCGGCGCTTACGGCTGCAGATAGGCCCCGCCACGCGGCGAAATCGCCTTTCGAAAAAGCGAAAAGCCTCGCCTGTGCCCATCTGGGAGATCCCCGCATTTCAGGAAATTTGAAAGACTTATTTGGTCGGCATAGCTGTGCTTTGGCGACGGGGGGCCGTACATTGCGCCAATTACCGAAGACACGTTTGTAGGACAAACAAGAGGAGATTTGACGATGATTAGCCGATTCCGCCGATGGCTGCTGCTGACCGTCGCCGTGCTGGTGATGCCTACGGCATTAGCAGATAGCTTTCCGAGCCGCCCAGTGCGCTTGGTCGTACCCTGGCCAGCCGGGGGTGGCACCGACGTTGTGGTGCGTGTATTTGCCAAGCACTTGTCCGAGCGAATGGGGCAGAATGTGGTGGTGGAAAATCGGCCAGGCGCGAACGGCATGATCGGGACGGAGTTGACGTCGCGCGCTACACCGGACGGCTACACCCTGGGCATCGCATCGGTCGAGACACATGCCATTAATCCGCAGGTCTACAAAAAAGTCAGTTACGACGCGTTTCGACAGTTCGAACCCGTAGGCCGCATCGGCTCGTTTCCCTACGCAATTGTCGTCGGCACCAGCGTGCCTGCCGACTCCGTTGATGCATTTACGGCCTATGCAAAGAAGGCCGGCGGCCGCATGTCATATGGATCCTGGGGGGTCGGTAGTTCTTCCCAAGTTGCGATGGAAATGTACAAAGCGGCCACAGGTATAGACATGATGCATGTCCCCTTCACCGGCGCGGCGCCGGCGTTGGCTGCGCTGGCCGCGGGTCAGATTGACGCTTTGATGATCCCGGTTTCCATTGCCGCCCCCTATCACCAGAGCGGCAAGGCCAGAATTCTCGCTGTAGCAGCGCCGGAGCGCTTGCCCGAAGTGCCGCACGTTCCCACACTCAAGGAGCGCGGCATCGACGTTATCGGCGGCACTTGGCTGGTGGTAGTGGCGCCGGCAGGGGTGCCGACGGGGCTAGCAGAGAAGCTGAATTTGGCGATAGAAAAAGTGGTACGCGATCGTCAGTTCGTGGAAGCCATGCAGCGCATGTCGGTGCTTCCGGCCGGCGGCACACCCGGAGAGATTCGCAAGATACTGGCATCCGAATACCAGCGCTGGGGTGTGACGATCAAGAAAGCAAATATCCGCCTCGACTGAGGAAGCCATCTATGCGGTTTTCAGAACCGTTCCGACTTCAAACGAATCGCACCGTCACTGGGAACTGCTCAATGGCGCCAAGGTCGGGCGGCAGTAAATTGCCGAGGTCTGAAAGCGCGAGACCACATTGGTGGGTTCACCTACGGGTGGAGAGCCGCCGAGGGCTAGTAGCCTCGCTCTTCTGGGTTGAGCGATTACGTCTTGGGGCGACAATGCTGACTCCTCGCATCAATCCGTTGCATGACCGAGGCTGTTAAGGATTGTTTGATGTTTGATGGCACACGCATCGGTCCATGAGTTGGGCGTCGCCGAGGGTCACTTCAAAGAAGTACTTCAATCCGGTAATCGCGGCATTGGGCGAAACCGAAGAGATGCCGTGATCAACCAGATGGAGTTGATAGCTCCGTAGGTCTTCGGTACTGGCCGTGTCGGGAGAGCGGCCGAGGAAGATGAACTGACGCACGGCGCGGATGCATCGGGCCTGGGTCTTGTCCGCGAGCTTGCACATCCCCATGTCTTCAATCAGCGCTCGCGTAGCGGGCTGATGGTAGGCGTCGCGACTGACATGGCTGTGCTCCTGTCGAGGGTCGAGGGTCGAGGCGAATTTCCTAGGTCCTCAACATAGGAAACAGCGCTGGCGGATGAGTCAATTTGCGCTTGGCCGGAGGGTTACCGCGCGACCGGTTTAGTGTACGCCCGTGAGAGCGGGCGAGCTGCGGGGTGAAAGTCTCCGCCGGAGTTGGCCACAGCGGGCATCAGCCTGTGCGGTCTTGCCCATCTTGTGTAGCTGACGCCGAAGCGATTCCGACAGATACCGTGTGACATTGGGTTGATAGGCGTCAAGGAAGTCGCGTTGGTAACCCACGGGCTACGTGAACGCGCGCACGATCTGCGTGATCAACGGTCTTCCATATTATTTAATAGGTGATCCTTCAAAATAAACAAAAAACCCATTCAGTAAGCCGTGGTGCGCCAGGTTTCCTTCCGGGAACAAAATGGGGATAACAGGACGATCCCCCCAATCGGTCCATCAGGAGAGAGGCATGTCATCAGCGCAGGAGTCCACGGCCATGTCGCTGGCCGAGGCTTTGTCGAATGTGTTCGTCGAGCTGGCCCGAGAAGGGCTTCCGCAAGCCGTGCGAACCACTACTTGCCTGCACATTGCGGACGCGCTGGGCATCGGCCTGGCGGCGAGACGCACCGAGCTGGCAGCACAGGTTGAGGCCGCCGAACGCGCGGCTTCGGGCGATGGCCCTTGCCGGTTGATCGGTGGAGGCAAGGCGTCAGCCCTAGCCGCGGCTTTCACGAATGGGGCGTTGATCCATATCCTGGATTTCGATGATATCCACGATTTTGGTCGTTTGCACCCGGCTGCGTGTGTGTTCCCGGCTGCCTTGGCGGCAGCGGATTTGGCGCCTTGTTCCGACGAGCGGCTGGTCGATGCCGTGGCATTGGGTACCGAACTGATGGTGCGCCTGGGCGTGTTGTGTGCGCCCCAAGGCGATGGCCCGGGTTCCGACTGGTTCCTGACGCAGTTGTTTGGCTATCTTGGCGCGACCGTGGCGGCCGGGGTGGTGATGCAGTTCGATGCAGCGCGCCTGACCTCGGCCCTGGGGCTGGCCTACATGCAGTTAGCTGGCGGCAAGCAGGCAGGTTTTGGAACAGGCGCGACCTCCCGGGCCATCTACCCCGCGTTTGGGGCCCAGGGTGGCATGCATGCCGCGCTATTGGCACGCGCCGGCGTTACCGGCCCGGCTGGCGGGCTCGATGGCGCGGCAGGGATGTTTCGCATCTACCTGGGCGGCCCGCCCGACGAAGAAAGCCGGCCGCAATTGCTGGATTTCTCGATCTGGCACTTGCTAAATGTCGATATCAAGCCCTGGCCGTCCTGTCGCCTGTCGCACCCGTACATTGCGGTGGCGCTGGCTGCGCGAGCTGATGGCATACCGGCGCAGGGACGTATCGATGTTGCCGTGAATGCATCGGCGGCCCGGTTGTGTCATCCTTTGCCGCAACGCCGGCGTCCGCAGACCCTGCAAGATGCCAAATACAGCGTGCCGTTCATGACGGCTTATGCCTTGGTCCATGGCGCGCCCGTACTCGACAGGATGGACGACCGTGTGCTTGGAGACGAAGCCGTGCTGACGTTGGCTGAGCGTGTGGCGATCACTGAAAACCTTTCTGACAATCCCGGGCATCCCCAGGCCGAACTCACCTTGCATGCGGGCGATGGGGCCAGCCGGCATTATGTGTTTGACCCCCTGAGCCTGAAGATCGACGAGCAGGGCATTCGAAGCAAGTTCGAGCAATGCTGTGCCTACTCGGGCCGCGATAGCGCGGTCGTCGAGCAGGCCTGGAACGCCAGCATGCAAGGGCGCATCGCGCAAGCCTTGGCCGTGCTGGAGTAACGCACAGGTGCGGCCGGGAAATGCTCCCGGCCGCCAGGCATGCCCGGCCCAGATGGTGCCTACATGGACGCAGGCTATTGGCGTGCGGCCCCTCAGTGGGTAGACAAGCCTCCGATCTTCTTGATCAGGGCCGCCCACTTGGCTACATCTTCACGTAGATAGGCGTTGTAGTGATCGGGATCGTCGGCCACGACCGTCCCGCCCTGCTGCAGGATCTTTTCCTGGAATGCCTGGTCTGCCGCGGCCTGCTTGATCACGGCATACAGCTTGTCCACGATGGGCCGCGGCGTGCCGGCCGGCGCCAAGAGGCCGAACATAGTGCCGATTTCGATATCCAGCCCTTGCTCGGCAAAGGTAGGCACATTGGGCAGCACGGGCAGCCTGTTCTTGCTGGCCACGCCCAGCGCCTTCATCTGCCCTGCCGAAAGCATGGCCTGCGCCGAGATATACGTGGTGAAAGTCATCTGCACCTGGCCCGACAGCACATCGGTCAGCGCCGGCGCTGCGCCGGTATAAGGCACATGCACGATATCCAGGTTCGTGGCTTGCTTGAACATTTCCCCCGCCAGGTGTGGTGCACCACCTGCGCCGCTGCTTGAGAAATTGAGTTTTCCTGGGTGTGCCTTGCCGTACGTGATGAGCCGTTGCAAGCTATCGCCCGCAAAGCCCGTCTTGGTCACCAACATCATGGGTGCGAACGCCACCATGGTGATGCCCGTGAAATTCTTGATCGGATCGTAGGGTGTCTGGGGAATGACGGCAGGGTTCAACGTGAGATTGGTGCTGGTGAACAGTAGGGTATAGCCGTCGGGTGCGGCGCGTCCCACGATATCCGCGCCGATATTGCCGCTGGCGCCTGCCCGGTTGTCGACGATCACCGGTTGCTTGAGCGCGCGCGTTAGCCGTTCAGCCGTGGTGCGAGCCAGGATGTCGGTGCTCCCGCCCGGCGCCCACGGCACGACCAGCCGTATCGGCTTGGACGGATAGTCCGCTGCGGTCTTGGCCTGGGCCGCTTGCGGCAGGGCGATCCCCCATAGCGACAAGGCCATGGCGTACATGGCATCGCGCAGAAGATTTTTCATCGTTGTCTCCGGATCGTTGGTGCGATGCCGGTCATTCTTGCGTGCACCCATGGCAGGACAGAAGGCGCGGTCATCGAAAGCGGCGTTCAATAATTCTGAAACACACGACATGCAGGCATGCAGGATTCAACATAAATGAACCGGCCCTTCGGCTTCTCTAGATTTCCCGGCGGGCACGGGCCGGGCAGAATGCCCAGAAAACAGAACTACTGGGGGAGATCATGAAGTACCTCAAGACGCTGCTGGCCAGCGGCATGCTGGCCACCCTCGGCTTCGCGGGCGCGGCCCAGGCTGCCTATCCCGACAAACCGATACGGCTCATCGTGGGCTTTCCCGCGGGTGGTGCCTCGGACGTGGCTGCGCGTGCCATCGCCGCCAAGATGGGAGCCATGCTTGGCCAGGCCATCGTCATCGAGAACAAGGCCGGTGCTGCCAGCAACATCGGGGCCGATCACGTGGCCAAGGCGACGCCCGACGGCTACACCTTGCTGTTTGGCACAATCTCGCTGGCGGTCAATCCCAGCCTTTACCGCAAGCTCAGCTACGACCCCTTGAAAGACCTGGCTCCCATCGCGCAGGTTGCCTCGACGCCCTTTCTGGTGGTGGTCAATCCCGGCACGCCCTACCATTCGTTGGCCGACCTGATCGCCGCCTCCAGGAAGTCCGCCGACAAGCCCATCTACTTTGCCAGCGCGGGCAATGGCTCAGGGGCGCACCTCTTTGCCGAGTTGTTCAACAGCCAGGCAGGCATCAAGATGCGGCACGTGCCATACCGCGGCGCGGCGCCGGCCATGTCCGACGTATTGGGCGGACAGCTCCCGCTGGCCTTCGACAACATCGTCACCACCTTGCCGCTGGTCAAGAGCGGCAAGCTGCGCGCGCTGGCGGTCACCACCAAGACACGCTCGCGCGCCGCTCCCGATATCCCCACCGTGGCCGAGGCCGGCGTGCCCGGCTACGACGCCACGGCCTGGTTCGGCCTGTTCGCGCCGGCTGGGACGCCGGCCGATGTCATCCAGAAGTTGAGCGCCTCCGCCGCCAAGGCCACGCAGGCCCCCGAGGTGCGCGCCGCGCTGGAAGCCGTCGGCTGCGATCCCATGGGGACCAGCCCGCGTGAATTCGATGCATTTTTCAAGTCGGAAGTACGGAAATGGGCCAAGGTCGTCGACGAGGCCCACGTCCACCTGGATTGATCCCTAACCCGTTCCCTACAGTGGTGTGATATGAAAATCTGGCATCAAAGCTTTACCGTGCTCAGCGACCTGGGTCCCTACAGTGAGGCGCTGAAGCGGCACTTCGCGCGGGTGGCCCGACCCGACACGCAGATCGACATGCACGGCATGCAGGTCGGCACCTACCGCAGCAACTATCCTGGCTCCGACATCCGCCACGTGGCCTTCCAGTATGTGCACGGCCTACAGTTCATGGCGGCCGCAGTGCAGGCCCAGGAGCAGGGCTACGATGTCTATTCGCTGAGCACGCTGCCCGAGCCTGCCTTGCGCGAGATTCGCAGCCTGGTGGACATCCCGGTGGTGGGGTATGGCGAGTCGGCCATGCTGACGGCCTGCATGCTGGGCCGCAAGTTCGGCGTGCTGCTCTTCATCGACGACATGAACGAGCTTATCGCCGAGAACGCCAGGAATCATGGCCTCGAGTCGCGCTTTGCCGGCGCCGTGCCGGTGGGCTTTACCTTCAATGACGTGCTCAAGGGCTTCCAAGATCCCACCGAGCTGATCGAGCGGTTCAAGGCCGCGGCGCGCAAGCTAATCGCGCAGGGCGCCGACGTCATCATCCCGGGCGAAGCCCCCCTGAACGTGCTGCTGGCGCAGAATGGCATTGCTGAAGTGGATGGCGTGCCCATCCTGGATTCGCTGGCCGCCTGGGTCAAGCAGGCCGAGACCATGCACGACCTGCGCCGCCTGTGCGGCATCAAGACCTGCCGCAAGGGCTACTACCACAAGCCCCCCGAGGCCGGCCGCGTCAATGAGGTTTTTTCATTCTACGGTCTGGACCGACTGCAACCATCGTCGTGACGCTGGGGCGGCGCCGCGCGTCGAAGATTTCGAGCAGAAAATCGATGAAGACGCGCACCTTGGGCGCCGCGAAGCGCGACTTTACCGTCACGGCGTGGAAGGTACGCTTGCTAGTCTGCCAGTCGGGGAAGAGCTCGACCAGCTTGCCCTGCTTGATCAGGTCGCTCACGAACACGTCTAGGACGCAGATCAGGCCCACGTTCTGCAAGGCGGCCTGGATCAGGGCCTCGGTATTGTTGAAGTGCAGTGGCCCGGCCGGCTTCACCTCCACTTCGTTTCCATCCTGGGAGAAGCGCCAGGGATTGGGCGTGTGGTTGCCTTCGGCGAACAGCCCCAAGCAGCGAGCCGGGTCGAGGTCGCGCGGCGTGGCGGCGCGCATGGCACCGACCGTCGCCGGCGTGCCGCACACGACGTATTGCGCTTCATAGATAGGCCGGCCCACCAGGTCGGCGTCTTCCACGCGGTCCATGCGGATGGCCACGTCCGTGGCCCGCTCGATCAGGTTGTGCGGGTCGTTGGTCAACGATACGGAAACGGACAGGCCCGGATGGCGGCGCGTGAGCTCGGCCAGGGCCGGGCACAACAGGTTCTGGCCGATGGCGAAAGGCGCTTCCACGCGCAAGGGCCCGACGACGTCGGTCGCGTGGATCTTTACATCCGTTTCGGCACGCGCCACGCTGCGCAGGATCTCCTGGCAGTGCGGCAGGAATATCCGTCCTTCTTCGGTCAGGTGCAGGTGCCGGGAGTTGCGCTGGATCAGCGTCGTGCCCAGGTGCGCCTCGAGATTGCGCAGGCTGGTGGTGACCGTGGCGTTGGCAAGATCCAGTGATTCGGCGGCGCGCGAGAGGCTGCCGCATTCCATGACGCGCACGAACACCTCCATGGCCCATAACTTGTCCATGAGTCTCCTTTCGATTTTTTTAAATCGCGCATTAGCCACCGGGGGCTAAACACGCAGGCAGGTTGCATCTTACTCTTTCGAGTGTGGCGCCGATTCATATGGCGCAGACGTCATTTCCAAAAAGGTGGAGAGCATGGAACGTACATTCGATGTGGTGGTGGCCGGTTGTGGCGTGGGAGGCCTGTCGGCGGCCGTGACAGCGGCCGAGCGCGGCCTGAAGGTGGCCGTGCTCGAGCGCGCGAGCCGCGCCGATCGCGGCGGCCAGAGCCGCTATACGGAGGCCTACCTGCGCATGAAGGCTATTGACCAGGTGTCCGACGATTTCGAGACGCACCTGGCCGAGAACGCCGGTGTCTATATGGACCCCGATTTTGCGGCGGAGATGGTCCAGGGCCGCGAATCATGGTCGCACGCCGCGCGAACGCTGTCCGTGCTGGATCCTGAGCTGATCAGCGGCTTTGCCGACCACGTGCCGGGTACCATTGCCTGGCTGCAGGACATGGGCGTGAAGTTCGACTTCCTGCCCACGCAGTTCCTTACCAAGACCCAGCCCCGCCTGCTGCCCGTGGGTGGCGGCGAGGCCCTGGTCGAGGCGCTGGCCGCCAAGGCCGAGAGCCTGGGCGTGACCTTCCTTTACCACACCACCGCGCGGCGCCTGATCGTCGGCGACGACGGCACGGTGCAGGGCCTGCTCGCCCACCATGCGCAGGAAGGCGGCATGCGCCTCATGGGCCAGGTGGTGCTGGCCTGCGGCGGCTTCGAGGGCAACTCGGCGCTCATGGCCAAGTACATCGGTCCGCGCTCGGTGTACCTGCGTCCGGTGTGTAAGGGCGGGTACTTCAACCGCGGCGAAGGCATCGAGATGGCGTTCGAGGCCGGCGCCGCGCCCAGCGGCGAATTCGGCAGCTACCACGCCGAGCCGGTCGACCCCCGCTCGGGCGTGTCCGAGCCGTCGATCTTCATCTTTCCCTACGGCATCCTCGTCAACAAGGCGGGCCAGCGCTTCACCGACGAAGCCCCGGGCACGGTCGACGCCTACTACGAGCGCGTCACCCGCCGCATCTACGAACAGGAACAGGGTATCGCGTATGTCATCCTGGACCAGCGCGTGAAGGACGTGCCCAACTATCGTCTGGCCATCCGCACCGACCAACCGGCGATCGAGGCCGACACGCTGGCCGCGCTGGCCGCCAGGATCGGCCTGCCCGAAGGTGCGCTGGAAGCCACCGTCGAACGCTACAACGCGGCCTGTCCGGCAGAGGCCGGTTTCAAGCCGCTGGAGCTCGACGGATTGGCCACGCAGGGCCTCGCGCCCCGGAAATCCAACTGGTCGCGCCGCATCGAGCAAGGCCCCTTTATTGCCTATCCCATCATCTCGTCAAACGTCTTTACCTTTGGCGGCCTCAAGATCAATCCGTCCGGACAGGTGCTGGACACCGACGGCAACCCCATGAAGAACCTCTATGCGGCCGGCGAGATCGTTGGCACCTACTACACCAACTACACCGGTGCCACGTCGGTGCTCAAGGGCCTGGTGTTCGGCCGCAGGGCGGCCAGCCATATCGCGGACGCCCGCTAGCCGGACCCGGCTTGCCCGCATGCAAGCGGCATTCGACATGGCTTTTAAGGAATCGTGACATGTACAGCGCAGATCTTTTCTCGGGCCGCGTCGCCCTGGTGACGGGCGGCGCAGGCGGCATAGGACGGGCTGTCTGCGAAGCCCTGGCCTGCCATGGCGCGCAAGTCGTCGCGGCGGACCGCGTGGCGTTCGAGCCGCCGGTTGCTGGTGTCCAGGGCATGTCCCTGGACGTCACGCGCCGCGACGATATCGTGCGGTGCATGGACGAGGCCATGGCCCGCCTGGGACGCCTGGATATCCTGGTGAACGTGGCCGGCGTCGTCTCCATGGGCAATGCCGAGACCCTGTCCGAGGCCGAATGGGACCGCGTCATTGACATCAACCTCAAGGGCACCTTCCTGTGCTGCCAGGCGGCCATCGGACACATGAAGCGCAGTGGCGGCGGCCGCATCATCAACATGGGATCGGTCATCGGCAAGAACGGCGGCAACCCGCGTCCCTGGCTGGACCCGCGCGAGCAGGACCGCGCCAGCAACGTCGCCTATGGCGCGTCCAAGGCCGGCGTTCATATCATGACGGCTTTCCTGGCCAAGGAACTGGCGTGCGCCAACATCACGGTCAATGCCGTCGCCCCTGGCCCGGTCGCCTCGGCCATGACCACCAGTTTTCCGCAGACCCTGCGCGACCTGATCCCTGTGGGCCGCATGGGTGCTGCGGCAGACATCGCCGCAGCCGTGCTGTTCCTGGCCGCGCCGCAGTCCGGCTTCATCACCGGCGAGATCCTGGATGTCAACGGCGGCATCTGGTGCGATTGAAATCCTTTTTCCCATAAACCCCAATTCAACTCAAGGCAGACCCAACCATGCAACAACCCCGCGCCCTTTTCCTGGTCCTGGACATGCAGAACGACCTCGTGCACGTCGACGGTCCCAATGGCAAGAGCCCACTGGGCGAGCAGGTGCGCGAGCGCCAGCTGCTCGCCAAGACGGCCAAGGCAATTGCTCGTGCCCGCGCCGCCGGCATCGCCGTGGGCTTCGTGCGCGTCGGCTTCTCCGAAGGCTATCCGGAGTGCCCGCAGGGCTCTCAGGTGTTCTCGGCCGCGCCGCAGCACGGCCTGTTCAAGCTCGGTGCCTGGGGTACCGAGATCCACCCCGAGCTCGAGCAGAAGGTGGGTGACATCCAGGTCATCAAGCACCGCGTCAGCCCCTTCTATGCGACCACGCTGGAAGCCCAGCTACGCGCCCAGAACATCCAGCGCATCTATTTCTCCGGTGTTTCCACCCAGGCCGTGGTGCAGGCCACCGCGCGCGACGGCCACGACCGCGACTACGAAATGATCCTGCTCGAAGACCTGTGCGCCGCGCACAGCGCGCAAGAGCACGCCAACTCGGTTGGCAGCATCGGCCGCTTCTGCAAGACGGAGAACAGCGAAACCGTGGTGTTCGCGAATCCCTGACAAGGCCTGCGCCACTGGGAAGGAGAGCGATCGTGAAAATTTGGCACCAGAGCTTCACCGACCTGGATGTTTTCCCGCAATACCGGGAGACCTTGCAGGCGCATGCCGATGCGGTCATGGGCACGCAGGCGCAGGTCGTCGTGCACGGCCTGCGTCCGGGTACCTATCCTGCCGGGGTGGCCCCCATGAGCGTCAACAGTTGCGCGGGCATGCGCATGCTCAATGTCCGCCAGGTCTGCGAGGCCGCCGAGGCCGCGCAGTCCGCGGGCTACGACGCCTTCGCGCTGGGCTGCTTCTTCGACCCGGGCCTGGTGGAGGCGCGGTCCCTGGTCGATATTCCCGTGGTCAGCCTGACCGAAAGTTGCCTGCTGACCGCATGCTCATTGGGGCGCAAGGTCGGCATGATCGCGCTGACGCCATTCCAGAAGATGCAGACTGAAGACCTGGCCATGCAATATGGCTTGTCCGGGCGCTTGTCGGGCGTGGTGTCGATGAGCCCCGCGGTGAACCTGTTCGACCTGGAGGGCGGCGAAGACGCCGCGGCCTCTGTCCGGGATCGTTTCATCGAGGCCTGCCGGGTGGCCCTGTCGCAGGGGGCCGAAGTCATCATTCCCGGCGATGGCGTGCTCAATGAATTCCTGGTGAGGCACCGGTTGCTGTCGGTGGAGGGCGCGGTCGTGCTCGACGCGCTGGGGGTGCTGTTCCACCATGCGGCATTCTTTGCGCGCGCACGTGCCGCCGGTTGCCTGGATGTCAGCCGCCGGCTGCTCTATGCTCAGCCCACCGACGCCATGAGAAGCCACGCCAGGCGGGCCCTGGGCGCGCTCGCTCGCCAGGAAAGCGAATTCTCGGTCCGCGCCGGGTAGGCGCGGACCGGTCGATCAGTCGGTCATTTCCACGCCCGCATCCTTGATGACCTTGCCCCAGCGGGCATAGTCATCGGCGAGCCGTTTCTGGAAAGCCTGTGGTGAATCCATCATCGCAGGCGCCATGGCCGCGTTGGCAAGCAGGGCCTTCACCTGGGGTTGGGACACGGCCTTGCGCAAGGCCTGGTCCAGTTTCGCGATGACCGCGTTGGGCGTGTTGGAGGGAGCGAAGAGGCCGACCCAGTTTTCTACACTGAAGCCCGGGAGCACTTCTTGCGCAGTGGGGACCTCGGCAAGAAAGTCCACGCGCTTCTCGCTGGTGACGGCCAGGGCCGTCAGGCGCTTTTCCTTGATCTGGTTGTAGAGGGGCGGCAAGTCCATCACGATGCCGTCGACATGGCCGCCCAACGTGTCGGTGACGGCAGGACCAGCGCCTTTGTAGGGCACATGGACGATGTTGCCCCGGATTTTCCTCAGCAGTTCGATGGTCAGGTGGGGCAAGCCGCCCGTGCCAGAGGAGGACAGGGTGATCTGCTGCGTCTTGGCCCGCTCGAGCAGGTCTTTCAGGGTCTTGACGCCCTTCAGCCTGGGGCCTACGGCGATGGCTTCCGGCGTCAGGGCCATCATGTTGATTGCCTTGAAGTCCTTGGGCGCGTAGAAGGGGGGCGCTTTCATCGTCTGGGGCGCCAGCACGATGGGGCTGATGCTCGAGAGCATCAGCGTGTAGCCATCGGGCTCGGATTTGGCGACATGGTCCGCACCGATGACGCCGCTGGCGCCCACGCGGTTTTCCACCACGACCGAGACACCCAGGGCCTGGCCCAGTTCAGGCGCGATGATGCGCGCCGCGATGTCGTTGGAGCCGCCTGGCGGGTAACCTACTACGAGGCGTATCGGCTTGCTGGGGAAGTTGTCCGCGGCCTTGGCTGGGACTCCCATGGCCAGGGGAAGGAGGGCCAGGGATGCGGCCAGCCTGCGCAGCGTGCTGCGTCGGGAGGTGCGGTGGTTTTGCATGGTTTGTCTCCGTCTCGTTATGGGTGATTGTGGCGTTTCGGGCGGCAGTAACGATAACGATATTTAAGGGCCAGGGGTCTTGTCCAATGCGTCGAGCAAGGCCGGCAACAGGGTCTGCCATTCAGCGACGGCACCAGCCTGGGCGACGTTGAAGATGTTGGCCTCGGCATCTTTGTTGATGGCGACGATGCGCGTGTGCGGGTCAATGCCCGCCAGGTGCTGGGGCGTGCCCGAGATGCCGACAGCGAGGTAGATGTCGGGACTCACGTACTTGCCGGAAATGCCCACCTGGCGGGTCACGGGGGCCCAGCCCGCGTCGACGGCGGGCAGGCTTGCGCCGACCGCGCCGCCCAGCCTGGCCGCTATGTCGTACAGGATGGGGAAGGCCGTGTCTTTGCCCATGCCGCGGCCGCCGGACACCACGATGCGCGCGCCATCGAGGCCGGCATGGGGTTCGTTGCGCGGCAGGAGCGTGAGCGGATGCGCAGCCCGCGGCGCGGGCAGGCCGTCCATTATCTGCGTTGCGGTTTGCCGGGTGGGCGCGCGCGCTTGCCCAAGCCGGGGACGGATGGCGGCGATTGCGGTGCCGGCGCAGGCCAGGGTGATGCCGAGCCTGTTGCCGTAGGCGCCGCGCCTGGCATGCAGCGTGCCCTGCGCGTCGAATTCGAGGTCTGTGCAGCGGCCCAGAGGCGCGGCTTCCAGGCGTGCGGCCAGGGCGCCGGCAAAGGCCTCGTTGTCGGGCTGGGCGGCCACCAGCATTAGGGCATGAGGTAGCAGGGCGGCCAGGCCGTCAGCCCGCAGCGCGCCGGCAAACAGATCGACGTATTGCTGCGCCTGCAGGGCATCCGATGGCGTCGGGATGAACCAGGTATGGTCCAGCCCGGCGGCCTGGGAGCTGGCCAGCGCGGCATCGCGCGCCGACGCAGGGGCGGCCAACAAGGCATGGGCGGTGCCGCCGCAGAGGTCGGCGAGCTGCCGGGCCTCGTCCATGAGGGCGCGCCCGGCCGGTGCATCGGCGTCGTAGCCCGGGATGAGGGCCAGGAGGTGGTGTGTGACGGACATGGATGGCATGGCTCAGTGGGTGGCCGCATTCGCGCGCAGGTAGGCGGCGAGCGCGGCCGCCTGTTCTTCTATCGGGCCGGTGAACAGCCGGCAGGCCTGCGCTCCGCGTGCGGATGCCTCGGCGGGAGCGGCCTGGGCCAGCGTGGCTTGCGCGGGGGGCAGGGTGGCATCCGGCGTGGCCTGGTCGAATTTGCATTGCTTGGCCAGTGCCACGTTCTTCATGAGGGGGTGGCGCAGGCGGTTGCTCTTGTCGTTGCTGATGCTGATCATGGCAGGCGCGGGCACTTGCAGCGACTCGTCTTGGTGCGCGCCGCTGCGCAGCAAGGTCCAGCCGCCATCGGCGCGGGCCTGCACCTGCAGGGCAAGGCCCGCATAGGGCAGGCGCCAGGATTCGGCCAGGTAGGCCGGCGCCATGCCGTCATCCAGGTCGCCATGCTCCCGGCCGATCAGGATCAGGTCAGGCCAGGCATCGCCCTCGCGCAGCAGGCCGGACGCGTGTTGCGCAAGCCAGGCAGGGTTGCCGCGCTGCGCGGCGGGCGGGCACAGGCCCAGCACGCGGTCGGGCTTGAGCGCCGCGATCGCGCGCATCAGGGCAATATCGCTGGCGCCATCGGTGACGAGGGCGGTGACTCGCGTGGCCGCGCCCTGGTCGCGCAGCTTGAGGGCGATTTCCAGCGCGGCCTCGTCAAAGGGACTGAGCTTGTATGACACCGAGGGATCGCCCGGCAGGTCGCGCCAATCGCCCGAGGCGGGCCTTGGCAGCAGCTTCCTGGGGTCGGCCACGCCGGCGAGTAGTACGGCGACATGCATGGCGGTCTCCGCTTCAGTCGGCCAGCGCCGCGCGCGCGGCGATGCGGCCGAAGATGGCAGCCTTGCCCAGGGCGGAGCCGGTCATGTAGGCCGCGCCGTGCAGCCCGCCCACGACCTCGCCCGCCGCGTACAGTCCTTCCAGCGGTTCGCCGTAGACATCCAGCACGCGCATGTCGGGGTCGACGCACAGGCCGCAGTAGGTGCCGTAGACGGCGGCGGTGGACGGGTAGGCATAGAAAGGGCCGGTCTCGATCTTTACCAATTCGCCGTGCTGGTGCACCAGGTGCTCTCGGCCGAAATCGCGGTCGTGGCCGGCATCGACATAGCCGTTGTAAGTCTTGACAGTGTCGGCCAGCACGTCGGCGGGCACTTCGATCATCGCGGCCAGCTCTTCCAGCGTGTCGGCCTGGATGACGAGGCCTTCTTCGTGGCGCCGCTCGATGTCCAGGATACGCGTCTGGTTGTCGCCGCTTTCGAAGATGGGCTGGTCGAAGATCTGGAACGTGGAGCTATAGGGCTGGGCGATGCAGGCATCGCCCAGCAGCTTGTACGAGATGGATTCGTCGACGTAGCGCTTGCCGTCCTGGTTGACAGCGATGGCGCCCTTGTACACGGCCAGTAGGCTGTGGTGGTTGCTCTCGTCGACAGGATGCTTGCCGTAGGTGCCCTTGATATAGATCATGTCGCGGCAGTCGGCGCCCAGTTGCTGGGCCATCTTCAGGCCGTCACCCACATTGCCCTCTCCGCCGATAAAGACAGCCGCCTCCTCGTTGTACTGGGGCACATAGCGGTGTATCAGCTCGGCGTTATGCACGAAACCGCCGCTGGCCAGCACCACGCCACGGCTGCCGAGCACCTTGAAGGTTTCATTGCCACGCTGCGCCGTCACGCCCGCGACACGCCCGCTTTGCGGGTCGCGGACCAGGCGCAGCGCGCGAGTGTCGGTCAGCAGCTGGACGCGGCCGGTGCGCCTGGCGCTGGCCGCCAGCGCGCGCACTGCGTCGGCCGGGTCCACGTTGTGCACGCGCGGCACCGATTGGCCCGACGAGGTTTCGATGTGCGGGCCGAACTGCACGCCCGCCTGCTTCAGCCATTCGTAGGTGTCGAGCTGATTGTCGACGTAGGCGCGCACCAGGCGCTCGTCGTTCTCGAACTTGCCGACTTCGCGCAGGTCCTTGAACAGCAACTCGCTGGAGTCGTCCACGCCATTGGCGCGTTGCAGGTCGGTGCCGGCGAAAGCCAGACAGCCGCCGCTCATGGCGGAGGACCCGCCGGTCTCGGATTGCTTTTCGAGCAGGATGACGTCGTGCCCGGCCTGGGCTGCCTGCAGCGCGGCCGAAAAGCCGGCCATGCCGGCGCCGACTACCACCAGGGTCGTTTTCAGATCAGAAGTGCTCATGGGTGTATCCGTATTTGATCGTGACGGAAGGTCGTGTTCAGGCACTGCGGGCCAGTGCGGCGGCGTGCGCGCCGGAGATGCGGCCCAGCACCGAGCCAGCGGTCAGGCCTATGCCGCCCGCGTACTTGACGTAGTAGAGCCCGCCGACCATCTCGCCAGCGGCATACAGCCCTGGTAGCGGGAGGTCATTGCCGTCGAGCACCTGGCCGCTTGGGTTGACCTTTACACCGGCATAGGTGCAGGTGATGCCGCACGTGACGGCATAGGCGACGAAAGGACCGGTGTCGAGGGGGTGGGCCCAGTTCGACTTGGGCACGGGCAGCCCGCGCGTGCCGCGGCCGTCCTTGACCGCGGGGTTGAAAGGCACGTCCTGGTCGATGGATTCGTTGAATTCGCGCACGGTCTCCAGGAAACCGCGCTGGTTGATGCCTTCCATCTGGGCGGCGAGTTCCTCGAGCGTGTCGGCCTGCAGTCGGGTGGCATGCTTGACGCGGTATTCGTCGGGCAGCAGGCCCATGGTCTTGGCGTCGAACACCTGCCAGGCTACGGCGCCGGGCTGGGCCAGCACGCGGGCGCCCATGCCCGAGTAGGTGTAGTTGCGGAAGTCCAGCCCCTCGTCGACGAAGCGCCGGCCGTCGGCGTTGACCACGATGCCCAAGTTGAAATAGTTCTTCTGCTGGTTGAGCAAGTTGATGTCGCCGAAGGCCGGGGCGTTCAGGTCGTAGAACACGGCATGGCAGCCCGTCCAGTTGCCATGCGCGATGGCGCCGGCGCCCATGGCCATGTCGATGCCATCGCCGGTGTTGTAGCGCGAGCCGCGAACCTTGGCGAGATCCCAGTTGGGGCCCAGGTACTGGGCGCGCCAGCGCACGTTGGCGTGGAAGCCGCCGGTGGCCAGCACGACAGCGCGGGCCTGAAGGGTGCTGGTTTGGCCGTCCTGCTCAAGCGTGATGGTCCAGGCATCGCCTTGGCGCTCCAGTCCACAGGCGCGCGCGCCGTAGCGCAGTTCCAGGCCAAGCTTCTCGGCGCGCGCGTACAGGGACTGCATCAGGCCCAGGCCACCGCCGGAGACCTCCACGGTAAGGCCGCCCCAGAACGTGTTCTTGCCGTCTACCTTGAACGACTGGCGGCCGTAGATGGGCATGAAGCGCACGCCATGGCCGCGCATCCACATCATGGTCGGAAAGCTTTGGCTGACCACGGTGTCGAGCACGTCGGCGTCGGCGCGATAGCCGCTCATGGCCACCGCCTCGGTATAGAACTGGTCTTCCGTATAGGTGCCGAAGTCGCTGCTGGCGAGTTCGTCCTCGCTCAGGTCGGGCATCAGCGTCTTCAGGTCATCGTTGCCTTTGTAGGCAATGCGGAAAGCCCCGCCGGTGAAGGCGGAACTGCCGCCCCGGTTTTCCCTGGGGGCCCGTTCGATGACGACGACCTGCGCACCCGATTCGCGCGCCGACAGGGCGGCGCACATGGCAGCGTTGCCGCCGCCGATGACCGCTACATCGAAAATGTTCATGCTTTGTCTCCTATATGCTTCACAGCGCCGGAATCCCGGCAAACACCCGTTCGTCGATGCCGGCTTCGCGAGCGCTTCCAGGGCCGCGCATGGCATCGCAGGGAGCGTCTTCGCACACGATCTCGATCTTGCGCAGTAGGTGCTGCCCGCGTAGTTGACTGACTTGTAGACTGTTTCGACATCGAAATTTCCTTGCCGAACGCAGCCGCGGTGCCCCTCATGGGGCGAAGATCCCCAGCTTGCTGGAGTCCTGGGTCAGGCCGGTGGTTTTATCGGCATGCGCGATACCGCTGGCTAGGACGAGGAATGGCTAGCGCGCCGGCGAGAGGTGGAAATCCGCGATGCTGGTCTCCTACGCCCATGCGCAGGGCATGCGGCTGTTCGTTCCTTATCCGCCCTTCGTGGCATGCAAACCAAGAGGCTCCAAGTAGATTGTGGGGTGCGTGGGGCGCATGCGGAATCCTTCTTAGTCGAAAGCGACCTTCGATTTAGTTGAAGCTGCAACTCAAAGGCACTGAACCGCCCCGGGTTTTGAGGAGGCTCCAATCGTTGAGAGAATGGAGCCATGAGGAAGTCAGTGAAGTTTTCCCCCGAGGTCCGCGAGCGCGCCGTGCGCATGGTGTTCG
>NZ_JBYSZW010000002.1:0-382630 GCF_058787575.1 Cupriavidus sp. FW305-3-2-15-C-LB2
GGCTATCGCCGCTACGCGGCCAGCAAGCGCGATCCGGCATTGTTGAGCGCACGGGCGAAGCGTGATGCGGCGCTGGTGCCCCACATCGAACGCGTTTGGCAAGCCAACATGCAGGTCTACGGCGCCGACAAGGTCTGGCGTCAGCTCCAGCGCGAGGAAGTCCCGGTGGCCCGCTGCACCGTGGAGCGCCTGATGCGCCGCCATGGCCTGCGAGGCGTGGTGCGTGGCAAAGTAGTGCGCACCACGGTCAGCGATGCCAAGGCGCTGTGTCCACTGGACCTCGTCAACAGGCAGTTCAGCGCGCAGCGGCCGAATCAACTCTGGGTCTCGGACTTTACGTATGTTTCGACCTGGCAGGGCTGGTTGTACGTAGCCTTCGTGATTGACGTGTTCGCCCGGCGCATCGTGGGCTGGCGGGTGAGCAGTTCGATGCGAACGGACTTCGTGCTCGATGCCCTGGAGCAGGCCCTGTACGCCAGGCAGCCCGGGCGTGAGGATGCCCTCGTGTGCCATTCGGACCGCGGCTCGCAGTACGTCAGCATTCGCTACACTGAACGCTTGGCCGAGGCCGGCATCGAGCCCTCGGTGGGCAGCAAGGGCGACTCCTACGACAATGCCCTGGCCGAGACGATCAACGGGCTATACAAGGCTGAGTTGATCCATCGCCGCGCACCTTGGAAGACCAAGGAGTCCGTGGAACTGGCAACGCTCGAATGGGTGTCCTGGTTCAACCATCATCGATTGATGGCACCGCTGGGATACGTGCCGCCGGCCGAGCACGAGGCCAACTACTATTGCCAACTTGAGCAGCAGGCCATGTCGGCCTGACTCAAGCCAAGGGGCCTCCACGAAAACCGGGGCGGTTCAGTTGTCCGTGAAGCGCTGCTGATTTCGGAGTCAAGTTACTCCATTAAGTACGTTGAGAAGTTCTATTTGGAGCAGCGGACCGGCGACGTCACGAACGCCGGTGCTAGCATCATCTACTACGAACAATGGAAGAAGACAGGCGACGAGCAACTACTTGCAGACATTGCTGCGTATAACCGTGATGACGTCATCTCTACCTTCAGGCTTCACAAGTGGCTATGTGAATTGCGACCGGAAGGAATGCAGTGGGCTCCGAAAGAGTCTCCCAAAGAAGGGCAAGAGCAGATCAAGGTTGGTGAGAAGAATGCGGTGGAGTTGCGCCTTGAACCATTCGAGGCGATCCTGCTCGCCGGTCTTGACGAGAATGAGGCAAATTGGACTGAGGGGCAACGGCACCAAGTCCTGACGTACCAGTTGCTCGATTTTCATAGGCGTAAAATGAAGCCTAGCTGGTGGGCCTACTATGAGCGAAAGGAAATGACAGACGCCGAGCTCATCGAGGACGTTGAGTGCATTGGTGGAGTGACACTGGACCCACAGGTGCAACGGGAGAAGGTGAAGTTATCCTACAGATATACATACAGGTTTCCTGCGCAGGAAACGAAGCTGCGTGGACCAAAGGCCTCAGATATCTTTGGCGACAGGCAGCTGTCAAACTTGTCGGTGGATGTTGAGCAGGGAAGGCTCTCCTTTACGTTAGGCCAAAAATTAGATGCACCCAGCACCCTCGCACTGGGCCCAATCTTCCCGGTGAAGCAAGACGTTATCGTTGAGGCAGTGTTTCGTTACGCGGAGTCCGTCTGCGAGACAGTGGAAGGAAAGCCTACACGCTTCAAAGCGATCGAGGACCTACTCATGCGCCGGCTGCCTAGTATCACCGGTGTTGTCACTGGTGAGCCGCTGGTTGACGAAGCTGCTGACTTGCTGCCACAAGTCATCGCGACAGTTGCAGGCATGCAAGCAACCACGCTTTTCCTTCAAGGTCCCCCAGGTGCAGGTAAAACCTATACGGGATCTCGCGTCATCGTCGCTTTGCTGAAGGCAGGAAAGCGAGTCGGAGTGTCGTCCAACAGCCATCATGCAATTAATAACCTCTTGCGGGGTGTCGAGCTGGCGGCCAAGAAGGAAGGTATTCAGTTCTCCGGAGTAAAGAAGTCTGACGCCGAAAAGGAAGAGACTTTGATCAATGGCGACTTCATCACCGATGTGTTCAAGAATGAGCAAGTGTCGGGAAGTGGATGCCAATTGCTCGCGGGTACCGCCTGGGTCTTCTCGCGTGAAGAGCTCGAGCAGGAGCTGGATTACCTGTTTGTAGATGAGGCTGGGCAGGTTTCGTTGGCTAACGTTGTTGGGATGGGGACTGCTGCGAAGAATATCGTGCTACTAGGAGATCAGATGCAACTTGGCCAGCCGACACAGGGAGTACATCCTGGTAGCTCGGGCGAGTCTGTCTTGAACTATCTCTTGGATGGACTTTCAACGATCCCCCCTTCGCAAGGCATCTTCCTTAATAAGACATTTCGCATGCATCCGGACATCTGTTCGTTCATTTCCGATGCGATCTATGACGGACGCTTGAAGTCGCACGAGACGACTGTGAATCAAGGATTGTTCTTCCACGGTGCAATCCCTAAGCTTCTCGCACATTCAGGCCTTCGATTTGTGCCAGTGCAGCACGATGGGAACGCGCAAGATTCAGTTGAAGAGGCGGATGTCGTTCGCGAACTGTATGCCAGTCTGCTGGGTCAGCATTTTCACGCAGGGCCTGGCCGTCTTGAGCCCCTTACGCCGGCCGATATCCTGGTGGTCGCACCGTACAACATGCAGGTCAATCTGCTGCGCCAGTATCTTCCGGCTGAGGCGCGGGTAGGCACCGTTGATAAGTTCCAGGGTCAGGAAGCACAGGTGGTCATTATTTCAATGGCGACATCAAACGGGGACTATCTGCCACGGAACATCGAATTCTTATTTAGCAAGAATCGCCTCAATGTTGCAATCTCCAGAGCGAAGTCACTCGCATTGCTGGTGGCGTCCCCGGGCCTGATGTCCATCCGCTGCAAGGCCCCAGAACAGATGGCGCTGGTCAATACGCTTTGCTGGGTGGAGGACGTTTCGCGTAGGCAAGTCACCGTTACCGCTTAAGGTCTCTTTGGAATCTGAAGCTTGCTGCAATGTTGGCGCAGAAAGGGTACGCCAGCTCCATTTCGAACTGATAACGCTTCAGACTGACCGGGGACGCGGAAGGTGTTCGTAAATATAGGCAAGCTCGCAGCAGCGCACATGTGCATCAAATGCTGATGCCAGTTCTGGCGTTGAAGTGAAGCCCTGGAAATGGGGAGATTCATTCGTTGCGCTCTTCGGGATAATGTACCATGCTGAAATTCTAACGAGACGGAGAAGCAGGATGGCCACATACAAGCAACTGCTCGCAGAAAAGGAAAAGCTCGAAGCTCAATTGGCGGAAGTGCGAGCGACTGAAGTTGCCGGAGTCATTGAGCAGATTCAGACGCTGATGGCCCAGTATGGCCTTAGTGCTGAGGATATTGCTGCGAAGCGCCGTCGCGGGCGCCCTGCTGGCCGTGGTGCCGGCACCAAGCGTGAACCGCTGCCTCCGAAGTATCAAAACCCGAAGACTGGTGAGACCTGGTCTGGCCGGGGTCGGGCGCCGGCCTGGCTGGGCAAGAATCGGGATAAGTTCCTGATTCCGGAAGCTTGATGTCCTCGCCCGCCCTAAAGGGCGGGGATTCTTTCTGCAAGATGGCGTGGCATGCGGCGCCGATCTACAAATGGGAGACCCCGTGTGCCGGAAGCCCGCATAGCGCTGAGACGATGGGAAGCCATCATAACGCGCCCGCCTTTGCATTGCCTGTCACCGAGCCGGCGGCATCGCTCGCCGTTTGAACCGGTCCCGCGCGCGCTGGTGCTCGGCCGCCCTGCCCAGCTCTTCTATTTTTCGAGGGCGCTAGAAAGCCCGCCACCAGGAAAACAGTCATTCGGCGGATACATCCCTCGGGCGTGACGTCGTCTGGATTGCATGGTGAGTTGCTGAAAACCATCGGCCGTCGGGTCATGCGCTGGGGCCCGTTCATCGCATAGATGCTGGGGCCCGTTCATCGCATAGATCAGTGCACCAACCATCATGTTGTAACGCCAAAGCAGATCATCCAATGGAAGGCCAGGTAGGCAAAGTTGGAGCGCAAGTACGAACCGCCTCCGCACCGGCTCCTAGTAGGCCTTCAAAAACTCCTCCTCGCCCGGCATGGAGTACACCCGAGCTAGAAACTGTGACGTGACACGCCGTCGGAACATTTCTTCCAGCAATTTTTGCTTGTCTCCGAAGTGGTAGTTAATGGCCGCGATATTGGCACCAGCCTGCTCGCAAACGGCGCGCACGGACAGCGCCTCGATGCCCAAAGTATCGCGACCCGAAGACTGGCAAGACCTGGTCGGGCCGGGGAAGGGCGCCGGCATGGCTGGGCAAGAACCCGAACCGGTTTTGGATTGTGGAAGAGTAAGGCCAAAGGCTAGCTAGTGTGCGCAGAGGTTGTTCATTCGGCTTTCCAGGAGGCCATTGTCGTGACAACGTCATCTTCGCAGTTTCCCGACGGGCAATCGGTTGAATCAACAGGCAGCGAGCGGTCACCCATGCCTAGACGATACACGGCGCAGATCACTACATTGTTTGCACTCTCCCGGGGGGCATTTGCCGGCAAGGCATTCACAGAACCCCCAATTCCCGTGCGCGTGCCACCGCCTGCATCCGATTGCCGGTGCCTAGTTTGCCGTTGATTCGGCGAAGGTGAGTTTCGATCGTGTTTTCTGAAACAAACAGCAAGCGCGCCAGGGCCTTGTTGGAGTGTCCGTCGGCGACACGCCGGATGATCTGGAGTTCACGAGGGCTGAGAAGGTCTTCCTGTTCGCCGCGCACGGGTGTACCGCGCTGCGATGGGACCTGCATGGCCTGCACCAGTCGCTCCAGATACCGCGGATCGAAGACATGTTGCCGCGACGCCAGCGATGCCAGCAGCGGCTCCAGGTGCCACGGCTCATCGGCGAGGAGCCGATGTGCCTGCCACGCTTGCCCCTGTGCCAGGGCGCGCTCAAGCCAGATCAGCGCTTGCGCTGACCGGCCCGCGGCATGGTGCGCCTGGGCCAGCAGCCAGGCAAGGCGCAAGGCACGGCGCGCACGGCCGCTGTTCTCGGCACGGCGTAGTGTTGCTTCGATGCGCTTCACATCAGGCTCCTCATCGGCCGCAACCAGCGCAATGCGAATGCCGGCGATCTCGAGATCGTCGAGGTCGTCCGAGTAGCGCATTAGGGTGCCGGAAGGAGGTGCCAATGACGCGGCCAGGGCCAAGGCATGCCTCGCGCTGGAGACATCGCCCGCCAGCAAGGCAAGCCGGCTCCTGTCGATGGCGGCCGCCATGCCCAGGCGCCTAATGCCGCGTGCGTCGCCAAGTTGCTGCAGCGTGTTGAGCTGCTCTAGGGCCTTGCCGGAATCGCCGCCCAGCCACGCGATGCGCGAAGCAAGCCGATGGGCTACGATCAGGTGGTCAGGCAGGCAGGTGTCGCGAATCAGGGGCAGGTATTCGCCCAGCAGGGCGTCGGCGGCCGCGCTGTCACCAAGCTCGTAGAGCGCTTCGGCCAGCATCGTGCACGCGACGGGGCCCGAACTCGTGTAGCGTTGCCCGGCGGCAATGATGCGATTCAGCATGGCGCTGAAGCGGGCGAGGCCGTCGCGGACATTGCCTTGCAGCATGTCGATCATGCCTTCGATGCAGGCACTATAGGTCAGTCCGTAGATGGCATTGACGGATTCGAGCTCGCGCTTTGCCTGCAGCAGAGCATGCCGGGCCGGGACAAATCGGCCCTGCAGCATATCGCCGTACGCCATCGCGTTGTGAAGCAGGCCGCTGACAAAGGGGGATGCCGGCTCCGCGCCAGCCAGGGCCGTGCGCGCCGCCTGGAGGGCATCGTCCATTCGGTCGAGCCAGGCCGACAGCATGACCCGCAAGACGGTGACGTCCTCCTCATGGCCGGCGCCGGCATGCTTTTCCAGCGCGCCCAGCAAGCGTTCCGCAGGTGCATACCGGTGGAGAAATACCATGGCGTAGGCAGCCGCCGTCAGTACTGCAGGGCGCCGCTCAAGTTCGGCCTGCGGCAGCGTGTCCGCCCACTGCACCACCAAGGTCATCTGCCCGCCACGCACATAATCCATACCGCAGCGTTCGAGCAGGTCTGCGGTCAACGTGGTATCGCCGGCCGCCGAAGCATGCGCGATGGCCTGGGCGTAACGGGCGGTCGAGGCCAACCAGTGCGCCGCGCGCACATGCAGCCCGGCCAGTTCGTGGGCTGCGGTGCGCGACAGTTGGGCGCGAAGAAACTGCCGGAACAGCGGATGGTATCGATACCAGTCGCCTTCCGCCTCGATCGGCAGCAGAAAGAGGTTGTCACTGACGCTCTGCGCGATCCAGTCCGCGCTGTCCACGCTCCCGAACGCCGCATCGCAGAGCTGCGGGCAGAACGCCTCGAAGATTGACGAGCGCAGCACAAAGCGGCGATGGGGCTCGGACAGCCTCGCAAGCACGTCTTCGGCCAGGTACTCCGCAAGGTTGCCGGTTGTGCCGGAAAGCTGCTGCAGCCACGCTCGCGAGTCTGCGCGCCCGGCCAGTGCCGATGCCGCAAGCTGCAGTGCCGCCGGCCACCCCTCGGTGCGGGCCTGCAGTTCGCTCAGGTCCGCATCCGCCATGCCGATGCCACGGCAGCCCGTGATGTAGTCGCGGACTTCGACGGCACTGAAGCGCAGCATCGACGCGTCGATTTCCAGCAGGCGCTGCTGCACGCGCAGGCGCCCGAGCGGCAGGCCAGGCTTGTGGCGTGAGCAGAGCACCAGACGCTGGCCCGGGGCCAGGTTGAAGGCAAGCTCGCTGAAGAGGGACAGCACGCTGCTGTCTCTGACCAGCTCGAATTCATCCACGAACAGTACGAAGGGGGTCTCTACCCGCGACAGCACGTCGAGCAGCTGCCGCGCGGATCCTCCCGCCAGGCCCCGGGAGCCATCGATCCACGGGCCGGTTGATGGTGCTTCTCCCAGCGAAGGCAGTGCTGTGTGCAGGGCCGCCCAGAGATAAGGCGTGATCCGGCCCAGGTCGTTGTCAGCGCTGTCGAGGTTCAGCCAGGCAGCCGGTACGCCGTGCTGCCGCGCCGCAGCCAGGAGTTGTCGCATCGCGGTGGTCTTGCCAAAGCCGGCGGGCGCGCAGACCAGCGTCACGGCGGCACGACTGTCTGCCCAAGTGGCAGCAATGGCACTTCGCTCGACGCCTGGCCCGATCTCACCGGGCGGCGCCAGCTTGAGCGGATTGAGCGAAGGGCCGGAGAAAGGATCGTTGCCAGGGAGCATGGGCACGGTTCGACGTTGGCGGCACGAGGGTCGGGCGGTCACGCGGCCACCAGCGTACCGCGTCCCGGGTCCAGCCGCCAGTGGCATCCCAGGCACAGCACCGGCAATCACGGATTTCCGTGACACCGCGCCAGCCTCCGATTCACGGTTCAGCGTGATGCAGGCGGAAGTCACGGCGCCCTAAGCTTCAGGCACAGAGATCGGACGCACCCTCAGACGTACCGACCGGATACCTGAAAACAAGGAGACACGCTATGAATGCCACGGCCATCCCTAACGTCGAAGCGGCAGCCATGCCGGCATCCCCAAAACCCAAGCTTGGTCCCCTCGGCGCGCAGCCGGCGCTGTCCGAGACGGCGGCCATGGTCCAGGAGACGGTGCACCGCCTGGCCGTTGAGGTGCTTCGGCCGGTTGGCATCCGGCTCGACAAGATGACGCCCGACGCCGTGATCGCGCCGGATTCGCCGTTCTGGAAGGCACGCAGGCAGTACCTGGACTTGGGCTTCACCATCCAATCCATCTTCGAACTCGAGCCCGCCGAGCGCGCCCAGGTCCTCTGCGTATTGTTCGAGGAGCTGGGCTGGGGCGACGCGGGCCTGGCCATCTCCATCGGCGCCGGCCTGCTGCCCGCTTTCATGGCGGCCGCATTCGGCAATCGCTTCCTGATGGAGCGCTTCCCGGACACGATGCTTGGCTGCTGGGGCATTACCGAGCCAGACCACGGCTCGGACTCGCTGGATGCGAACCGCATGATCTTCCATCCCCAGGGCAACTACGGACGGCCCAACTGCGTGGCAACGCTGGACGGCAATTCCGTCGTGATCAACGGCCAGAAGTCCGCGTGGGTGTCCAACGGCACCATTGCAGAAGTCTGCATCCTCTACTGCGCCGCCGATTCAGGCAATGGCCCCGACCCACGGCGCGGCTGCGTGGTCTATGTACCGATGGACGCACCCGGCGTCTCGCGCGGCAAGCCGCTGGACAAGATGGGCCAGCGTGCGCTCAACCAGGGCGAAATCTACTTCGACAACGTGCGCCTGTCGAAGGAATACCTGCTCGCCGGCCCCGATGACTACCTGGCGGCGGTCTACGCCATCCACACCTTCGCCAATTCGATCATGGCCACCGTGTTCACCGGCACGGCCAGGTCCGCGTATGAGCTCGCGCTCGGCTACGCCCATGAGCGCAAGCAGGGCGGTGTGCCCATCATCCGTCACCAGTCGGTGGCCCACCGCCTGTTCCATCTGGCACGCAAGGTCGAATGCTCCCGGGCACTGGCGCAACGTGTCGTGCACTACAACCTGACCAACGATCCGCCCGCGCTGCACGCCGGGATGATGGCCAAGGTCACCTCGACGCAGCATGCGTTCGAAGTGGCCAGCGACGCGCTGCAGATCTTCGGCGGCAATGGCCTGACGCGCGAGTACCCGATCGAGAAGATCCTGCGCGACGCGCGGGCGTCGCTGATCGAGGATGGCTGCAACGAGGTCCTGGCTATCAAGGGCGGGGCCTACCTGGTCGACGAGGAGCGTGTGTAATGGGCGCGACCACGGCTGGCGTGGCACCCGGCACTGCGGCCACGCGTGATGAACTGATCCTGGCCAACCTGATTGCCAACCGCGCGGAATCGGAGCCGGACCGCGACGTGCTGACCTTCGACCACGAGGGCGGCCCGGCCGAGGTCCGGACCTACCGCCAGCTCTGGGAGAATGGCTGCCGCATCGCGGGCGCCTTGAAACAGGCTGGCATGGCGCCAGGCGACCGGTTTGCGCTGCTGATGCAGAACCACCCAGAGTTCGTCGACGCCATGGTCGGCGCGTCGATCAGCGGTACAGTGTTCGTGCCGATTGATCCCCGCACCCGCGGCGACAAGCTTGCTTATATGCTGCGCCATTCGGGCTGCAAGGGCGTCATCTGCGCCGATTATGCGCTGCAGACGCTGATAGCGGTCAGGCAGGACGTCCCAGACCTGCAATGGGTATGGCTGCTGGAGTCCGAATCGTCGAAGGTACTGCCGCTGCTGGGTGACTACCCGCGAATGGCGGATATCTTGGGCGCGGCGGTTACCCCGCAGGCCGTCCGCAGCGTGGACCCGCTGGCCCCGATGCAGATCATGTACACCTCGGGCACCACCGGCGATCCCAAGGGCGTGGTCATGCGGCACGCGCGCTACGGCGCCGCTGCGGGGTGGGCGACGCTGTTTGGCTATGTTCGGGACGACCGGCCCTATACAGGCCTCTCGCTGACGCACGGCAATGCGCAGATCGTGACGCTGGCCGCGACGCTCAAGCTTGGCATGCGGGCGGTGTTCAGCCGGCGCTTTACCAAGTCGCGTCTGTGGGACGTGGCCCGCAAGTATGGGTGCACGACCTTCACACTGCTTGGCGGCATGACCACTGCTGTCTACAGCGAGCCGCCCAAGGCCAACGATGCGGACAACCCGGTGCGCTTTGTCATCAGCGCAGGCATGCCCGCAGCCATCTGGGAAGCGTTCGCGAAGCGATTCGACGTGCGCATCGTCGAATTCTACGGTGCGGTGGAGGGGGGGCTTTCCGTCAACCTGGGCGACGGGCCGGTTGGCAGCATCGGCAAGCCGCCGCCTTTCCTCAATGTCCGGATCGTCGACGAGCAGGACGGAGACCTGCCGGCACACCAGCCAGGAGAACTGATCTTCCAGCTTGCCAACGGCACGCCGGCGGACGTGGTCTACCTGCACAACCCCGACGCATCGGCGAAGAAGACCCGCGACGGCTGGCTGCGCATGGGCGATATCGGGCACCGCGACGAGCAGGGCTGGCTCTACTTCGACTACCGCATCGGCGGGGGCATCCGGCACAACGGCGATTTCATCCAGCCCGGAGAGATTGAGAAGGTCATCGCCGAATGTGAAGACGTGGCTGACGTCTACGTCTACGGCGTGCCGGCGGCATCCGGCGCGCCCGGCGAGAAAGACGTGGTCGCAGCCATTGTGCCGGCAAGCGGCAAGGAGCTTGATCCGCAGACCCTGTTCGCCATCTGCCGGAAGCGGTTGAGTGCCGGCATGGTTCCGTCCTACCTCCAGGTCATTGCGGAGATACCCAAGACAGCCTCGGAGAAACCGCAGGACCGCTTCCTGCTGGAAGCCTTCCAGGCCCGGCGCGACAACCTTTTCCGGGAAGTACCGGCTTAAGCCACAAAACCAACAGGGCACGCCATGCCCGTCATGAATCTCAGGAGACAAAAAATGACTACCGATCAATATGAAGTCGTCGTCTATGGCGCAAGCGGCTACACCGGCAAGCTGATAGCCTGGAAACTGGCCACCGCCGGCATTCCCTTCATTGCGGCCGGGCGCGACCAGGCACGCCTGGAGGCGCAGATGGCGCTGGTTCCGGAACTGGAAGGGCACGACTATCGTTGCGTGGGCGTGCGGCACGAGCATGCCGACCTGCTGTCCCTGTTCACCGGGCGCAAGGTCGTCATCAATGTGGTGGGGCCGTTCATGCAACTGGGGCTGCCGGTAGTCCAGGCGGCGCTGGAGGCCGGTGCGCACTATCTCGACACGACCGGTGAGCAGGACTGGATGCTGCTGCTGAAGCGGGAGTTCGGCGAGAAGTTCCGCAAGCGCGACCTGCTGCTCTGTCCCGCGAACTCCTATATGTGGGCCGAAGGCGTGCTGGCCACGGAACTGGCGCTGGAAACGCCGGGCATCGACACGCTGGAAACCGTATATCTGGCCGACTCGCAGGTCAGCGTGGCATCGACCATGTCGTTCCTGCGCATGTGCACCAATCCGCAGTACCGCATCCAGGATCGCGCGCTGGTCGAATGGCCCTATGCCACGGCCTACACCGTCCATGTGCCTGGCGAACACGTCGCCGTCATGGCCTTGCCGTGGAGCGGCGGTGGCGAGCCGGTCTGGTATGAGGGCGACGAGCGTGTGCGCCATGCGCGCACGCTGGTGTCGTTCAAGAACCAGGACGCGTTCCAGGCAGTGTTCGGCATGCTGCAGAAGTTCGAAGCCGAATGCCGGCAACTTCCACATGAGGAGCGGGAGAGGATCACCAATGACTGGGGCAAGGGCATGACCACGGTGGAGCCCCCGCGCGAGGACCCCAACGTCAATCGCTGCGTGCTGTCGTGCTACGGGCGCGGCAACACGGCATCGGTGTCGGTCGTGCTGCGTGGCAATTCACCCTATGCGCAGACCGGTGTCTTCAACGCAGAGGCAGCCCGGCGCTTGCTGGCCGGGAAGCAGAAGACCACCGGCTTTGCCTCGCCGGCTGCGGCCTTCGGCGCGCGGGAACTGATCGGTGCACAGGCGGAGCAAGGCTACCTGGCCTGTAACGTGACGCCACTCTGAAGCGGCAATGACGCGATGGCACCGGTGCGACATGGTTGCACAGTGCCATCGCCTCGGGGAAAGATAATGAGCGAGACGGTTTATATCGCCGGCGTCGGCATGACGCCATTTGGCAAGCAGATCGACAAGAGCATCAAGGACCTGACGCGCGAAGCCGTGTCGTCGGCCCTGAAGGATGCGGGCTGTGAGGCCCGTGCGCTGCAGGGCGCCTTCTTTGCCAACTGCACGCAGGGGCATATGGAGGGCCAGGACATGATCCGTGGCCAGATTGCGCTGCGCAGCATGGGCATCCAGGGCATCCCGGTGATCAATGTGGAGAACGCCTGCGCCAGCGCCAGCTCGGCGCTGCACCTGGCTGTTCAGTACGTCAAGGCGGGCGCCGCCGATATCGTGCTGGCGGTGGGCGCAGAGAAGATGTTCTCGGCCGACAAGGCGCGCACACTGAGCGTGTTCGATGGGGCGTGGGACGTCCACGACAAGGAAGCTGGCACCGCCCGGCTGCTTGCGATGGGCGAAGGCGTGGAAGTCCCGGATGGCTCTACCTCGCCCAGGCCCTATAGCGTGTTCATGGACATTTACGCGGCCATGGGAAGGATGCACATGCGGGAACACGGGTCGACGCAGCGCCATTTTGCCGCCGTCTCCGCCAAGAACCATCGGCATTCGGTTCATAACCCGCTGTCGCAATACCGCGAGGCCTACACCATCGAGGAAATCCTGGCCGCGCCGCCGATCACGTTCCCGCTGACACTGCCGATGTGCTCGCCCATCAGCGATGGGGCTGCCGCCGCCATCGTCTGCAGCGAGGCGGGTCTTGCCCGGCTAAACGGCAGTCGTAGCCGCGCTGTCCGGGTGCTGGCCTCTGTGGTCGTGACCGGCAGCGACCGCGCGCCAGCACAGCTTGCCGACCACCTTGTGCGCAAGGGATCGGTCGATGCGTACCGGATCGCCGGGGTGGGCCCGCGCGATATCTCGGTTGCGGAAGTGCATGACGCCAGCGCCATCGGCGAAGTGATCCAGGTGGAGGCACTCGGTCTCTGCGAACCTGGCGAAGGCGGCGTGGCTGCGGAGCGCGGCGATACGAGTATTGGCGGGCGCATTCCTGTCAACACTTCCGGCGGCCTGGAGTCCAAGGGACATCCGATTGGTGCCACCGGCCTTGGGCAGATATACGAGCTGGTATCGCAGTTGCGGGGCGAGGCGGGCGCGCGCCAGGTCGGCGGCGCGCGTATCGCAATCGCCGAGAACGGCGGTGGCCTGCATGGCGTGGAAGAGGCGGTGGCCTGCCTGACTATTCTGGGCCGGTAGGCGGGCAACGGACAGGGAGGTGACATGGCATCCGCGCAAGCACATGCCGAAAGCATCGCGCGGAATGCCGGGGTGCATACCGCTTCAGTGCCGCGCCGGCTCAGCACCGAGCTTTCCGAGTTGCTGCGTGAGGTGCGCGACGTTACCGCGTACGCCCGCCGGACGGCGCTGGAAGCGGTGCAAAGTGGTGGCACCGGCTACGAGGAAGCGCTCGGCCTGCTGTTCGATGGCTGGATGCAGAGCACCTCGCGCCGTCGGCAGATCGTAAGCTTTGCCTCGGCTGCGGAACTGGGCGTCCCCTTGTGGCATCATCGCGAGCGATGCAAGGAGTTCGTCGACGAGGCCGGCTTGCTGTGTTAGCGTGCTCTGTTCTGGGTCGCGTCAAGGCGGATGAGCCAGGCCGAGCGCCCCAGAGTTACGGTACCGGCTGCACGGCCGGCCGCCGTCAAGGCGATCGTGGCTCGCACGCCTTGCGCGGCCTGCCGGCAACTCCTGCTGGACCCGTGCCGTTGGCGACCGCACGCGGGCATGCAGGCACTGGAAGGAGACGTCCACAAGCATGTATCGGCGCATCTGTCCATTTCCTGCGCCAAGTTTCGGTGTGTCGGCTGCGGTGAAACCTGGCTCAGGCGCAGCGGTGGTCAGCCGTTTTCGAGCTGGACGCGGATCGTCGGCAGCGGCCATGGCAGCAATGCGTGCGCTATCTAGTGCGCCCTGATAGTGGGTCGAGGTCCTCCGCGTGGCGTCCACAGCCCGATATACACGTCTGACCGCTCGCAGCCATTCAGCAGACATTCGAGGGACTGAGGCAGGACGGGCCGCTTGCCGTGCCAGATCTGTCATCGACGCTCTTGGATCGGGCAGGCGTTGAATAAACCTCAAGGGAGTAAACAACGACGTCGGACGAGGCAGTGATGCGAGCTATGGCGATTGATGGGTTCGCCCCCTCAGTAGCGCCTTGGCTTTATGGCGGTAGCTGGGTGCCAACCTGCTTTCGTCATGGACGGTCCTAGGTAGGCGCCCCAGTCCCAACTATCGTTGTCCGACTATATGACCACGTATGAGCCGACCCCGAGTAGAACTGAACTGGCGCTGGTCCAAAAATCCAGTCCAAGGTTGAATCAGGCCTTTTAAGAAGAACGGGGTGCAGAATGATTGCTCTTATTCCGGCAAACGAAAAATGCTTGTAGCTGCGCCCGAATAAATTGCTGCTCGCGCCATACGTTCCAGTTCGTTCGACCCTTGAAGGAGAGCGAGGAACTGGACACATCCATCCATGTACCGACGCCGCATCAAATGCAGCGAATTCTTCTTTGTCCCATTACACATTCGACCCTATTATGATCAAAGCTATCCGTTACTCCACAGCGCCGTACCGTGATTGGTAGGGTAATTGCCCGGCACGACACCACGCTATCGTGTCCGGGCTTCTGGTGTTTGGAGGCAGCGGTACGGCGTGGGCGTCCCGCTAGTCTTGACGGATCTGGTTACTGTTTCTTTGCCCCATCGGTGTAAGGGTCGGGCTTGCCAGTCTTCGCGCCGTCCGTATACGGATCGAACTTGCCGGCCTTTGCGCCGTCCGTGTAGGGATCAGCCTTTTTCGGCGCCAGATTATTGCGCGTGGAAGTCTTGGCGCCATCAGTATAGGTATCGAACTTACCGGCCTTTGCGCCCTCCGTGTACGGATCAGGCTTCCCGCTCTTGCCGCCTTGGGTATATGGGTCAGCCGGCTTTTGCTGTGCATACGCGGCCGGCGCCGTCCCTAAAGCTGCGGCGGCGACAATCAGACTGAAAAGTAGGGTCTTGCTCATAAGTTCCTCGCGAGATGGGCGCGATTCGGATGCCTGCTCCGATTGCGCCCTCTCAAAGAATCGGGCAGGCCGTTCGTTAATAGTATGCTCCTATTTGTGACTATGTCACCGAAGATAGGAGGAGGGGGACCATTTCAATGTAGCTTGAGCCTGGGCGACGTTCTGCGACTGATAAAGTCTCCCGCGATGAGCAGAGCCGTTCCTGCCGAACCGTATAGTGAGACCTGATGCAGTCGATAAAGCGAAACGTAGAACATCCTTGCAAGCCAGCCGCTGAGATGCATCCTGCCAAGCTTGCCCACAAGTTCACCGATGGCATCGAAGCGCGACAGCGAAACGAGTGAGCCGAAGTCCTGGTAGTGGAACGGGATTGGAGGCTGGCCGTTGAGCCGCCGCGCGAGTGAAGCTGCCAGCAGGGCCGCTTGCTGATGCGCTGCTTGTGCGCGAGGTGGGACAAACGAGCCGCTCAGGTCTCCGTGCGGACACGCCGCGCAATCGCCAAACGCGAAGATGTTCTCGTCGACTGTTGTCTGCAAGGTTGCATCGACCTGTAACTGATTCAGACGGTTTACTTCAAGACCATCCATGTCTCGCAGGAAAGAAGGTGCGCAGATACCTGCTGCCCAGACCTTTAGGCTCGCCGGTATCAGCCGACCGTCGCCGGTCACCAGGCCATCGGCACGGACTTGCCGGATTCTCGTCGACGTGACGACCTCGACGCCGATGGCGCGCAAGCGCTCGATGACGCCGCGGCTTACCCGTTCCGAGAGCGCAGGCACAACCCTGGGACCAGCTTCGACCAGAGTGACGCGCATGTTTGTCGGTCGAATCCCGTTGAGTCCATATCTTGCAAGTTCCGTTGCGGTCCGACGTAACTCCGCAGCCAGCTCGACGCCAGTAGCACCCGCCCCGACGATGGCGATATTCACTTGGGATTCGCTGTCGCCCTGCGCGTGCGCACTCAAGTAGTGCTGGAGCAGTTGACGGTGAAACCGTTGGGCCTGCTGAGTTGTGTCGAGGAACACGCAATGCTCGGCGGCACCAGCCGTACCGAAGTCATTTGTCTTGCTACCGACTGCGATGACCAGCGTGTCGTAGCCGATTGTGCGAGAGGGGATAATTTCCGCACCTTCGTCATCGATGACCGTGGCCAGATGGATTTCCCGTCGTGCACGATCAATCCCACAAAGACGGCCAAGCTGGAAATTGAAGTAGTTCCACTGCGCCTGCGCGAGGAAGTTCAATTCGTTATCTGGCACGCTCAGCGACCCCGCCGCGACCTCGTGCAGCAAAGGTTTCCACATGTGGGTCATCTGCGCGTCGACCAGCGTGATCTCAGCCTTTCCACGTCTTCCCAACTTTCGGCCAAGACGCGTAGCCAACTCCAGGCCGCCCGCACCTCCGCCTACTACAACAATTCGATGAATCATCATTTCCGCAATTTTGTTGACGCTGACCGAATTTGATGGCCGGTCGGCATGCCGCCGAAGATGTTGGCACCTGTCGGGCAGCTTCTCGCCGATCCTCGGCTTTAGGCAGAAGTCGCTTGTAACAATACGTACCGCGCGGCTTGCATCAAGATGCGCGGACGGGTTGCGTTCAGTCGAGTTGATCCACTAGCTCCGGCACGACCGTGAAAAGGTCGCCAATCAGACCGTAATCGGCCACGCCGAAGATTGGGGCTTCGGGATCCTTGTTGATGGCTACGATGATCTTGGAGTCCTTCATCCCGGCCAAATGCTGGATCGCACCGGAGATGCCGATGGCAAAGTACAGTTGCGGCGCGACGATCTTGCCGGTCTGGCCAACCTGATAGTCGTTCGGCACGAAGCCCGCATCGACGGCGGCGCGCGAGGCTCCCATCGCTGCTCGAAGCTTGTCCGCCAACGGTTCGAGTACTTTCATGTAGTTGTCAGCACTGCCGAGACCGCGCCCGCCCGACACGATGATGTTCGCGCTCGTCAGCTCGGGACGGTCCAGCTTCGTCACTTCGCGGCTCACGAATTGCGAGAGGCCGCTGTCGGGTGCTGCGTCAATCCTCTCGACTGCCGCGCTGCCACCCTCCGCAGCGACTTGGTCGAAGCCGGTAGAGCGAACTGTAATGACCTTCACAGAGTCGAAGGATTTCACTGTCGCGATCGCATTGCCCGCGTAGATCGGGCGCTCAAACGTATCGGCCGTCACTACTGCCGTGATGTCGCTCAATTGCGCAACGTCGAGCTTCGCAGCGATGCGTGGCGCGACATTCTTGCCGGCGGCGGTCGACGGAGCCAGGATGTGCGTGTAGCTTTTGGCGATGCACATCACTGTGGCCTCGACGTTTTCCGCAAGACTTGCCTCAAGCTGCGGCGCGTCGGCCAACAGTACTTTCGAGACGCCTGCGATCTTTGCCGCCGCCTCTGCGGCGCCCTGTGCGTTGTGCCCGGCGATCAGTACATGGATATCGCCGCCAATCTTCTGTGCTGCAGCAACCGTATTCAGTGTCGTTGCTTTGATTGATGCGTTGTCGTGTTCCGCAATTACCAGATTCGTCATTTTCCTGTTCCCTTCAGAGGACTTTCGCTTCCGTCTTCAGCTTGTCCACCAGCGTCTTTACGTCCGGGACCTTGATGCCGGCGTTGCGCTTCGGCGGCTCGGTCACTTTCAGTGTCTTGAGTCGGGGCGTGACATCGACGCCGAGGTCTTCCGGTCTGATGGTTTCGAGCGGCTTCTTCTTCGCCTTGATGATGTTGGGAAGCGTCACATAGCGCGGCTCATTGAGGCGGAGGTCGGTCGTGACGACTGCTGGAAGCCTGAGTGAAAGGGTCTCAGCGCCGCCGTCGATTTCGCGCGACACTGTCACACGCTTCTGCCCGCCTTCGTCAGTCAGGACTACCTTCGATGCGAACGTCGCCTGCGGCATATTTGCGAGCGCGGCGAGCATCTGCCCTGTCTGATTCGAATCGTCATCGATCGCCTGCTTGCCCAACATCACCAGTTGAGCCTGCTCGTTGTCAACCACCGCCTTCAGCACCTTGGCAACAGCCAGCGGTTGCAGCTCGGCGGAGGATTCAACCAGAATCGCGCGGTCCGCGCCGATCGCCAGCGCCGTCCGCAGTGTTTCCTGAGCTAGTGTCACGCCCGCCGACACAACGATAACTTCGGTCGCCAAGCCCGCTTCCTTCAGCCGCACGGCTTCTTCCACGGCGATTTCGTCGAACGGATTCATTGACATCTTCGCGTTCGCGACATCGACACCGGTGCCGTCCGATTTCACACTAACCTTCACGTTAGCATCGACAACACGTTTCACTGCTACAAGTACTTTCACAGGATTCTCCTGACGTTTTCATGGGTTGATTGGCTGCCCGCCCGCTGGAAGGTTCAGCCATTCATCACCGTCACGGCCTAGGCCTCGCCGGCCGTTTTGTTTCTAATCATGAAACCGATGCGGGCGCCTCATGGGCATAAAGGGCAAACCGTATCGGGGAAACGGCACTACATGTTTGGGTAATTCGGGCCGCCGCCACCCTCGGGCGTGACCCACACGATATTTTGTGTCGGATCCTTGATATCGCAGGTCTTGCAATGCACACAGTTCTGGGCGTTGATTACGAGGCGAGCGCCGCTGCTCTCGTCTTCGACGAATTCATACACGCCGGCCGGGCAAAACCTGCTCTCCGGTCCTGCGTAGGTCCGCAGGTTGAGGTTCACCGGGATGGTGGGGTCCTTCAGCGTCAGGTGAGCCGGTTGGTTTTCTTCGTGATTGGTGTTCGAGATGAATACCGATGACAGCCGGTCGAACGTCAGCTTGCCGTCAGGCTTCGGATACGCTATTGGCTTGCACTGGGACGCCGGCTTCAGCGTCTCATGATCCGAATGCTGATGGTGCAGAGTCCACGGAACGTTGCCGCGTAACAGCTTCTGCTCGACGCTGACCATCAGCGTTCCCAGGTACAAGCCCTTGCTCATCCACTGCTTGAAATTGCGTGCGCGATGCAGTTCCTCGTGTAACCAGGATTCTTCGAAAGACTTCGGATAAGCGCTCAGCTCATCTGCCTGGCGCCCGGCTCGGACAGCGTCGAACGCTGCCTCTGCTGCCAGCATGCCGGTTTTGATTGCGGCGTGGCTACCCTTGATTCGCGACGCGTTCAGGAAGCCCGCGTCGTCGCCTACCAACGCGCCACCGGGGAACACCAGCTTCGAGAGCGACATAAGACCGCCCGCAGTGATTGCACGAGCGCCATACGATACGCGCTTGCCGCCCTCGAGGAAGGTACGAATCGCCGGGTGCGTCTTGTAGCGCTGGAACTCCTCGAACGGCGACAGGTATGGATTCGTGTAGCCGAGGCCAACGACGAAGCCCACTACGACTTGGTTGTTGTCCATGTGATAGAGAAAAGAGCCGCCGTACGTGTTGCTGTCCATCGGCCAACCTGCCGTGTGCATGACAAGCCCCGGCTTGTGTTTCGACGGATCGATCTCCCACAATTCCTTGATACCGATCCCATACACTTGCGGATCCACGCCTTCGCGTAGCTGGAACCTGTCGGAAAGCTGGCGGCCGAGATGCCCCCGCGCACCCTCGCAAAAAAGGGTGTACTTCGAGTGAAGTTCCATGCCGAGCTGGAAATTCTCGGTGGGCTCACCGTCTTTTCCGACGCCCAGATTGCCGGTAGCCACGCCTTTGACCGAACCGTCACCGTTAAAGAGCACTTCGGCGGCCGCGAAGCCTGCAAAGATTTCAACGCCTAGGGCTTCAGCTTGCTGGCCAAGCCAACGCGAGACGTTTGCCAGACTGATGACATAGTTACCGTGGTTCTTGAAGTTGTCCGGTAGCGCCCAGTTCGGCACGCTTAAGGATCCCGATTCGGTCAAGAACTTGAAGCGGTCTTCGCTCACAGGAACCTTGAGCGGTGCGCCCTTTTCCCGCCAGTCCGGAAACAGTTCGGTGATTGCACGCGGGTCCATGACCGCGCCAGAAAGGATGTGGGCACCGATCTCTGAGCCCTTTTCCAGTACGCAAACGCTGATCTCGTGACGTTGTGCCGCCGCAAGCTGCTTGAGGCGGATCGCCGCCGACAGCCCGGCAGGGCCGCCGCCGACGATGACGACGTCGTACTCCATCGATTCGCGGGGACCATACGCCTCAATGAGCTTTGCGTTTGGGCTCTGAATTCCGCATGCAATCGTCATGACCTGGCTCCTGTCAGAACTGCGCTTCTGAAAGCGCCATGACATCCTCCGAACCGGTCGCGCGCGTAATGGATGCCTCCAGCGCAATCGCCTGCGGCAGTACGAACTCAGCGAAGAAGCGTGCGGTTGCAATCTTCGCGCCGTAGAACGACGGATCCTCTGCCTGCTTTCTTGCAGCCGCCAGCATTGCACGGGCCATCTGCCAGCCACCGAGAACAATCCCGGCGAGCTTTAGATACGGCACGCTACCCATGAAGACAGCGTTCGGATCGCGCTTTGCATTGGCAACGACAAACTCGACTGCGTTTTTCAGCGATTGTTGTCCTTGCTGGAGATGGGTCAGCATTGAAGCAAATGCAGGGCCTTCCTGTGTACGCAGCGACTCGAGTGTGTTTTCGATGCTCACAAGAAGTGTCTTCACAACGCCACCGCCGTCCCGCAGGGTCTTGCGGCCAATCAGGTCATTCGCTTGGATCGCAGTTGTCCCTTCATAGATCGTCAGAATGCGTGCGTCGCGGTAGAACTGTGCGGCGCCAGTCTCCTCAATGAAGCCCATGCCGCCGTGCACCTGCACACCGAGGCTTGTTACTTCGAGGGACGATTCGGTGCTCCACCCCTTGATGATCGGCACGAGGAACTCGTAGATCGCCTGATTTTCGGCACGAATAGCCATACTGGGATGGTGATGCGCGATATCGCAATGCGCTGCGGCAACATATGCCAGGGCACGTGCAGCTTCGGTCAGGCTGCGCATCGTAAGCAGCATCCGGCGCACGTCTGGATGCTGGATGATCGAGACAGATCGCTTCGCGGAACCATCGACCGGCCGGCTTTGCACGCGATCCTTCGCGTACTCGACGGCTTTCTGGTACGCAGCTTCCGAGATTCCGATCCCCTGCATACCGACTGCGAAACGCGCGGCGTTCATCATGATGAACATGTACTCGAGACCGCGATTTTCCTCACCGACCAGGTGACCAATCGCGCCGCCGTTGTCGCCGAACTGCAGTACGGCGGTCGCACTCCCGCGAATGCCAAGCTTGTGTTCAATTGACACGCAGCGGACGTCATTGCGTTCGCCGAGCGAGCCGTCTTCATTCACATTGAACTTTGGTACGACAAAGAGGGAAATTCCCTTGACGCCCTCTGGTGCGCCCGGCGTGCGAGCCAGTACGAGATGGACGATGTTCTCTGCCATATCGTGCTCGCCCCACGTGATGAAGATCTTCGTGCCGAAGATGCGATACGTTCCGTCACCCTGTGGCTCGGCGCGTGTGCGGATCAATGCGAGGTCGGAGCCAGCCTGGGGTTCAGTCAGGTTCATCGTGCCGGTCCATTGACCGGAGATCAACTTCGGAACGAATGTCTGTTTTTGTGCGTCATTGCCAGCTGTCAATAGTGCTTCGATGGCGCCGTCCGTCAGTAGCGGGCACAGGGCAAACGCAAGATTGGATGCATTGAGCATTTCGATGCAAGGCGTTGCAATTAGCTTTGGCAGCCCTTGGCCGACGTATTCTGTTGGATGCTGTACGCCTTGCCAGCCTCCGTCGGCAAACTGACGGAACGCGTCGCCGAAGCCGGGCGCAGCCGTGACGACCCCATCTTTCCAGGTACTACCGTGCCGATCGCCCTGAACATTGAGCGGTGCCAGCAGCTCTCCGCACAGCTTCGCAGATTCCTCGATGACGGCTTGCGCGGTTTCCGCGGTGGCGTCCTCGAACCCGGGCAACGCAGTGATCTGGTCGATGCCCGCGAGCTCCGTCAGGGCAAACATAATGTCTTTTACAGGGGCGGTGTAACTCATTGCACTATTCCGATATTACGTGGCGAGTGAACTCAGCCGGTCAGTGTTTGGGTAGGTAATACGCGTCGTAACTAGCTTGCGCTGAACTTGGGCGACCGCTTCTCGATAAAGGCTGTCGTGCCCTCGCGCTTGTCGTTTGTCGATGCGCACACCGAAAACAGGGTGCTCTCGATCTCCAGCCCACCAGCAAGGTTCATGTCGAGACCGTGGTTCACGGCTTCCAGAGCGAGCCGCGTGGCGATGGGCGCATTCACGGAAATTCGGCTCAGGATGGCTTCTGCTCGTGCTATCAACTCGTCCGCTGGGACGATCTCGTTGACAAGGCCGATGCGGTGCGCTTCTGGCGCATCGATCGTGTCTGCCGTCAGGATCAGCTGCAACGCGCGGCCCTTGCCGACCAGTCGTGGCAAACGCTGTGTACCGCCAAATCCGGGGATGACGCCAAGTTTTACTTCTGGCTGGCCGAATCGGGCCTGTGGTGCGGCCAGGCGCAGCGTGCAGGCCAGTGCAAGTTCACATCCTCCGCCGAGCGCAAAGCCGTTGACTGCAGCGATAACGGGCTTACCAAGTTGTTCGATGAGGTCAAAAGTGGACTGGCCGATACGGGTAAATCGTTGGGCTTCAATGGCGGAGATCTCTGCGATTTCCGTGATATCGGCGCCAGCAACAAACGCCTTTCCGCCGGCGCCTGTTATGATCACGCCTTGTATGGCAGCATCGTCGCGGGAGTCCTCCATCACCGAGCGCAGTTCGTCCAGCGTCGCACGGCTCAATGCATTCAGTGCCTTCGGACGGTTGATGGTGACGTAGGCGATTCCGGCCTTCTTTTCATACAAGAGATGGTTCAACGTCGACATGGTCAAAGTGCCAAGTTGTATAGAACTGGGTCAATAGGGGGCGGCGCTCAGAACTTGGCACGCAGGGCGAGGAGGCCGAGCAGCGCCTCGTCGCGGCGCGACGCCAGCGCATCTGTCGACTGTTCGCCAACGGCCTCATGTACGCCGGCAACAACTGCGGCGCGCACCTCCGGAGTGATTGTCGGAGAGCCCAGCGCTTGCCACCACTCGGTCAATGGTCCGGTGAACTGATCTAAGAAGTGCTCGACGCCGCCCGGCCCTCCGCCGAGGTGCATCAGCATGTTCGGACCCATGAGGCCCCAGCGCAGTCCAGGGCCCCAGCTAACTGCGGTATCGGCGTCTGCGGCACTAACTACGCCTTCCGAGACGAGATACATGACCTCGCGGAGCAACGCTCCTTGCAGACGATTGGCGACGTGGCCCGTCACTTCTTTATTGAGGCGGATCGTACGCTTGCCGAGCGTCGTGTAGAACTCGGCAACCCGCTGAATCGTTTCCTCGGACGTTTTCGAACCCCCGACAATCTCCACCAGGGGAATCAGGTGTGGAGGGGTGAATGGGTGCGCGATAACACAACGATCCGGATGGCGCGTGCAGCTCGATTGAATGTCGCTCATCCGAAGTCCCGATGAACTCGACGCGATCAGCGTGTCGGACGGCAAAAGTTCGTCGAGTTGCTTGTAGAGTTGCCTCTTGAACTCAAGTCGCTCCGGGCCATTCTCCTGGATTAGGTCGACCCCGGTAATCGCCTCGGCCAGGGCGCTCGTAAAGGCCAGACGTGAGCGCGATGCCCCCGCTGCCAGACCGAGCTGTTCCAGTGCGGGCCAAGCCCGATCTACGTAAGCACGAAGCCGCGCTTCGGCGTCGGGAGCGATGTCTGTCGCGACGACATCGAGGCCCTTTGCGAGAAAGAACGCCGTCCAGCTGGCTCCGATAACACCGGTTCCAATAACGGCGACTCGTTTGATTTGCTTCGACATTTCCAATCTTCCTGTAACGCTCGGGTCGAGCCCATTGACTTAACGCGTGCGGTGAGGCTGTAGGTAGTCGTGCACGACTTCGGCGTCACCAAGCGTGAGATCCGTGATCATGTGAGTTGCCGACAGAACCTCAAGGACCGGCAGGTCCGTCAGCGGCGCGAGGCAGTGCGGATGCAATTCGAGGGAAGCGGGCCCGGACCACGCACCCTTTACAACAACGTCGGTTGCCTTGTAGCGAACGAGTTCACAGGTGCGCAGCGATCCGTCGATGTGAGGTGTCATCTTCAGGAGGAAGCCCGGGCTTTCCGTGGAGCGGCGCACTTCCTCGAGATCCAGCGCGTTGTATTTGTAGGCCATCGTTCCGGTTGCGATCCGCAGGCCGTTGTAATCGAGAGTACCAACGAGCGCGTCGCTGCGTACCTCCAGTCGCGGCTGCGCGAAGGTCTTGGGAAATCCGAACAACTCGCGGCCCGCAGCGATTGCAGGGAAGTTGTCCAGATACATCGCGTGTGTATAGGAACCTGCCTCGCCGTCGAGTGTTACGGGGATCACCTGACCCGATTCTGTGTAGGAGCCGAATCCCGACGAGTCAGGCATGTGGATGAACTCGTACTTGACGATCGACTTAGCGGCCTTCAGGGGTGCCGGCAGGATGCGCTCGATTGCCGCGGGATCGGTTCGATAGGTGATGATGAGAAATTCTCGATTCACGAAGCGGTAGGGTGGCTTCGGATAAGCCGGTCGTGCGAGTGGCATCGCATAAGCGTTGTCCAGCAATTGTTGCTCAGTCATGGCAATGTCAAGTTAGGGTTCTTGGCAGGTCGATGGTGCTTAGACTGCCACGTCCGGCTTGGAAACCACCCCGCTTGAGAACAGGTTGGTGATCTCGTCAATAGCGAATCCAAGTTCGTGTAATACCTCGAAACTGTGTTCGCCCAAGTGGGGCGCGCGTCCCGGCGCAACCTTCGGCACGCCAGCGATCTGGATCGGGCTATTCACGGTGTGCGTGGCGCTGGGGCCCGGGTCGGCGAGTGGCACGAAGATCTCGTTCTCGTACATTTGCCGGTCGTTGATGATTTCCTCGGCGACCTGAACCACGCCGTGAATGACACGCGCCGCGTCGAAGACAGTCTTCCAGTGTGCGAGCGGTTGCGTGGAGAATTGCTTGTCCAGAATCTCGACGAGTGCCTCGGCGTTTGCGGCGCGGCCGGGAGCGTCGGTAAAGCGAGGGTCTTCGGACAACCCGGGGATCTGCATGGCGTGCAGGAACGCTGGCCAGTCCTTGCTCTGCGGGAGAACCAGCAGCAGCCAGCGATCATCGGCAGTTTGATAAGAATTCATCAAGGCGTTCGGCGGCGCTTTGCGGTCGTGTAGCCCGTAGAACTTTGCACCGTTGAGGCCGCCCTCAATCCAGGTTGCGGCCGCCCAGGCGCCTTCGGCGATGAGGGACGTGCTAACGTGGCTGCCCTGACCAGTTTTCTCACGTCGGTACAGGCCCGTCACGATCGCGGAATAGAGGGTGCTGGCGGTAGCGTGATCACCGACGCCGGGGATCGGGAGCGACGGCGGGCTTCCCGCATTGCGCGTCACCTGCATAAGGCCGGAACGAGCCCAGTACGCCGTGATGTCGAATCCGGGCTTGTCAGCCTCCGGTCCTTTTGCGCCATAACCAGTGATGTCCGCATAGATGAGGCGCGGGTTGAGCGGGGCCACGGCCTCGTAGCTTAGTCCCAGGCGATCCCTGACTTTCGGTGGAAAGTTGATTACGACGACATCAGCCCATTGCACTAGCTTCGCTAGGACGTCCTTCGCATCTGGGGCCTTCAGGTCTAGGGCGATGCTTCGCTTGTTTCGATTGGTCAACTGCCACGTGTAGTTGTGCTCACTCGTGGGGTTAGGCGGCAGCAGATAGAGCTGGCGGTACGGGTCACCAATGCCTGGCGGCTCAACCTTGATGACCGTGGCGCCGAAATCTGAAAGAATGGTTGCTGCTGCTGGTCCCGCGATGTAGCTGGCAAAGTCGACCACCTTCAGGCCGGAAAACACACTTTCAAAATTCTTCATAGGAACTCGGCGATCGAAGTGAGTGGAATTACGTCGACCGTGCGAGTCTTGTTGGTGGCCGACACCTCTAAGGTAGCCGTCGACACCAAGCAAAGAAATCGTGAAAGCTATGGCAGGGGTTGTGAGTTTTCACAAGGCCTGGGTCAGTTGCTCCCTGGCGTGCCTATGGGAACCAGGGGCAAGCAATTTGGAGCAGCATGGCAGTGTTGGAGAAGTGCGTTAAGTTGCACGTCAATGCTATTTGCCGCGAGGCGGTAGTGCGTAAGTCAGCCAGGTGAGATAGTGAGCGCGATAACAATTGAAGTGCCGGACTTTTCGCCATTGATACGCGAGAAGCTCAGGGAAGTTGCGACGGATTCGTCCACGAGGATTGCGCGGACTTATAAGGCGCTGACGCGGATCGACGGGTATGAGAACCTGACTGCCGCGGTCAAGAAGGACATCATGGACTCGATCGCGTTATCGGAGAGGTTGTGGTTCGATTCCATAACAAATGAATCCGCCCCTTCACCGGGCGACCTACAGGCTCTCCACGAGTTCGGCCGCAGGCGCGTGCATCAGGGCATCGCGCTACCCTCGCTGTTGCGCGCCTTTCGTGTCGGGCTGCGTGAAGTTTGGAACGAATGCGCACAAACTGGCAGTGCCAACCCCGAGTTACGCGATGAACTGCTGTTCGTTGTGTCGCCTTACTTGATGGACTACTTCGACCAGTTGGCACAGTTGATCTCTCAGGCGTATCTTGACGAACAGTATCAGCAGGCGCGTTGGCGGCAGTCCTTACGTTATCAGTTGCACGAGATCATCTTCAATTACTCTGGCCCGGATGAAGACTTTAGCGCAATTGCGAAGGCACTTGGCCTCGATCCTGTCGCGTCACGCATTGCAGTGGCCGTCGAGTTGGGAAAATTCGACCGTAATTCGACAGCATCCGAAGGTCATCTCGATCGGCTCGTGATTTCGGCTGCGCGGCATCTTGCGATGCCCTCTGATGATCTCGTCAGCGTATGGCATCGCGACCGCATGATTGTCTGGGTCCCTTGCGAACACGGTGACCCGATGCACCTGAGCGATACAAAGATTGCGGAACGCGTTGCCGCCTTCGCACAATCGACGGACGAGATCAAGGCAGTCGGACTCGGCTTGGCGGGTACAAGCGCGAAGGGATGGGCGGAGTCGGCCAACGAAGCGATACGGGCGTTGGACTTCGCACGCGGCAGCGATTCGGTGCTACGCTCCGTGCATCGGTATTCTGAAATCGTGATTGAGGAAAGCGTGCGTAGCGTAGATAGTGCATCTCGCTATCTGCTTTCTCTGGTCGATCATCTGTCGAGCGAGCCTGATATCCTGCTTACGCTCGAAACGTTCTTCGCGCACAAGCAGCGTCGCAAGGTTGCCGCTGGTGCACTAGGCATCCACCCCAACACGCTCGACTATCGTCTTGAGCGGATCGAGAATGCGCTAGGCGCTGCGCTCGACGACGTCGGCTGGATTGCGAAACTCAAAGTCGCACTGACCATGCATCGACATCGCCGGGGCATTTGACGCTACGTACGGGCGGACCATGAAGCTAGCCGCCGGTACGATGGCGTAATACGGCTTGCATCGGGCACTCCCCGAGTCGCGGGGGCGGAGAGATTGACTTTCCACGGCGACCTGGCTCTCGCCTTACTGGTGGGACTCCTGCACCCCCTGGCCAACTGGCCTGGCGTCATACCCGCCGCCAAGCGCTGTGGCCAGTGCGATGTCCTTGTGGATCTGCTTGCTGCGAATCTCAATTGCCTGACCCTGTTCTGCGAGGACCGGGAGCCTGGCGTCCAGTGCCGATGCTTTGTCGAGTAGTCCTTGCCGGTAGTGCGCGTCGGCACTCTTCGAGGCGAAGCGGACCGACTTCAGCGTTCCTTCCTGCATAGCAGCCTGACGCCGCAAACCGTCCAACTCGATAGCAGCTTGTGCAACCTCCCGCACGGCACTGAGGATTGACTCGTTGTACTGCGCAATCAGGACGTTGCTCTGTGAGCGGGTCGCAGCAAGGTTGGCATTCAGGCGTCCACTGTCGAAGATCGGCAAGCTCAGCCCCGGAACCACGTTAATCTGCCGGCTCGATTTTCGCAACAGGTCGGCCAGGTGCAGAGAATCCAGCCCCAAGAAAGCGCGGATATCAAAGCTCGGATAGAACGCCGCCTTTGCTGCGTCAATCTGGTCCATCGATGCCTGCACATACCAGCGCATTGCCTGTAAGTCCGGACGCCGCGCTAGTAGCTCATAGCCGAGTGAAGATGGCACACCGCCGGCACTGTCTGGGAGCGGGCGGGCTGCGAGCGGCGGAAAATCCTGCGGTTGGGCGCCGATGACTAGGCGGAGCCCTTCGTGCAGTACGCGCGCCCGCGTTTGCGCAGCCTCGATCTGTTGATCCAGTCGCAGCAACTGCGCTTGCGTAATCTCCACCTGTGTCCGCGGCTCCAGACCGCGTGCGGTGCGAGACTCGTGGGCTTCGACGGTATCGTGCTGGATCTCGCGCGCCTGTTCGAGCAGTTCCTGTAACGCGTAGGTCGCCTGGATCTCGTAGTAGGTCTTGACGACTTGCGACGACAGCACGAGCGCAGCCTGCGCGGCTTCGGCCTGGCGGGCCTTGGCCACGCCCATCGCAGCATTGACGCGGGCTCGATCCTTGCCCCAGAGATCGAAGGAGTATTCGGCACCGATGCCGATGGTGCCCTGCGTATACCATGGACCGGTGGTTCCCATTTCAGGATTGGTGTGGGAGAACGGGCCGAGGAAACCGTTCTCCGACAGCCGCTGGCGGTTGACCGATGCATTGAGACCCACCAGCAATCCGCTTGACGCATCGACGAGCTTGGTCTGCGCCTGACTCGCCTCGACGCGCATGCGCGCCACCGTCATCGTCGGGGATTCCTTCAGGGCGCGCGCGACCAACGCGTCTAGTTGGTCATCGCCATAGCGTTGCCACCAAGCTTCCGACGGCCACGGGCCCTCTGGGAGTGCAGCGTCTGGTGCCACGCGCACCTGCTCGACGGGAACCTGTGCCAGCGGGGCAGTATCCTTGCGCATCAATGCACAGCCACTGGCGGCAAGCAGCAGTAAGGTGCCAGACGCAATGGCAAGCAAGCGGAGCAGGGAGCGGCGATGTGGAATGGAACGGTTCATGATTTGCTCCTGTGTCATGCGGCCGGCGTGGCCACGCGGCGGTCCAGCTGAGAAATGCATTCATCGAGCGTGCGGGCGGCACTCACAACGTCGTCGAGCCAGTCGGATGCGGCCGGGGGTATGTCTGCCTTGTAGCGATCCAAATCAGCCAACGGGTCGGCGCTGTGCGTTGTCGGGACGGCAGGCGGCACGTGCCCGTCGAACCTCTGCGCTATGGTATTGAGCCGAGCTGCCGCTTGAACGCGAAACGTCTCGAGTGAGTCGCCCATTGGTTTAGGCACCGTGCGCCCGGCCGGTTTCAGCATAAGCTGCAGCCAGTTTGCTGCGAACAATGTCTCCTGCGCCTGCGCCAATGACGTCGTAATGTCTGCAGTCACTGAGTCGTGCGCATACTGCCAACCCGGTTCCAGCGCCACACGAGCCTGCATTTCGCGATTCTGCATCAGCAGCGACCAACCTTGCACGCGCGCTTTGTCGAGGGAGGCAGAGTCGGCCGTCTCGCTTCCCGCTCGCACGAGACCCGCAACGCTGCGCAGCAGGCGTGCCAGCATTTGCTTCAGCGCGTCGCCCTCACGCTCGGGCCAGAGCCAGGCGAAGATGGCGATCGAGACCGCAGCACCAATCAGAATGCCGATCATGCGGTCACGCAGTGCTGTCAGGTCCGTTACCGGACTGAAGTGCCCCAGTTGCGACAGGGCATAAGAGAAAACAAACTGCATGCCAATGTAGTTGGTACGTGGAGAGCCCGCAGCGATCCACGCGCTGGCCGCAACAATTGGTAAAGTGAACAACAGCAAGCCGGCGATGGTATCGACATGCGGCGTGATGAAAACGGCTGCGAACAGTGCGACGATACTCCCCAGCGCACAGCCAACGATACGCGTCAGCCCCTTATGCGATGTTGCGCCTAGACTCGGCAGGGCCAGGATGAAGCACGTGAGCATGGCCGTATGAATGCCTGGCCATTGCATGCCGATGTAGAAAACGTAGCAAATGAAGGCGGCCAAGACGGTCTTCAGCGCGAACTGGCCATAAGCCGGATTGTGGAAGGCGTCACCCGCGATGATTCCTTCTGTCGCCGAAATGGGCGTTGACGGTATCGATTCCGCCTCGCCGATTGCCTGTAGCGCATGTTCCATGTCGCGCAACACGAGGTCAAGCTGCCCATCTGCCACGCGCGTGCTGACAATGTTGTTGGGGTGAAACGTGGCAACGTTCTCCACAATCGAATCGCGTAGCGCCTGGCAATGCTTGAGCAGCGCAACCACCTCGACGTCCTGTGAGGCCGACAGTGCCGTCACGGGCAGGCGCGAAAGGTGTGCGGCAGCCGTATGCAATCGGTCTACAGCCGCGATGCGCGTCAGGTGCCGTGCGCGATCTCGGTGGTATGCGTCGTCGCCCTGGGTGGCGAAGGCAAGGTGCCGATGCAATACGAGCACGCCTTTGGCCACAGCGTCGGTACTCAACTGCTTCGGTGTGGTTTGCGTGCGGCGCGCTTCCAGTTGACCGGCGACCACGTCGAGCTGGCGGCACATCTCATCGTTGAGCAGTCGTGCGGGCCGGCGCGGCCAAAACAGGAAGTTGACCGTGATCGTGAGCAGGATGGGATAGAGCGTTGCTATCCATAGCCACAGCAGGCTTCGCACGAGTCCCTCCGAACTCACACCAAGGTCGACGAAGCTCTGCGCATAGAACACGATCAGGGCCACGAGGTAGCCGATGGCTCCCAGTTTGCTGACGCGCATGAAATACATTCCGCAGAAGGCAATGGCGCCTGCAGCCAGAATTCGGAACATCGGATAATTGATGGTGACCTTTACAACCAGCAGGCTAAGAGCTACCGCAAAGGTCGTGCCGATCAGGAGCACGATGCCGGACAATCGTGTGAGGACCGTGTTTTCCTGCGCAGTGAAGAACACCATCAGCAGCGACAGCGGTAGTAACGGCACCTCGAGCGTCATCGAGATTACGATCACCAGCGCGGTACTGATTACAAATCGCCATACCGCCTCTTTGCGCCCCTCAAACGGTGCCAGTTCGGTGCGCAGAAACGTCCGTATGCTCCGGAAATCCATGATTGCAGTCTCTCAATGCGACATTGGTGCAGCGTCGGTTGTCACGATGGCCACCGCCGACGCGCCGATTCGGAACACGGCCGGATCAGCCTTCTCCACCAAAATGCGCACCGGAAAGCGCTGAGCCACGCGCACCCAGTTGATGGAACGCGGCACATGGGGCAGGCCACCGGTTTCGGCGCCGCCGTCATCGGGAAACACGCCGGCGCCCACGGATTCGACCGCGCCCCAAAACCGCTTTTCCGACTGGCCCAGCACGTAGACTTGCGTTGGTTGCCCTGGCTTGATGTGTTCAAGCTCTGTTTCGCGAAAATTCGCCACAACGTACCAACGTGTGGTGTTGGCCAGCGTGAAGACCGGATGACCTGCCGCCGCGAATTGACCTGCAGATGTCTTGAGGTTGATGACGATGCCATCGAACGGCGCACGCACCGTAGCGAATTCGAGATTGAGCTCGGCAAGGGCGATTTCGGCCCTGGCCACTTCGCGCTTGGCGACCAGCGCATCCACGCCGCTGATGCCGGCGGTAGCGCGTTGCGCTTCGAGAATGGCCGCACTCAGTTGTGCCTGCGTCGAGCGCTTGGCTGTTCGTGCCTGGTCCACCTGTTCCGCCGACACGTATTCCGATCCGAGCAATGGCTCCATGCGGCGCAGGGTATCGGCGGCCTGCTCGGCGGCGGCACGTGAGCGATCCACGCTGGCCGTTGCAGCGGCGGCGCCCAACTTCTGCGCGTTTACTGAGCGCTGGGTCAACTCGATCTCCCGATCGAGCGCTGTTAGCGTGGCCTGTGCCTTAGCTAGAGTGGCCTCGAACGGACGCGGGTCAATCCGGAACAGCACATCGCCGCGCTTGACGGTCTGGTTGTCGCGCACCGCCAGTTCCACGATCCGGCCGCTGACTTCGGGCGTCACGCTGATGGTGTCGGCATAGGCATAAGCGTCGTCGGTGCGGGGTGCCGTGTCGACGCGCCAGATCACATAAATTCCCAGGCCAAGGGCCATCACGATCAGCAGCAGCGCAATAGCTTTGCCCGCGCGGCCCCGGTTTTCAGTCTTTTCGGACATCGCCGTACTCTCGAATCAGTTTTGGAAGAAGATGAGCCAGCCGGTCAACGCCAGCGTTACCGTGAGGGCCAGGTAGGCCAGCGGTAGAGTAAGCCCGCCGGGGCGCACCAAACGCCCCGTGGCGCGCAGTCCCGCGTGGACCATCGTCGTCGCGACGATGGCGCCGACGATGCAGAACAGCCAGTCGGGAAAAAAGGCGCCCAGCACGCCGATTGATGGCGATGTCGCACAACCGCTCAACAGAGCGAAGGTAAAGAAGAGGGGTACCCGGGATCTCATTGCACGTTTCTCCGTAGAGCCATGTCTGTCGGTAGTCTTTAAAGTTGCCTAGGCAACAAGATGGCCAAAAAAATTTACTCGTGCGCGACCATGCGTTCGAGCAATGTCTCGAGGCGTCGTAACTCTACGCTGTTGAATTCGCCGAAGAAGCGGTTGATGATTGCCGATGATTTGGCGAGCAGTTCCGGGAAGATCCGGCGGCCGTCGTCTGTCAGTTCGAGCATGTTGGCGCGCCGGCTGTCAGGGTGGGGCAGCCGGCGGATTAGGTGTTTCTGCTCGAGGCGGTCCAGCATCCGCGTCATGGCGCCTGGGCTATATGAGATCTCTTTGCAAAGCTGCGCGGCGGTATCACCGCGTCCCGCGCGGATAGCGGACAGAATTCCGTATTGCGCAGCAGTGACGCCAAAGGGCTCCAGGTCCTTGTCCAGCGCCTGTATCAGTTTGCTCTGGCCTCGGTTGACGAGGCGGGCGACTCTTGCGCGGCGTTCATAGTGAAGAGCATCGGCGTCTGGCTTCATGGCGAGGGTGTTTCCGAGTTCGATGGCTGCATAGTACATTGCCTAGGCAATATATGTGAACGCGAAAGTTGCAAAGGCCTTTTGCAGTTTTCGGAATACGTTGCCGCGAGCGTTAGCGCTTTGCTGTGGCCTCCATGTCGGCCAAGTAGGCCGACATCAGGCGCGGGATGCCTTGCAGGTAGATGTCGAGCCGGTTTGGATTGGTGCGAAACCCCATCCAGAGTGTTCCCACCGCGACTGCGTGGAGCAGCGTCGCGCCGATCTCCCTTTCGCCGGACGAAAGCCCGGGTAGGCGGGCATCCAGGACCTGTCGAATTGAATGGATGAACGCCGACACCTCATGGGCAGGGGTGCGGTCATGCAGCAGTGGCAAGTAGTCCACGTGCGCCTGAAGATAGGCGAGATAGGGCATCACTAATTGCTCGGTCGCCTCGTCCGGCGACAACTGCTGCCAGACAGCGGCGGGCGTTTCCATCTGTTGCCGAGCGATCACTTGCATCGCTGAGCGATGTCGCTCCGAGAGCGCATCGAGCACGCTGTCCAGATCCGGAAAGAAGTGATAGAGCGATCCAATCGAGGTCTGCGCCCGCCGGGCCAGCGCGTGCATGCTGACTGCCGCCAATCCTTCCTCCGCAATCATTTCCGCGACGGTGTTGAGCACCACATCTACCCTGGCTTGCCCACGCTTCTGGCGGGCCGGGCGCGCCGCTGCCGTCTCGTCGGCCGTCTCATGCTTCGCTTTGATCACGTCACCACGATCCATCGTTCCCCACAACTTCCGAAATGGCATACAGCTAACAGTGTAAATCAATTATAGACACAATCGTCTAGTTTGCTTAATAATAGACGCAGGCGTCTAGTTGTGATCTGGGTTCCTACACCGTCGACTGTGCGGGCCTCCGCTCTCTCTATGTCCACCTTTCCCAATCTGGTGATCTGCGAACATTGCGACACCGTCTACCGCCGTCGCGTACCGGCGGCCGGCGAACAGGCGCGCTGCGAACGCTGCGCCGCTGTGCTGTACGGTTCCGGCTGCCTCGACATCGAACAGTGGCTTGCCCTGACAATTGGCGCCGCCATTGTCTTTGTGATGGCCAACGTCTGCCCCGTGGTCGGCATCAGCCTGAAAGGGCTGTACAGCGAGGCTACGCTGTGGCAGGCCGCCGCTGCACTGGCGCATGGCACGATCGGACTCATCGCCATACCGACCGCGCTGTCGATCATCCTGATTCCTTTCATCCAGATTGCGCTGCTCGTCTGGCTCCTGTCGTTCGCCAGGGTAAGGCGGCGCGCGCCCGGCTTCGCGCCGGCAATGCGATTGCTCGTCTTGCTGCGCCCCTGGAGCATGGTGGAAGTTGCGGTGCTCGGCATTCTGGTCGCGATCGTCAAGCTGACCAGCTTCGTTCAGGTGGCGCCGGGCGTCGGTATCTGGGCAAACGCGGTGCTGATGGTGCTTATTCCGTTAATCGCTAGCCGCGATGTCCACTCGCTGTGGGACCTGACTGCACCGCCCGCCATTGGCGGAGTTGTCGCGTGAACCGCTTTCCGCGCGCTGATGATCTTGGCGTCATTGGCTGCCACACCTGCGGGCGCGTGAGCCAGTCTACGCACTCGAAGTGTCCCTGCTGCGGCGCGGCCCTGCATCGCCGGCGGCCAGACAGTATTGCGCGCGCTTCGGCTCTGCTAATTGCCGGCATGATCCTCTACATCCCGGCCAACTTGCTGCCGATGATGTTCACCAGCCTGCTTGGCCATGGCAGCGAGAGCACCATCCTAGAGGGCGTGATTGCTTTCTGGAGCGCGGGCTCTTATGGCATCGCACTGGTGATCTTCGTTGCCAGCGTGCTCGTCCCATGCAGCAAGTTCCTGATTCTTGGCTTGCTACTTGTCAGCGCGCGACGACGAAGCACGTGGGCCATGCAGGAACGCGCAAGGCTCTATCGGCTAGTCGAGATGATCGGCTATTGGTCGATGCTCGATGTGCTCGTTGTGGCCATGGTCGCCGCGCTTGTCAAATTCGGAGCGCTGGCGGACGCAGAACCGCGCATCGGCATCCTCTTCTTCGGCGGCGTCGTGATCCTCACCATGCTCTCCGCCATGCAATTCGATCCCCGTCTGACGTGGGATGGTGAACAGATATGAGCGATCCCTTCCCAAAACATTCTGCCCCCGCGCCGAGCGATCCCGCGATGAGCCGACGCCGCGTGCCCATTTCCTTAGTCTGGCTTGTGCCAGGCATTGCTGCGCTGATAGGAGTGACGATGCTGGTCCACACGTGGAGGTCGGCCGGGCCAGAAATCGATATCGCGTTCCGGACGGCGGCAGGGTTGGAAGCCGGCAAGACGGCCGTGAAGTACAAGGACGTCACGGTTGGGGCAGTGTCGGCGATCACACTCAGCGACGATGGCTCTCATATCGTGGCGCATGTGGCGCTGGCCAAGAGTGCGTCACGGCTAACCCGCCAGGACACGCGCTTTTGGGTGGTCCGGCCGCGCGTCGGCGTGGGCGGCGTATCCGGTATCGACACCCTGCTGTCGGGCGCCTACATCGCCGTCGACGCCGGCAAGGCCGAGGCATCGGCCAAAACCTTCACGGGACTTGAAACACCTCCTACCGTGATTGGCGACACACCGGGCCGAACGTTCATCCTACACACGTCCGACATGGGATCCCTGGACATTGGCTCGCCCGTTTACTACCGCCGTGTGCAGGTGGGCCGCGTGGCCTCTTATCGGCTCGATGACGACGGCGAGGGCGTCAGCGTTCGGATATTCGTCGACGCGCCATACGATCGCTTCGTTACGGCCGATACTCGCTTTTGGAATGCCAGTGGCGTTGATGTTTCACTCGGTGCAGACGGATTCAAACTGAAGACGCAGTCGATCGCGACGATTGTCGCGGGCGGCATAGCTTTCGCCGCACCGACCGCCGGCGGGAAGATGGTGCCGGAAGATGCGCACTACCCGCTCGCAAAAGACCAGGTGACCGCGATGGCGTCTCCCGACGGGCCGTCGCAATCGCTGCAACTGCGCTTCTCACAGTCGCTGCGCGGCCTGGCTGTGGGCGCGCCGGTCCAGTTCTACGGCCTGGAGATTGGCCGGGTGGTTTCGATGGAGCTTGATTATGCACCGGCCACGCATACCTTCACGTCGGTAGTGAACCTGTCGATCTATCCGCAGCGACTCGGGCGCACGCTGGACAAGCTGCCCAAGGACATCGCAGAGGCCGAGCGACAACAGGCTCGGTTTCTGCGAGAGATGGTGGCACGTGGCCTGCGTGCCCAGGCCCGCCCCGCGAACTTGCTGACCGGGCAGCTTTATATTTCGTTCGATTTCATTCCCAACGCACCGCGCGTGGCGTTCGATGAGTCCGTCCGGCCACTCGTTCTGCCCACCGTGAAGGGCAGCCTCGACCAGTTGCAAGACCAGCTTGGCAGGATCCTCGGCAAGATCGAAGAAGTTCCTTTTGATTCAATCGGCCGCCATCTCGACCGCTCGCTAGGTAATCTCGACAAAACGCTGGAGCAGGTCAACGGCCAGGTGCTTCCGCAAACGACGCAGACCTTAAAGCGAGCCGAACAGACCTTCGTCGCTGCACAGGGCCTGCTGGCGGAGGACGCCCCGCTGCAACAGAACCTCGGACAGACCTTGCAGGAAGTCCAGCAAGCGGCGCGCTCTGTGCGCGTACTGACCGACCTGCTAGGCCGTCATCCGCAGGCCTTGGTCCGTGGCCTGCCGGACGACCCGACGCCCGTTGCGCCTCAGTTCAGCATCCCTAACGCTACCCCGACGCAGGAGTCCCGACGATGAACCGTCTCGTTCGTCTCATATCGCCCGGGTTGTTGGTCGCGGCCCTTGGACTGACGGCCTGCGTGTCGGCGCCGATTCACTACCATACGCTGGCTGCAGCATCCGACCATGCACCGGCAGTCAGCCGACCGGCGCCGTTCGTGATCGAAGTATTGCCGGTCGGCGTGCCGCCCCAGATCGACCAGCCCCAATTGGTCGTGCGGCAAGGGGAGGGAGGTCTCGCGTTGCTCGAGAATCAGCGTTGGAGTGCGCCATTGGCTGACGAACTGCGCGGCGCGCTCTCGGCAGAACTAACCCGCTGCCTCGGCGCACAGGATGTCGCTGGGCTAATCCGGCCCGCCGGCATTCCGGTGCTCCGGGTTAAGGTCCAGGTTCGCCGGCTCGATGCGTGGCCTGGCCAGTTGGTCCGGCTCGTGGCCGACTGGAGCCTTAGCATGGACGACAAGGGGGCCATTCGCAGGCTGGCGTCCCATGGGCAGTTCGAGGAACCCGCGGTGGCTGGCATTCCCGCCCTGGTGCAGGCGCAACAGCGCGCCGTGGCGGATCTGGCCGGGCAGATCGTCGACGAGGCCGGGCAATGGGCGCATGCTTCGTCGAGGCGTCCATGAACGCGGTCCGTAAGCTCGCGTCGAGCATGGCCCTTGTCACGCTGTTCCACATCTTGCCAGCGGCATTGTCGAATGCGGCGGCGGCTGAGGCTGTGCCCCGTGCTTCTTATCCCATCGCCGCGGAAGGCCCTGCGTCGACCCCAGAGGCGGCGGCATTGGTTGACCTGCAGGCAGAGCAGGACCGCATCAAGGAAACCGCATCGAATATCACCCGCGACACGCGGCTCGAGGACCTCGATCACGACCTACTGCGACTTGTCGGCAGGCTCGCGGGACTAAAGGACGTCCTTACCCACCAGCGTACCCAGTTGCAGGCGCAACTGGATGTCCTCGGTCCGCCGCCCGCCGCGACGGCGACGCCGGAGGCGCGCGCCGTCGCGCATCAGCGTGCGGACCTTAACGCACGCACGGCACAGATCGACACGCAGCTGAAGCAGGTTGCCGAAAGCCAGCGGAACATTTCGTACCTGAACGAGCAACTCGGCAAGCTCAGGCGTAGCTGGATCAAGGACCAACTCGCCCTGCACTCGGACAGCATTGCGAATCCCCGGTTCTGGGAGCCACTGTTCGACCCATCTGCAGAAGACCGCATGCGCCTCCAGCGCTTTCAGAAGCAGGTCACGGAAATGGTCTACAGGGTATGGCAACCCGACAGCGCGGCAATGACCGGCTTCCTGCTCGTGTTGGCTCTGGTTGTGTGGCGCCTGGGCCGGCCACTCGCCGAACGGTGCGTGGCTTGGCTGGCCCTTACACGGCTGCCGCCCGCCCGCCTGCGGCGCAGCGTGTTCGCCTTTGGCACGACGCTGGCCACGGTGCTGACGACAGCGCTCGCCGCGAACATCGTGGTGGTGGCTTTCACACGACACTACACGCTGCCGACCGAGCTGCAGAACCTTCTCGGCGAGCTGACCCGGCTGATGATGACAAGTGCGCTGATCGCCGGCCTTGGCCGCGCCTTGTTGTGTACGCGCCAGCCTTCATGGCGGTTGCCAGCGTTGGCCGATCCAGTTGCGCTAGCGCTCAGGCCGTTTCCCGCTGTGTTGGCCGGACTGCTACTGCTGGCTGGTACGCTCGAACAATTGAACCGCACCGCTGATACTAGTGTGCAAGTAACCGTGCTGGGTCGAGGGATGGTGTCGCTGGTGGTGGCGTCGACCATCGGCGTCGCACTGCTACGAGCGAACCGCGTAAGAGCGCGGCTGGCGGCTGCCGGCGAGCCGCCTGAGGCGCGCAGTACCCTGGCGGGCGTGATCTACGCCGGAGTTACCGTTACCGTTATCGCCTCGCTCGTTGCCTTGCTGGTCGGCTATACCAGCTTTGGACGATTCCTGACGTACGAGTTGGTCTGGTTCGCCATCGTCTTGTCGGGCGCGTACCTATTGACGCAACTGACACGCGACCTTTGCGCAAGCCTGTTTGCGCCACATCATGCAAGTGGCCGCGTGATCAAGCAATTGTTCGGGGTCACTGACGAGCACCTAGAGCAAGTTTCCATCGTCATATCGGGAATCTGCACGAGCTTTTTGCTGTTGGTGACCGTGCTAGCGCTACTGACCGGCGGTTTCGGCAGCACCCCAGCAGACCTGCTGAACGGCATAGTTAGACTGCTGGGTGGTGACAAGCTACGGAGCATCGACATCATGCCCGAGAGCGTCCTTGATACCGTCATTGTCCTTGGCGTCGGAATCTGGCTGCTACGGTCCGTACGGCACTGGCTGGATGGGGAACTTCTGCCGAAGTTCTGTTCGGAACCCGGCATGCGGGCGTCATTGGTCACACTATTCAGCAACGTTGGCTATGTGTTGCTGGCCCTGGTCAGCCTGTCTTTCCTTGGCGTGCGGTGGGAGAAACTGGCGTGGATTGTCAGTGCGCTGTCCGTAGGGATCGGTTTTGGCTTGCAAGAGATCGTCAAGAATTTCATCTCCGGCCTGATCTTGCTCACCGAGCGACCCATCAAGGTGGGCGACATGGTCAGCATCGCCGGCGTGGAGGGCGATATTCAGCGAATCAACGTGCGTGCAACTGAAATCCTGCTCGGGGACCGCTCCACTGTAATCGTCCCGAACTCCCAGTTGATTTCGCAGAATGTGCGCAATGTCACCATGAGCCAGGGAACCCTCGGCGTGGCGCCGCTGCAGCTAATGTTTCCGCTGGATGTGGATCCCGAACATGTGCGCGACCTGCTTCTATGCGCTTACCAGGAGAACGAAACGATCCTCGATTTCCCGGCGCCTTCGGTCACGTTCACCCAACTGACGCCAGATGGCATCACGCTCAGCGTAACCGGTTATGTGCGAAGCCCTCGCATTGCGGGCAATGTGAAGAGCGATCTTCTTTTCGACATCCTCAAGCGGTTGCGTGCGGCAGGGGTCTCGCTTTCGACCCCACGTGCTCTTCGGATGGAAAATGCGACAGTCTTGCGAGACTCGAACATGCCCTCCGATTCAGCAACAAACCGGGTCGGACGATGACTATATCCCGACCGCTATGCCGGCCACGATTTCATCGGCGACGCATTCGATCCCCATGTGGTTTCGTATGGTGTACTGCTGTCCCCACGCCCCGCGGCGGGACAGCTCGATTGATATCTCGAAATCCACCGGATTACTGAAGTATTTCAAATCCCCAGCCCGACAGTCGCGTGGGATTGATCCGATAGGCGGCAGCTGCGCGTGCGACACCTTTGTCGGGGGCAGGTCTGCCTTCCCTCCGTGCTTCTCTCCCCTTGCGCCCATTGTGGGCGGCGGCTTACATCTGCAGCGGGAGAAGATTCCAGAGTCGCGCGTATCGAGAAGCCAGCCGCCGGCAGCTGATCCGGGCGCTTTTTTGTTGCCGCGTGGCGCTGCGCAGGCCTGTGGCTTATGCGTGAGGCGTGGATTGTTGCGCCTGCCAGGACAGTGTTTTCGACGCGCGCTGGCTGCATAAGAAGAGGAGCGCTGCTAGTCTTGGGCCTCCGTCGAGCACGTCCGCGCAAGCATTAATAGAAGACCCAGCATGACAGCCAGAATTACGATTCACGCCAATACTACGTCAACGCCTTACACGGTTACCATTTCAGACGCCCAAGGGCATCAGTGGCTTGCTGACGAGGCGGCCGAAGCCGGCGGCGCGGATGCCGGTCCTTCGCCGGGCCAGCTGATCCTCTCCAGCCTGGGTGCCTGTACGCTTATTACTCTGCAGATGTTTGCCACCCGCAAGGAGTGGCCACTTACCGGTGCCGCGGTTGAAATCGAGCTCAATCCGGATGGTAAGCCCGCGGCAGGAAGGACTGTCATCCGGCGGAACATTTCCCTGGCTGGGGCGCTGAGCGCGGAGCAGCGAGAGCGCCTGCTTCAGGTTGCCAATGCATGTCCAATGCACAAGCTGCTGACGGGCGAGGTCCACATCGATACGCTCTTGATCCCGTGAGGCGAATATCGCGATTGTTGGCGACTGCCGCCGCGGCCGTTCTTGCCGGCTGCGCCACCGGCCCGACTGCCAATCCGAAGGATCCGCTGGAGCCGTTCAACCGCGAGGTTTCTCGCATTAACGAGGACTTTGACAAGGGCGTACTGCGCCCGGTTTCCCAGTTCTACGCCGATTACACGCCGACGCCAGTGCAGCGCGCGGTGGAGAACTTCTTCTCCAATGTCAGCGACGTCTATTCTGCGGTGAACAACCTGCTGCAGGGCAAGCCTGGCCACGCCGCCGAAGATACCATGCGCGTGGCCATCAACAGCGTCCTCGGCATAGGCGGTCTGATCGACATCGCAACGCCGGCAGGGCTGCCCAAGTACAAGGAAGACTTTGGCCAGACCATGGGTGTGTGGGGCGTGCCGGCCGGCCCTTACCTCGTGCTGCCGCTGTTTGGACCAAGCTCCGTGCGCGATGCCGGTGGCATGCTGGTCGACCGCCAGCTTGATCCGTCGGCCTATATCTATCCGGTCTCGTTGCGCAATTCCTTAGCGGGCGTTCGCATCGTTGCCGGCCGCGCCCAGTTGCTCGGGGCGACTGGCCTGATAGAACAGGCCGCACTGGACAAGTACGCGTTCATGCGCGATGCCTACCTGCAGCGGCGCGAATATCAAGTCTATGACGGCGATCCGCCGTCCAGGCCGGACGAATTGGAATCCGAGGACTCCCCGGTTGCGCCGGCCGATGGTAGGCAAGGGGAGGCAAAGCCGGCGGCCGGCAAACCTGCCGACGCCGAGCAGGAGAGTCCCAACCTTCCGGTCCCGTCGAAGGTTGTTCCGCCCGCCATCCGGTTTGGCCGCTGAGGCCCGGCCGGAGAAGCGATGAGCGCGTGGCACCGATTGGGGCGCGCCCCCGGGCGGCGGCCCTATTCGATTTCCACCATATCCACCACCTGCTGCTGATTCTTGTAGCGCACCTCCTGGCCGCATGACGAAGCGCCGTGCGGCACAACACCAGTCGAACATGTCGAGCACCGTCGGCTCCAGTTCGATGTCCGTGTCGATTAGCCGGAAGCTGCCTGAAATGGAATGCGCACCGCGCCAACTGGCTGATCGGGGGAGCGGCCACTGCGTGGCCGCAAAGCATTGGATTGCATGGCCTCACTGAGAGATGTCCTCACCGACTTGCCTGGTACGCGCGAATGGGTGGCTAGCTGGCGCCAATGGAGGGCAGGCGGAGGCACAGTGGAGTGGAACTACCGGAGGTGGTCATCCGGTGACCAGGAACTGCCATCGCGCCTCGTGCTGAAGATGCAGAAGAAATGGCGACTCTCTTGGGTGTTGGAAGTATCTGGGGCCAGAGCGAAGGAGCGCTATGCGGCTTCCCTTGGACAAGTAGCAGCGCTACCGGCGAGCGCTTTGGGTTTCGAGACTGGTTTGGCCATTGCAAATCGCGTAGAGAAGGCGCCACCATAGTATGACTCATGACGGGCCTATCTCTACATCATGCATATTCGTCTACGACATAGACGGGGGAGGACCGCCGTCACGGCGCCGAGAACTTCTGGGGGGGATGTCAGTTCTTTCACGCGAGGTGAGAGGAAGTGCCGCTAGGGCTGCGATCTCATTGCCAGCTTCGTCAAGAGCGGTCCGCCATGTCTCTGCAGACTGTCGGAATATTGAATTTTCGCGCCGTTCCGTCTATAGGGCATCCGATGTGCCGCTCAGCCTTTCAGTCAATGAGGCGATTTCGACCTGCATCGAAGCTTTGGCCTCCGCGGCAGCGAGTTGGGCCATTGCAGCCGCTCGGCCTCTTGTAGCGAAAATGCCAAGGAGATTTCGAGGTGGCAGCGTGAGCGGGCACTTTCACCATTCCGAGCGCCGCTCCTGCTGGTAAGCGAGACCGTCGATCTGCTTGTCCTTCCACAGCCCGAATACATCAGCCTCAAGAGTCAGCTTTCGCTGCGAGATGTACGTCTTGATGGCATCGCGGACGACAGCCGCCCGTGTACGGTGCTCAGCCTCCGCTATTGCCGCTAAGTCCTCTATTTGCGTATCAGGCAAGTTGACAAGGATTCGGCCCACATCTGTCTCCAATTGCGCAATGTGCACCATATGCCACGCTCCAAGTATACTCAAACTTGGATCTCATATCGCCGCCGGACGGTACCAGAGTGCCCCTCTTGGGTTGTTAATACAATGCCATAGGTGCCCGGAAAACCGCCTTTCACCGGGCGCGATCGCTGGTCTCAGTTACTCGAGGCTCTGATGGCAAGCCACCCCGCTCGATGGGCGTGGGCATCGTGCAGTGCGTGATGCCATGGATGTCCCGCCTCGGCATGATATCCCACGACCGCCCGCTGGAATTGCGGCAGCGCGGCCAAGGGTCCAAGATCGTAACGCCCGATGAGGTTAGGGGGGAGATCATCGCCTAATGCGTCCAATAGCAGTTCCCAGTCTATGAAGCGGTCGCAGGCCACGACAGCGCTGGACGATAGACCTGCAAACCAAGCGCGAATTCGCTCAGGAAGGTCCGCACGCAAAACACGAGAATTGGCGGTTTGGCCGAGAACTTCACATACGCTGCTGCGTACGAATTGGTTGCACTTAGCGATGTCATAGTCCTGCACTTCCGCGTAGAAGTCTCGACCGTCCACTGTCACCATGCCGATGCTGATAAGCTCGCAGTCGATGAAATCTGTGAACTCGGTATCAAGGAAGACAAGCATGACGCGATCCAGGGTGTAGGGGTGTCACGAACGGCTGTGCCAGCAATTCCAGAGTGCGATCGTCTTTTTGGGCTATCGGCATCGGGCCCGCCCCCGGTTATGACGCACGATCATGCATTGAGCCACCATTCAGAACGCGGCCGTGAGAATCAGGCTTGTAATAGGGATGCCAAATGGTGTGGGCCTGAGGTACCATCGCAGGGAACACCGAGATGGAGCGCTGCGATGAGCATCCAACAGAAGGGCCGCCTTCTTGAAGCTTGGCTGCTCGCCGGCTTGCCGTATTTTGATCTGGCTGGCAAACGCTACTTAAACCTGCGAGATGTTCCACTTGAGTTCGAGAGCGCAATCTTACGTTGGCTGGATCTCCATCCTGAATTGGTTGAGCATGACTCGCCGGATTGCGTGCTGCTCGAGGGTCCCAAAGGGCTGGCCATCAGTGCGTGTGGCTGGTCTGCTTTCTTGGCCTGGGTCAAGGAGACGCTGAACGAAAAGCTGCTTCAGCTGGAAGCAGATCAGCCTAACTGAGCAAAGGGGTGCGCGATACACGTCTCCGAAACGAGCGCGCCTCACCACATCAGCGTGGATCACCATACGGCTCTTCGGGAATGACTATTCCTGCAGCATAATAGTATTGAGCCAGCCTTCATCATCATTGACCAAGCAGGGTGCCCTCAGGGAAATTCGCCTCAAAATTTTCGAGGCCATTGGTATTGGTGGCCTCTGCCAAACGGAAGCAAACAGCGATGCTAAGAGTCAGAGTTGAGCTTATCCCAAACGGAGGCGAAGCGGGCGCCCGTTTGCTGGGAGAGTTGGAGATTGTTAACGAGGGCACCGGAACGGAGGTCACTGGAAGCTATGTCGCTGTCATGAAAGAGTATGCTGAGTCCGCCTCCGGTCGAAGCACCGCATGGCAAACGACTGCGTTGATCGAGGATGTCGAGCGTGATATCGCCCGGCCAATGCAACTTGTTGGCGTGGCGATGAGTTTGATGGCGCCGATGAAAAGAACGCTGAGCAACAACTTCACTCCGTGCGGGCGCATCGTGTCCCAGCAGGCACTGGAAGACTAGTCGCGCCGCAGTTTCAGCGTCTGGGCGTCAGCGATCTCCATCGCTAGTGCATCCCCGGCTCGCCAACCGAGCTGCGTCGCCAACGTAGCCGGCAGCGGAATCAGCAGCATGTCGTCGCTGTGGGCCGCTTTGCGCGCCGTGACGCGCCATACACCGGATGAGCCGCGATCGCCTAAATACTTGAGTAGGGTTTCCCGCAGCGTCGCATCGTCGTCGGGGAGGGCTAGCCGGGACAGTAATCGTCCCAGTATTCGGCCCAAGCGCGAACCGTCCGCATCTGCGGTTGCTGTCACACCGACTGCCGCTAGGCATGGCGCATCCGTTCCACCTCGTTCGGATACTCCTTCCACAAGTCCTGGCGTTCGCGAAAGCTCGGCTTCATGGCAGTCAGTCTGGGGCTGGCAATGGCGCTATGGCTGGCCTTTGAGGTAGGGTGTATCGGTGAAACTTCCGGCACGCAGCAACTCAAGCGCTTCGTCGTGCGTATGCGTGAAACCTCGAAACGGGCGCATCTGCCGAGTGTCGATCATCGCTTTGCCGCCGACGATCGCAACGGGTCGGCGGCCTCGCGCCGCTCTACACTCACGGAGAATCGACAACCGTTCCGATGCGGTCAGAATGCCCGGAAACGGCGACGCCTTGCGTAGCCGGATGCCGCGCGCAGTTGGTTCGATCATCGCCTCGAGGATGGCTTGGAGCGGGCCATTGAGAATGGGCCGCCATGCTGAGCGATCGGGCGATTCGTTGCCGTGCGCCGCTTTCCAGCGATTGAGATTCGCCACCGCCAACTCGACGAGAGCGGGATGGCGCCTGAGCTTCTCTGCCACGGCCCGATGCAAACAAAGGCTTTGCCATTCTGAAGGCGTCAGCGTATCGAGATCTGATGAAGGTGCGTTCATGGGCCTTGCACTGATTGCCGCGTCGAGAGGCCGATTCAAGATTGGGCGGGTGACTCGCCACGGTGCCGGTGAGGCTAGCGGGCCGTGACCACCAGCTTGCTGCCCCGCATAGCCACGTTTAGCCCCTTGTTGAACTTAGCGCGGGCGCCAAGTCAGCGCAAATCGTCCCAGGCACAGAAGCGATCTCCATTCTTGGCGTGGAACCAGAAGCAGTTGTCCCGTTCCTCAGGCAACAATTGGACGGCAAGGTCGTGCGCGCCATCCAAGGTGCAGCGTAGCACCACCTTGCTGCCCGCCTTCAAGTTGATCTCCAGCTTGTCCGAGGCCTCGAAGAATACCAAGTGATCCACGTCGGCCTGCTCGATCAGGACATGAAAGCCGAACTTCAACACATCGACGGCCACCTGGGTTCGACCCGGCTCGACCCGCAATTCAGCCTTGACGCACCGGTGCCCTTCGGCCAGTGCTTGTTTGCGTGCGCTGCGTGAACTCATAGAAGGCTCGGTATCGGCAAGGGATAGATTCCAAATTATCCTATTTTGGGATTTTTTGGAATAGATGGTCGCATCATGTGATGAAGACCATTCACTCCGCGCGTTATGCCGCCGTCATTACCGAACTTCGCAGGGAACGGCAAGCCCTGCAAATCACCCAGCAAGCCTTGGCACAACGGCTAAAACGGCCGCAATCCTATGTCGCCAAGGTCGAATTGCTGGAGCGGCGCATTGACGTGGTGGAGGTCGGCGAGTGGTTGCTGGCGCTGGAGTTGCGGCCCACGGCCTTTTTTCAGCGCTTTGATTGGTGGACCTGAGGGGCGCTGGGGCTGAGCCGCTGCCGATGCGATAGCAGGGCCGATCGTCGGACCGGAGCGCCCCAGTCCCAGCCTAAGCATTTACCTGCCGTTTCCCCTCCGTGACCTGAAAGGAGCGGCCGGCCCGGGCGGCATGCGACGGGCCGCGGCAGCGAATGCCGGGCGCCGCGGTGCCGGCCTGTGGCCCTAGGCTTGGCGAGCAAAATCGCCTATGAAGATATTGCTACTTATCTGCACACGCGTTTCTGCGTCTCGCCATCCAAGCGCCGCTTGCGTCGCCCGCAGCAGCGCTGTCGCAGGAGGGCCCGTATGGCTTCCGATCCTGCCACCCCGCACCGTCCGGCGCCGCCCGGGGCGCCTCGGGACCCGAATAACCCAGCCACTCCTGGCCGTCGCCGGCGGGGCGCCGGGCAGCCCATGGCGCCGGCGCGCTACCTCGGCGCACACCATTTCGCGTTCTACCGCGGCGTGCTCGAAGGGCTGAATTTGGCCGAGTTGGGGGCACGGTATCTGGAGACCGGCCGCGACCGCCGTCAGGCCAAGTGGACCCTGCAGGCAATCGAAGCGGAACTGCTACGGGGCGTACGCCGGCTGCAACCGGCCGACGGCCCGTCGGCGCGTGAGGGCATCGGCGCGCTCCCCGACGAGGCCACTTGGCGCGCGCTGTTTCGACATACCGGTGCAGCGGTGCCAGCGTGGCGTCGGCGGCGTCAGCTTGCTGCGCTCGCGGCGGTGCGGCCGCACCTCGCGCGTACGCCGACGCTGACGGACCCGGTCGCGGGCTGGTTCGCGCCGACGGTGGCGGCGCGGCTGGCGGCGGTGGGGCTGTCGACGCTCGATGACCTGCGCGCCTGCGTGACTGCGCGCGGCGTACGCTGGTACCGGGCGGTACCGCGAGTCGGCGCGGTGACGGGCCAACGCGTGATCGCATGGCTGGCGAGAGAAGGGGAGGCGCTAGGCCCCCTCACGCCGGCGATGCTTCTGCCGCGCCGTCGCGTCTCGGCGGCGGCGCGCGCCGCGCTACGCCCGCCCGCGGTCATGATTGCACCGCTTGAGGCGCTGGCGTTGCCGGCCGAGCGCGATGGCCGCATCGGCCACAACCGGCCGGGGCCTGGCGCGACCCCGCGCACCACGGCGCAGACCGACCTGGCCGCGATCCAGGCCTGGCTCGCCACGCACGGGCCGGAGAGGGGAGCGACTGCCCGCACTTACCGCTGCCATGGCGAGCGGCTCCTGCTGTGGGCAGTGTTCGTGCGCGCCAAGGCGCTGTCGGATCTGACGGTCGAGGATTGCACGGCCTATCTGGCGTTTCTGGCTGATCCGCAGCCGGCCGCGCAGTGGGTGGGGGCACGGGGCGTGCCGCGCTTTAGCTATGACTGGCGCCCGTTCGCGGGACCGCTGTCACCGGCCAGCATCCAGCAGAGTTATACGGTGCTGAGCGGAATGTTTAACTGGCTAGTTGCAGCACAATACCTTCGCTATAACCCCTTCGCGTTAGTGCCCAAGCCCAAGACCCCTCGCAGCCGCATCCAGGTGTCGCGCAGCTTTACCAAGGCGCAGTGGGCCTTCCTGCAGCGCTGTGCGGCCGAACTGCCGGCCGACGATCCGAGGAGCGTGCGGCTGCAATTCCTGTTGCGCTTTGCCTATGCGACCGCGCTGCGCATCTCCGAGCTGACCCGCGCCACGGTCGGAGACCTGCGCCACCATGACCTGCCGGACGATGCGCGTGGAAGCTGGGAATTGGTCTTCACGGGCAAGGGGACGGTCGAGCGCGAGGTTCACGTTTCGCACGCGGTAATCGCGGCGCTGCGCCGTTACCTGATCGCACGCGGGCTAGGTGAGGCGTTCGAGCGGCTGCATCCGGCGACCCCTTTGATTGGCCGGGTCAAGGCCGACGGACGTGCGGGCGCGCTGTCGGAAGAACAACTGCATGCGATTTTCAAGCGCTTCTTTGCGAGGGCCGCCGTCGCGTTAGCAGCGGACGAGCCCGCAGGTGCCGCACGGCTCAAGAGTGCGTCCGCACACTGGCTGCGCCACTCCTTCGGCAATCACGCCGTGGCCTACGGCGTGGCGCTGGATGTCGTGCAGAGCCAGCTCGGGCATGCCTCACTGGCGACCACCTCGGTCTATGTGCGTGCCGACGCCGAGCGTCGCGCGCAGGAACTCGAGCGCGTGGGGATCTTCTAGCTCGCTTGAAGAAGCTCACCGAAAGCACTAACGCTCCACTGACGTGCGGGGGCGGTATTGTTCGCGCGTCAGCGGTCGCTTGATGCTTGTGCGCCGAAAAGAAAAAGAATGTTTTTTTCTTAAGCTGGTGCGGGCGGTTTGTCGAAAATTTCTTAGTCCATTCAGAATTTAATGGATTGTCCTTGCTACACAAGAGTTTCGTCCGTGTTTCAGCCCCGCAATAGTGCCTCAAGTAACGGAAAACTTCCACGGCACAGTCGGGAAACCCAAATCGGGTTTACGAAATCTGACCAACGGACTAGAACTAAGTTGCTGCGATTGGTCTACCGGGCGACCGTGACACGCGAGCGAGGCACCGGAGGCATCCCGCAGCCAGTGTGGCAGTGCAGTGCGAACCCAGCGTGCGCCGCGATACGACCCGGCGAGCTTCTCACCGCGATGTGTCCACCTCTGACCATCTTCGGCATCGCGGTCAATTGACTGACGGTAGTTTCGCTGTTGCGGTAGGCAAGGTAAGGAGTCCATATGCTCAAGGATGATGCACTTGCGATCTTGCTGTCCCGTTGGGCGGTGACTGCTCATGGTCGCACCTTGATCGAGGCCGTTCGCACCCGAGACAATTCCGAGTTAGCGCGTTCGATTTCGGGCTGCGTCGAGTACGTTATAAGTGAAAAAATGCAGGGAACGGTAGCTGCTCCCGGTCGAAACCTGTGTGCGGCTCTCGCGATGCTTTACGAGCACGATGCCAATGTCCTCGAATACTACTTCCAGCCATGGGCGCTTGATATCAAGACGCCAACGGCGGCGGGCAAGTCAGCAGTGCGTTGGCAGCATCGGCCCGAAGTGATGCTGATTCAGCAGCAGGGGGTTGTTGTTCAGGACTGGAAAGGGGAGGGGTTCCTCTTTCGACAAAGTCGCGCCTCGGGAAACTACTATAAGGATGCTGGTGAGCCTTTCCATTGGCACTGGCGTCCCACCGAGGAAGCATACGCTGACGTGGGCTTCCACTATGAGATGCATAGTCTCGTAGAGATTCCAAACGTATTGATTATGAATATGAAGGATCTCGTTCGGTACAGGAGTTCGCCGCCCCTTCCATTGAATATTCAGCAAGACTTACGCAATTTGCTTGACCGCGAAGTAGTGCTGACATTTCGGCAACTAATGGAGATTCATCATATCGGCGCCGATACCATTAAGCACGCGATCACCACAGGAGTGCTGTGTTGCGACTTAGTGCACGAGCGGCTGGATGGAATCGGCTCGTTCCACCTCTATCGTGATCGGAGCGCGCTACAGACATGCAGCTTATCGTTGCACCGGCGCGATGCACTACCGCTACCACCCCAGGATGGGGTGATACCCGGGGCGTTGATCCAATTCAACGGGCAACCGTACTGGGTTGACTGCATCAGCGGGGATAGGGTTCGGCTACACGGCATCGGCGACGACATTAAGGAACTGCCTTGCGACGTGGTCGCACATGCCGCTGCATCGCCTTCAACCACGCTTCCGGACGGTTCCGTGAAGCCCGAAATTCGCCGGGCGCTGGCACCTTTGAGTTCGGCTCGACTGGACGAAGGCATCGAGAAGCTGAACGCTGTGCGTAACGGGGTCAACATTCGCTCGGCGCGGCAAATGGCTCGCTATCGGACTGTGGTGGAGTCATCCCTCACGGACACGGAAGCTGCAATCCGTCTGGCTGGTCGTGCCAACCAGCGCGGCAATCGTACACCGCGCCTGCCGGCGGACGTCGAAGCGTTTGCAGAGGATGTGACTCGGCATGTCTTTAAGCGCGCGCCCGGTATAACGAAGATTGGCTGCTTTCAGCGCTATCAGGGCATCTGTCGCCGAGTGCATCGGGTGCCAATGAGCTATCCCACATTTTGCAATCGCGTTAAGCGATATCAAGATTTGGATAGCAAACATGGGCGCCGCGCCGCCTTGGCAATGAAACCCATCGCCGGTAGTCTGGACCCGGGCCAACTGCCCCATGGCTGGCTTCCTCATCAGTGCGTCCACATTGATCATACCCCCGCCGATGTAGTCGTAAATGCGCCAATCGGAAACAATCTTGGGCGCGCCGTTGTCACGTTTGCATTTGACGCGTGCGTTCCTTGTGCTAGGGCGCTTTACATGTCATTTCGCCCAGCCTCGGCCCAATCGGTGTTAATGGTGCTGCGCGACTATGTGAGACGCTGGAAGAGGCTTCCGCAAACGGTGATCGTCGATGGTGGCATGGACCTGCACGCAGCACCGATCCAGCGGTTCGCCGCCTTGCATGGCATCACCTTCCGACGGCGTGCTAAAGATAGCCCGCGACAAGGTGCACCCATCGAGACGCAGAACCGGGCGAGGGAGTGGCAGGTGGACCGACTCGTGACTGGCAATACGTCGCACCTGAAAAATGCGCGCGCGTATGCTGGCTACACGGACCCCAAAGATGTCGCGGAAGAAACGCTGGTTAGCCTATATCGTCGGTACGAGGAGTACTTCTTCGTGCGCAAGTATGCGTGCGATGTCCATCCAGCGCTTGGCGTCACTCCGCAAGAATACGAGGCGAGATTGATTAGAGAGCGCGGGAGTCAACCGTTTCGCCCCGTCGGATTTGATGAGCATCTGCTTATTCAAACCGCCCCGCCGACACCGCACGCGGTCCATCGCGTGGATCCATTGCATGGCGTTTGGACTGGGTTCCGATGGTATTGGCACGATGCTTTTCGAACAGCAAAGCGAGGCGAGAAAGCCGTTCTTCGAATCGAGCCGTTCCACGCAGATATCGTCTACGCAGAATATAGGAACCAACTGCTGGTGGCGGTCGCTCGTAACCTGACGCCATTCCCGGGGAGGAGCTCCTATCAATTGGAGCAAGCGCTGCGTCAGATGTATGAGGAGAACGGGCTACGAGCGCAGCGGTCGAGACTCATGTACGCGAAAGAGCGCGACGTCCTTTCGTTAGAGGCGAGACATTTCGACCCGCTCATTGGCTTGCAAGAAGCAGAAATGCTGCGCTTGTACTTGCAATTGGGGATGGTGGCTTGCGTCAACTTGACAGATCGAACCATTTGTTGTGCGGATCCAGATGTGGTCGCTGAGCTCGAGAACACCTTCCTTCAATCAAAGGGCCAACCAGAGAAACAGCATTCCGCCGATCCACCCCGTGGCGCCGGAAAACCGCCTTTCGATTCCGTACCTGACTTGATCATCGGCGAGGAAGCTCCGGCAGAAAGCGAGCATTTGGCGCTCCGAGACATCAATTGGAAGTCCGTGAAGGGATTGATCTAAAGAGGAGGTGCGCATGGATGATGGCGTCTCTTTGGCTGATTTTTCGCCCGATGAAAGATTTTCTCTATCGGATTACGACAAAATCGAATTATTTGAAAGGTTTAATGTTACTCACCATATTTTGGAGGGGGTAATTAATAGTATGGTGCATTTATTGTGCCCCCATAATGGAATTCCTATTCTGGTGCTGGCTGGCGCTTCCGGAGTTGGAAAGTCTTGCCTATTAAAAAGCATTTTGCCGGAAGTTGTACGGCAAAAGGATTTTCGCAGGCCTGGTGGAATTGTCTATGTTGAGGCGCCGGCAATTGGCGAGCAAAAAGTGAGGTTAAAAGCGTTTTATGCTTTGATCTTGCAAGCAGGCAAGGACGCAATGATAGATAAGAAGGTTGCGTTCATAGTAGAAGATGGAAAACTTAATGTGAAGCACTGCCATGGTCAGCCTGCTGTCGATGACCTTCGTAATTGGGTAATCGCCATGTTGAAGTACCGGCAACATCTTGCATTGGCCATTGACGAGGTAATGCATTTGCTCAAGTTTAGAGAGTCGGAATCAATCCTTGATATGATCAAGGCTCTCGCGCACGATGACTGTCCTAAAATTGTAGTGGTCGGTGATTTCAATTTTACCGAGCGAGCTAGAACCTACGAGCAATATGTGAGGCGAGGGCGAACCGTTTTCCTGTCGCGCTACGATTCTACTCTTGCCAAGCCAGCGCGCACTGCGGCGGGCCGGAGGAGGCAAGATGCTGTGCTCGCTCAATTTTTGTCAATCCTAACGAAATTCAGGGCCTATTGGCCATGGAAGGATTGTCTAAATGTGGATGACCACTGTCCACAGCTTCTGTGGCAGAGTCTGGGGAACATCGGGTTGCTGAAGCAAATTCTGTCGAGTTGTCTGGAACTGCAGAATGATAGTAAGGGTCACTGGAGCGATAAATTTCTTCAACAAAGCTATTTGCCAGAAGCGCAGCGTTCGGAGCTGGAGGCGTCTTTTGAGAAAGGGGAGGCGGAAATGAGAAAGTTTGATTGTTTGCAATCGCCAGCAAATTTTTTTGCGCAGGAGAAATAGCTATTGAGGTGACATGATGCCTTCGCACTGCACTGAACCAATCTCTGTCCTTTATACGTTACCGTGGATCGAGGCTGGTACGCTTCGAAGTGAATCATTGTGTAGCTACTTCTATCGTCTGGCTTTCGTGCATAGTGTTACGCCGAGTATCCTGTATAAAGAATATGTGTCGCCGCGCTTAAAAGCGCTTGGATTTGGAGTGCATGTATGTTATCAGGTGCAGGAGGGCATAGCCCTTTCAGCGGACAGTGTGGCATTGAGATGTCTTGCCGACACCTTAATAGAGCTTACAGGCGTTCACGAAATTAAAGCGGCAAGTCTGCAAGCGCTCGCGGCATTGGTGGGTCGCTATGGCCTGGGCAGTAAAGTGCGGCGCTACTGCCCCGAGTGCCTTGGGGCGCAGGAGTCTGGCTTGTATGGGCGCGCGGTGTGGGATTTTCGGGTCGTGAACGCTTGCCCAATTCACGGCGTCCGACTTGTCCAGGACCTGTGTGGCGATTCTGGAGCAGGATTGAGGCCGACGCGGAAAGTGCTATTGTCAGGCATCTGCAGACGTTGCGGAAGCATCGGTATGCGCTGCAGTAGCGCTCTACCAAGTGCTGCCGAACCCTCGGAGATTTGGGTTGCCCAGCAAGTTGGGGACCTCGTTGCCTATGCCTCAGCCGGAGGAGCGTTGTCGCGAGAAGCGTTGCAGAAGGGAATGATTAGTTGTAGTGATGGGTTCAGATCCAAAGCTGCTTTGGCGAAGAGCATCGGGATCTCACCCAATGCTCTTCGAGCGGCGGCTCTCGACGTCCGGCAAAAGCCCGCCTTAGAGGTCCTGTTAGCAATTGCATCCCGATGTGGCGTGAGTCTTCTTAGTATCTTCCTAGGTCAGCCCGCCCTTGCCGCTGCGCCGGCGCAGACGTACATGCCGCCTACGCCGGTTCAGCCCACGTGGAAACTGGATCGTGCAGGGTTGGATGAAGAAATCGGTCGCCTGACTGCCAGCTATCGGACCATCACGTCGTCTTCCAATTCCGGCGCTTCAGTGTCGAAGGCGCTGGGTGTCAATCGCCGCTATCTGGCTTTACATCACCCCAAACTGTGGGCAGCGATCGTTGCTGCGCATGAGAACTACCGTGCGGGAGTGGTGGAGGCTAGCTATGCTCCCACGCGGGAGATCGTGGCAATGGCGATCGATAAAGCGATAGAGTCGCATGTCCCACTTAATGAACAGTCCATTACCCGCCTCGTTCGGATGGAAGGGTGGACAGGAGCGCTCGAGGCCCGCTTCAAACTTAGGAAAGTGATTAGAGAGGCTCTTTCATCTCTTAAAGCATAACGTGGCGAAATTCTCTCATAAGCATAACGAGGCAAAATCGCCACTTTATGGTTGCTTTCTCACTCTCGCCCTTGCTCGATCGCGTAGAGCCCTCTTGGAAGCGCGACGACATGCTGGAGGCAAAAATTGAACGCCTTGCAGAAAAATATCGCTCTATCAACATATGCGCCGACTCGGGTGCTACGGTTTGTCGGCAGCTGGGCGTGAACCGACGCTTCCTGGCAACGCATTATCCGCCACTGTGGGCACAAATCGTCACCGCACAAGTATATAGCTGTGTCGCTTGACCAAGCTCTCGAAGCAAAAACAAACCGGCTCCTCAGCGCGATTGAGACCGTGCTCGGAAGCGGGGAAGAATTTACTTACGCCGCGATTATGCGTGCAGCGAAGATCGAAGGCTGGGAGCGCTTGGGGATGATTCGGGTGCTTCAAAGCATACTTTGTATGATGCCGGAAGGTCGGCAAGCGTAATGTGGCTGTTCTTCCCTGCAAGCATAACGTGGCACTTAAGCCATGAATTGGCTAATTTCCCACTCATGGTTGCTCTTCCACATACGTACTTTCACCTAATGCTGCATTGCCACAATTCCTCTGCTACAATCAGGGAAAACCCCATAAGGGTAATCCCGAAAGGAAGGACGCCATGAACACTCAATCCGATATCAAGCTGACTGACCAACTCGAACGCGAACTGATCGACCGTGAACTCGGTACGCAAAGCCTGGGCTTCGCCCACGACGTGAAGCGCGCCATCGCCTTCGTCCAGAGCGCGATCGAGCGCCTGCAGACCCAGGCCCGCAAGGCCCACGTGGTCTACGCCAACGGCTAAAGAGTTGTTTGCAGCAGAGTAGTTGTGGCCCGTTGCGGGCTGCGTTGTAGAACCGGCCATACGTGCGCCCGCCCGGGCAGACGCGGCCGGTTTTGTTTTGCCCGCGGTTCTTGCGTGCTTTGTGAATAACTTTCGCAAGGCTTGCCAGACCTTTTCGTTTGGCCGGGACGTGGCAGGGGGCTATCGTGGATGCCTTCGCAATACGCCTTCCCGACCATGCCCCCGCTTGTCCTGCTGTGCCTGCTGATCACCTATGTGGTCTGGGGCACGACCTACCTGGCAATCCGCTTCACGCTGGAGAGCTTTCCGCCGCTGTTCATGATGGGCACGCGCTTCCTGTGCGCGGGCCTGCTGCTGGCCGCGTGGCTGGCGTGGCGGGGCACGCCGATGCCGTCGTGGCGGCTGTTGCGCAACTGCGCGGTGCCGGCGCTGTTCCTGCTGGTGGGCGGCATGGGTTTGACCGCGATTGCCGAGCAGACGATTTCTTCCGGTGCCACCACGGTGATGATCGGGTCGATGCCGATCTTCGCGCTGATCTGGAGTGCCTGCTTCGGCAACCGGCCGAAATGGTATGAGTACGTGGCGATCGCAATCGGCAGCCTGGGCATCCTGGTGCTGACCGCGGGCGCGGAATTCCGCGTCAGTACCGGGGGCGTGGTGGCGCTGATGCTGGCTGTGGCGAGCTGGTCGTTCGGCTCGCAGCTGGCGCGCCGGATGGAGCTACCCCAGGGTGCCGCGGCATTTGCCGCGGAGATGCTGATCGGCGGCGTGGTGCTGATGGTGCTGTCGGCGCTGCGGCAGGAGCCGTGGCCGGCATCGGTCAGCGCGCAGGCCGGCTGGGCCTGGGTCTACCTGGTGGTGGCGGGGTCGCTGGTGGCGTTCTCTGCCTACATGTACCTGGTGTCCACTGTCAGCCAGACGTTGTCGGCCAGCTATGTCTATGTAAACCCGCCGGTGGCGCTGGCGATGGGCGCATGGCTGGGCGGCGAGCAGATCGCGCCGCAGACGCTGGGTGCCGTGATGCTGATCCTGGTGGCGCTGGCCGTGCTTAGCCTGGGCACGCTGCGCACGGCGCGGGCCCAGGCGGCCTGATACGGCCGACTGCTGCCGGGCAGATCAACTGCCCGACTGTTCCTGGATCCAGAGCGACAGCCGCACCTTGTAGGCCTGCTGGATATGCCGGCGCGCGATCTGTTCGGCCAGTGCCGGGTCGCGCTTTTCCAGCGCCTCGACCAGCGAGATGTGTTCTTCGTAGGAGCTGCGCGCGCGCCCTGGTACCGCCAGCGTGGTGCGTCCCAGCAGTGCCATCGACTCATGCAGCGAGCGCAGCGTCTTCAGCAGGTAGCGGTTGTGGGCGCAGCGGTGCAGGGTTTCGTGGAACAGCCGGTTGTTCAGCGCGAGCCGGTCGGGGTCGTCGGCGATGGCCAGGTCGCGCTCGACGATATCGCGCAGAAGCGAGATCTCCACGTCGGTGGCATGGCGCGCGGCCAGCGCGGCGGCGGTGCCTTCCAGCACTTCGCGCATGACGTACAGCTCGCTGACCATGCTGGCGTCGAGCTGGGTGACCATCATGCCGCGGTTGGGCTCGTTGACGACCAGCCCTTCGGACTCCAGCCGCGACAGCGCTTCACGCACCGGCGTGCGCGACAGGCCCAGGGATTCGGCCAGTTCCACCTCGCGCAGCCGCGTGCCGGGGGGCAGCTGGCCGGCCTGGATGGCGGCGCGCAGTTGCTGGTAGGCGCGCTCCGAGCGCGGGAGCGATGCGGCCTGGCCACTCTCGGCGGCGCCGGCGAACTCTTGAGAAATCATGTGAGGCTGGCTGATGCAGTTGGACTGTCGTAGCCAGTCATCATACCCGCTCGTGCGCGCCTGACATCACGGCGACGCAATATGGTGTAAAGGGCCAGGCGCGCGGCCGTGGGCACCTCAGCCCGCCGGCGACTGGAACGGATGGTATTGATAGAGCCAGGTCTCCGACAGCGGCTTGCCGTTGAGCCTCAGGAACAGGCGGATATCGACCGGCTGGTTGCCGTCGGCGGTCAGGTCAAATTGTGCACGCCAGTGGCCCGGCACATTGTTGGGCACGGCTTCTGTGAAGACGTAGGAGAAGCTGCCGCGAGATGCGGTCAGTACGGCTTCAGGTTTGACGCCGAAGGGCAGTTTCTCCAGCGGCGCGCCCTTGAACTCGACCATGAACTTGCGCACGCCCTTGGGCCGCGGCTGGCCCGGCTGACCGCCATTGCCCAGGCGCGTGGCCACGCAGCGCGCCAGCGGCGAGGGGAAGGGCTCGTCGGCCTGCCAGTGCAGCCGGTAGCGCAGGCGGTAGGTGCTGCCGGCCCTGGCCGGGGCCTTGGGCACCCACATGGCGACAATGTTGTCGTGGATCTCGTCATCGGTGCGCAGCTCAACCAGCTGCACCGAACCGGCGCCCCAGCCGTCGCGCGGCTCGACCCACAGGCTCGGGCGGCGTTCATAGTTGACGCCGTCCTGGTAGTGGTCGAACAGGCGGTCGCGCTGCAGCAGCCCGAAGCCCTTGGGGTTATCGTCGGAAAACGCCGAGGCCGTGGTCTGCGGCGGGTTGTTCAGCGGGCGCCAGATATGCTCGCCGGCGCCGTTCCACAGCGCCAGGCCGTCGGAGTCATGCACCTCCGGGCGCCAGTCGACGGCGGTGCCTTTGATGCCCTCAGAGAACCAGAACATCGAGGTCAGCGGCGCCAGCCCCAGCCGGCCCACATCCTTGCGCAGGAACAGCGCGCACTCCACATCCATGATCACGGCCTTGCCACGCTGCATGACGAAGCGGTAGGCGCCGGCGATGCTGGGGCCATCCAGCAGCGCATAGACCGTGACGGTATCGCCGTTGCCCTCGGGCGTCTCGAACCAGAAATGGGTGAAGGCCGGGAATTCCTCGGACTTGCCGGCTTCGGCCACGTCGATGGCGATGCCGCGCGCGGACAGCCCGTACTGGTACAGGTCGCCGATGGCGCGGAAATACGACGCGCCGAGGAAGGCAACCCAGTCGTTCTTGCGCCAGTCGCGTGTCTTCTGGTCGCCGAGGCGGCTTTCCTGGAAGCGGAAGCCGGCAAAGCCGCTGCCCGGCGGCAGCTTGTGCGCGGGGCTGTCGGCCGGCATGTCGAAGTAGGCGTCGTCGTAGACGATCTCGCGGGCCTTGCCGGGGCCGCCCTTGGCGCGTTCGATCACGTGCATGCGCACCGGCGTGCGGAAGTACGTGCCGAGGTGGAAGAAGGTGACCGGGAACTGGCCTGGGCCACTGGCAAAGAGCGCGTCGTCGGTGCGGAAGCGGATCTTGCCGTGGGCGTCGTAGTCGATGCGGGACAGCACGTCCGCGGGCGGTGACGGCGGCGGCGCGTAGGGCTTGCCGGCCAGTGCGCGGGCGCGTTCGATCAGGGCGTCGAAACCGAATGGCTGGGCGTCGCCGAGTTTGATCCGGCTGGCTGCCAGCACCGACGGGGTAATGCCCAGTGCGGCGAGCGCGGCGGAGGCAGTGGCGGAGACCAGCAGGGTTCGGCGGTTCATCATGTGGCGAAAGCGTCCTTTTATTGTCCGGGGGGTGTGCAGAACTGTAAGAGACGCCGCCGTCCGCGAAAAGTTCGGACACCCTCTGTTACAGGCGGCCGCCCGCAGCCCGGCTGCAAGCGGCCGCCGCCGCACATCAGGCCTGCCCGCTGGCCCGGCGCCGCTGGCGCCGTTGCCGCGCCAGCATGTTCAGCCCCTCGACCGCGGCCGAGAACGCCATCGCCGTATAGATATAGCCCTTGGGCACATGGGTGCCGAGGCCCTCCGCGATCAGCGTCATGCCGATCATCATCAGGAAGGCCAGCGCCAGCATCACGATGGTCGGGTTGCGGTTGATGAAGTTGGCCAGCGGCGTGGCCGCGAACAGCATCGCCATCACCGCGGCGATCACCGCCACGAACATGATCTGCACATGCTCGGTCATGCCGACCGCGGTGATGATGCTGTCGATCGAGAACACCAGGTCGAGCACCAGGATCTGGCCGATGGCCGCGGCAAAGCTCTGCACCGCCTTGGCCGTGCCGCCTTCCTCGCCTTCTTCGGCGGCGGTGACGTGGTGGTGGATTTCGCGCGTGGCCTTCCAGACCAGGAAGGCGCCGCCCGCGATCAGGATGATGTCGCGCCACGACAGCCCCTGGCCCAGGATGGTGAACACCGGCTCGGTGAGCTTGACGATGAAGGCGATGGTGGCCAGCAGGCCCAGGCGCATCACCAGCGCCAGGCTGATGCCGACCTTGCGCGCCTTCTCGCGCATGGCTTCAGGCAGCTTGTTGGTCAGGATCGAGATGAAGATCAGGTTGTCGATCCCCAGCACGATTTCCATGGCCACCAGGGTGGCCAGTGCCGCCCACGCGGCGGGGTCCTGCAGCAATGCCAACGACGCTTCCATGGGGGGCTCCGGGTGTCAGGTTGCAACTCGGCGCCGGACGGTGGTCCGCCCGGGGCACATGCAGGCGTTATGTTAGCGCAGCGCCGCTTGCCCGCGCCGTGTGATCCGGAAAGATAAAGGTTGTTCTATGCGGTTGCCATGCGCCTCGATGGAATATAGTATGTGATATATCAAAAGATCCAAATCGAGCCATCAAGGAGACAGCAATGAAAGTGTGTATCTACGGCGCAGGCGCGATCGGCGGCTATGTCGGGGCGCAGCTGGCGCGCGCGGGGGCGGAGGTCAGCTTCGTCGCGCGCGGCCCCCATCTCGCGGCAATGCAGGAACATGGTGTCAGGCTGCTGATCGACGGCGAGGAGCGCGTGGCCAAGGTGCGCTGCACCAGCGATCCGCGCGAGCTCGGACACCAGGACTATGTGTTCATCACCCTCAAGGCGCATTCCGTGCCGGGCGTGGTGGACCAGATGCAGCCGCTGCTGGGGCCGGAAACCGCGGTCGTCACCGGCGTCAACGGCATTCCGTACTGGTATTTCTACAAGCATGGCGGCGACTTGGCCGGCAGCACACTGGAAAGCGTCGATCCCGGCGGGCGCCAATGGCAGGGCCTGGGGCCGGAGCGGGCGATCGGCTGCGTGGTCTATCCCGCGGCTGAGATCGTTGCGCCGGGCGTGATCAAGCACGTCTACGGCAAGAAGTTTCCGCTGGGCGAGCCGGATGGCAGCCGCTCGGCGCGCGTGACCCGGCTCAGCGAAATGATGATGGCCGCCGACCTGGACGCCCCGGTGCGCGACAATATCCGCGACGAGATCTGGCTCAAGCTGTGGGGCAACCTGTGCTTCAACCCGATCAGCGCGCTCACGCATGCCACGCTCGACGTCATCACCGCCGACCCGGCCACGCGGGCGCTGTCGCGCCAGATGATGGTTGAGGCGCAGGGCATCGCCGAGCGCTTCGGGGTGAAATTCCGCGTCGACGTGGAGCGGCGCATCGACGGCGCCGGTGCCGTGGGCGCGCACAAGACCTCGATGCTGCAGGACCTGGAGGCCGGGCGGGCCATGGAAATCGACCCGCTGCTGACCGTGGTGCAGGAAATGGGACGTCTGGTCGCGCAGCCCACGCCGATGTGCGATGCCGTGCTGGGTCTGATCAAGCAGCGCGACACGATGGCCAAGCTGGCCGCCTGAGCGCGGCTGGGAACAGGGGATACCGCCGGGTCAGGTATCCCCTGGCGCACGCCAGGCGCGCCAAGGTAGCATTGGCCGGGCTTGCGAAGCGAGAAAGGCAGGCGATAGTGATATACCATATACGACAGACCGCGCACCGCTACTGTGCCGATGCATGACAACAACGCATTGTTTGATGCGTTTTCGTAATGGGTCCGGCGTTTTTGCTAAGCTGTGCGGCAATGCGGGGGGCAGCCATTCCGGCCACCCTGCCGCTGGTCTCACACGAGCTCATTCATGTCTGCGCAAAGCCAATCCATCGTCCAGCCCAACGGGCTGGCCTTGTCCGTGCAACCGATCAATGCCGGCGCGAGCCTGCGCGACCAGGCCTACGCCATGTTGCGCCAGGCCATCGCCGACGCTGACATCTACCAGTCGCGCGACGAGATCCGCCTCGATGAGCGGGTACTGAGCGAGGCCATGGGTGTCAGCCGCACGCCCATCCGCGAAGCCATGACGCTGCTGGAGCAGGAGGGCTTCCTGCGCACCGTGCCCCGGCGCGGCATCTACATCATGCGCAAGACCAAGCGCGAGATCGTGGAGATGATCCAGATGTGGGCCGCGCTGGAAAGCATGGCCGCGCGGCTGGCCACCGAGAACGCCACCGATGCCGAGATCGCGCAGCTGCGCAGCATGTTCGACAGCTTCCGCGATTCCACCCCGGCCGAGCATATCGAAGAGTATTCCGACGCCAATATCGCCTTCCACCAGGCGATCGTGCAGCTGTCCAAGTCGCACATCATCATGGACACGATCCGCAATATCTTCATCCACGTGCGCGCGATCCGGAAGATGACGATCTCGCAGAGCGACCGGGCGGCACGTTCGATCGTGGACCACCTGCGCATCATCGAGGCGCTGGAGAAACGCGATACCGAGCTGGCCGAGCGGCTGGTGCGGCAGCATTCGCTGGATCTGGCTGACTACGTGGAACGGCACTGCGACTTCCTCGACTGAAGGCGGGCGGGGTAGGGCGGCAAAACGGCGGACCTTGGTCCGCCGTTTTGCTTTTGTACGTTCCCGGATGACGCGCGAGCTTTTCGCGTTATGGTATGTAATATATCAATGCGAAAAAGATGCTGGCTGACTGATTCGGGATTTCACTGGGTTTCCCACTTCGGGCAAGCAAAGCAGGCCGATTGCTGCATTGCATCGTCGAAATTTGTGTTGCATCGGGCAAACTCCTCTTGCTCTCTTCTGATATATCACATACCGTATGTCATCAAGAGGGCCGGAACGGACGCGAGCGAGTACGCGCCGAGCACCAGGAACAGACCATATACAAGTGAAACCATCGTCCGAGGAGACATCCGAAATGGAAACCAAGGCACTGCAAGGCGTTCGCATCCTGGACATGACCCACGTCCAGGCGGGGCCCTCGGCCACGCAGCTGATGGCGTGGCTGGGCGCGGACGTGATCAAGGTGGAAATGCCCGGCCGCGGGGACATCACCCGCAGCCAGTTGCGCGACGTGCCCAATGCCGACAGCCTGTACTTCACCATGCTCAACAGCAACAAGCGCAGCCTGACGCTGAACATGAAGACGCCCGAAGGCAAGGCGCTGCTCGAAGACCTGGTCCAGCGCAGCGACGTGCTGATCGAGAACTTCGGGCCGGGCGTGCTCGAGCGCGCGGGCTTTGACTGGGACCACCTGCAGGACCTGAACCCGCGGCTGGTCTATGCCTCGATCAAGGGCTTCGGCCCGGGGCCGTACGCGGACTGCAAGGCGTATGAGAACGTGGCCCAGTGCATGGGCGGTTCGGCCTCCACCACGGGCGATGCCGAGGGCGTGCCCACTGTCACCGGCGCGCAGATCGGTGATTCGGGCACGGGCGTGCATTGCGTGGTCGGCATCCTGGCCGCGCTGCTGCAGCGCGAGCACACCGGCCGCGGCCAGCGCGTGGAAGTGGCGATGCAGGACGCGGTGCTGAACCTGTGCCGCGTCAAGCTGCGCGACCAGCAGCGCCTGGCCAACGGCCCGCTGCGCGAGTACCCGAACGAAGAGTTCGGCGACCACGTGCCGCGCGCCGGCAATGCCTCGGGCGGCGGCCAGCCGGGCGCGGCGCTGCGCTGCGCGCCGGGCGGCCCCAACGACTATGTCTACGTCATCATCCAGCCGCAAGGCTGGGAGCCGCTGATGCGCCTGTGCGGGCGCGAGGACCTGATCACCAATCCGGACTACGCCACGCCAGAAGCACGCCTCAAGCACCTGGCCGACTGCTTCGCCGTGATCGAGAAATGGACCGGTGGCCGCAGCAAGTTCGACGTGATGGCGGCGCTCAACGAGGTCGATGTTCCGTGCGGCCCGATCCTGTCGATGAAGGACCTGATCGAGGACGAGTCGCTGTACCAGCGCGGCTACCTGAAGGAGCTGGAGCACCCGCAGCGCGGCAGCTACGTGCAGCTGGGCTGCCCGATCACGCTCTCGGCATCGCCGGTGGAGATCGAGCGTTCGCCGCTGCTGGGCGAGCATACCGAAGAGATTCTCGAGTGGCTGGGGCGCTCGCCCGCGCAGATCGCCGCGATGAAGCTGGCCGGCGCGGTATGACGCAAGCCTGACGTCATTCCCGCCTGTGCGGGAATGACGAATCCGGGCGCGAGCCGCCCACGATCCCATTTCTTCCAAGATCCTGCAACCGACATCGGAGCAGGCAGGGCCCCGCTTTGCCTGCGCAAGGAGCATGCTGTGCAAACCTGGATACGCTTTCGCCGCGCTGACGGCAGCATCGGCCATGGCCGCATCGACGAAGCCGATGGCAACCGTGTCGTCGAATATGACGGCGACGGTTTCAACGACCCCGCCCCCACCGGCGCCGTGCATGAGCGCGCGTCGCTGACGCTGCTCGCGCCCTGTGCGCCGGGCAAGGTGGTGGCGCTGTGGAACAACTTCCACGCACTCGCGCGCAAGCTGGAAAAGCCCGTGCCCACGCACCCGCTGTTCCTGCTCAAGCCGGCCTCGTCGCTGGCCGGGCCGGGCGATGCGGTGCAGCGCCCCAAGAGCTACGACGGCAAGATCGTCTATGAGGGCGAGCTGGGCATCGTGATCGGCAGCAAGGCGCGCAATGTGTCGGTGGCCGAGGCCGGCGCGCATATCTTCGGCTATACCGTCGTCAACGACGTGACCGCGGCCGAGCTGATCACGGCCGACCCCAACTTCCCGCAGTGGACGCGCGCCAAGGGCTTCGACACCTTCGGCTGCATCGGCCCGGCCATTGTCTGCGGCTTCAACTGGAAGGCCGCCAGCGTCATCACGCGGCTCGATGGCGTGGAGCGGCAGAACTACCCGCTGTCGGACATGATCTTCTCGCCCGAGGAACAGGTCAGCCGGATCTCGCAGGACCTGACGCTGATGCCCGGCGACGTGATTGCGTGCGGCACCTCGATCGGCGTGGGATCGATGAAGGACGGTGCGGTGGTCGAGGTGGCGATCGCGGGCATCGGCTCGCTGGTCAACCACGTGCGCGGCTGAGCCGGCGCCCGATTCCTTCCAAAAAACGGTGAATGCCATGCCAATGACGATCGGTGTGCCACGCGAAGTCCACCCGGGCGAGCGGCGCGTTGCCGCCACGCCCGACTCGGTCAGGGAACTGCTCAAGCTCGGCTACCAGGTGGTGGTGGAGAGCGGCGCCGGCCAGGAAGCGTCGTTCTCCGACGCTGACTACAGCGCCGCCGGTGCGGCCATTGTCGACGCGGCCAGCCTGTGGGCCTCGGTCGACGTGGTGATCAAGGTGCGCCCGCCGCAGGTCCATCCCAGCCTGGGCGTGGAAGAGGCGGCGCTGCTGAAGAAGCATGCCACGCTGATCGGCTTTGTCTGGCCGGCGCAGCAGATGGCGATGCTGGAGCGGCTGACGCAGCGCGGCGCAACCGTGCTGGCGATGGACTGCGTGCCGCGCATCTCGCGCGCGCAGAAGCTCGATGCGCTCAGCTCGATGGCCAATATGGCGGGCTACCGCGCGGTGATCGAAGCCGCGCATGCGTTCGGGCGGCCCTTTGCCGGACAGATCACGGCCGCGGGCAAGATCCCGCCGGCGCGCGTGCTGGTGATCGGCGCGGGCGTGGCGGGGCTGGCGGCCATCGGCGCGGCGCGCAGCCTGGGTGCGGTGGTGCGCGCCTTCGATACGCGGCCGGTGGTGCGCCAGCAGATCGAAAGCCTAGGCGCCGAGTTCCTGACCGTCGAGATCGAAGAGGACGGCAGCGGCAGCGGCGGCTATGCCAAGGAGATGAGCCCGGCCTTTATCGAAGCCGAGATGCGTCTCTTTGCCGAACAGGCGCGCGAGGTCGACATCATCATCACCACCGCGCTGATCCCGGGCAGGCCCGCTCCCAAGCTGCTCGAGGCCGGCACGGTGGGCCTGATGCGCGCCGGCAGCGTGGTGGTCGACCTGGCTGCTGAGCAGGGCGGCAACTGCGTGCTGACCGTTCCGGGCGAGGCGGTGCGGCAGCACGGCGTCACCATCATCGGCTACACCGACCTGCCCAGCCGCATGGCGGCGCAGGCCAGCCAGCTCTATGGCACCAACATCCGCCACCTGCTGACGGAGCTGACGCCGGGCAAGGACGGCCAGCTCGTGGTCGACATGGACGACGAGATGATCCGCGGTGCCACGGTGCTGCACCAGGGCACGGTGACCTGGCCACCGCCGCCGCTGACGGTGGCGATCCCGCAGCAGCAGGCGCCGGCCGCGCCGCCGCCGGTGCAGGCCGAGGCCGAGCCGCCGCGCAGCCGCACCGGCGCGACGCTGATCGCGCTGGCCATCGCGGCGGCGGCGCTGCTGGGCCTGGGCGCGGTCGCGCCGCCGGCCTTCATGGCGCATTTCACGGTGTTCGTGCTGGCGATCTTTGTCGGCTACCAGGTGGTGTGGAACGTCACCGCCGCGCTGCATACGCCACTGATGAGCGTGACCAATGCCATCAGCGGGATCATCGTGGTGGGCGCGCTGGTGCAGCTGGGCAAGCCGTCGCTGCTGACGGCGGTGATTGCCGGCAGCGCGGTGCTGCTGGCCACCATCAATATCGCCGGCGGCTTCCTGGTGACGCAGCGCATGCTCAAGATGTTCCAGCGGGACTAGAGACGGGGAGACAGGGATGCCATCCGGAATCAGCAATATCGCTTACCTGGGCGCCAGCGCGCTCTTCATCCTCAGCCTGAGCGGGCTGAGCCACCCCGGCACCGCGCGCCGCGGCAACCTGCTGGGCATCGCCGGCATGGTGATCGCGGTGCTGACCACCGTGCTGGCGGGCAGCCCGGACGGCATCGCCATCATCATCGGCGCGATGCTGGTGGGCGGCATCGCCGGTGCCATGCTGGCCAGGCGCGTGGAAATGACGCAGATGCCGCAGTTGGTGGCGGTGCTGCACAGCTTCGTCGGCCTGGCCGCGGTGCTGGTGGGTTATGCCAACTACCTGGATAGCCATGCGCTGACCGGCGCGGAGAAGGCCATCCATGAAGTGGAAACCTACCTTGGCATCCTGATCGGCGCGGTCACGTTCACGGGCTCGATCATCGCCTTCCTGAAGCTGCAGGGCACCATGGGCGGCAAGCCGATGCTGCTGCCCGGGCGGCATGCCTTGAATGCCATCGCGCTGCTGGTTTGCGTGTGGCTGGGCTATGCCTTCCTGAGCGCGCCCGACGCGCAGCAGGGGCTGGTGCCGCTGGCGGCGATGACGGTGATTGCGCTGCTGGTCGGCGCGCACCTGGTGCTGGCCATCGGCGGCGCCGACATGCCGGTGGTGGTGTCGATGCTCAACAGCTACTCCGGCTGGGCCGCGGCGGCCACCGGCTTCATGCTGGGCAACGACCTGCTGATCATCACCGGGGCGCTGGTGGGATCGAGCGGCGCCATCCTCAGCTACATCATGTGCAAGGCGATGAACCGCAAGTTCCTGTCGGTGATCCTGGGCGGCTTCGGCGCGGTGCAGGCACAGGGCGCGGCGACCGAGCAGGGCGAGGTGCTGCCGGTGTCCAGCGAGGAAGTCGGCAACCTGCTCAAGGACGCCAGCGACGTGATCATCGTGCCGGGCTACGGCATGGCGGTGGCGCAGGCGCAGGGCACCATCAGCGAGATCGCGCGGCGGCTGCGGGCGCAGGGCGTCACCGTGCGCTTCGGCATCCACCCGGTCGCAGGCCGCCTGCCCGGGCACATGAACGTGCTGCTGGCCGAGGCGCGCGTGCCGTACGACATCGTGCTGGAGATGGAAGAGATCAACGACGACTTTGGGAAGGCCGACGTGGTGCTGGTGGTGGGCGCCAACGACATCGTCAACCCCGGTGCGCTGGAAGACCCGGGCAGCCCCATTGCCGGCATGCCGGTGCTGGAAGTCTGGAAGGCCCGCACCGTGGTGGTGTCCAAGCGCAGCATGGCGGCGGGCTATGCGGGCGTGGACAACCCGTTGTTCTACAAGGACAACACGCGGATGTGGTTCGGCGACGCCAAGGGCAGTGTCGATGCCCTGCTCAGGCAGCTGGAGGAAGCGCCGGCCTGAGTTGGTCGAGTCGAGGTCTCCAAGCTGAGCAGTTCAGGCGGCCGCGAAGCCACCGCCGCCCCGCGTTTGTCGGGGCGGCGGTGGCTTTTGTTGTCTGGATGGGCCCATAGACAACCTGTTATGGAAGCCCGGCGGGCGATTCATGCCAGCTCCGCGATATATAAACGATCGCAAATAGAAACGATAAAAAACTTTAAGACTAGTCAAATTAAGCTTCAGGTAGCATCAATCCACGACTTCATGTGCCGCAATGCCAGGCGCCGGTCTAGTTGTGAGAAGGGCAACCCACAAAGCCCTGTTGTGCCAGTCGAGGCACAAACAAACAGTACCAGGAGACAAGACAGATGGCGCAATTTGAAGTATCGGCCCCGGCCGGTCACGGCAACGTGAACGGGCGCGGCCTGCAGAACCGTTGGATCCAGCTTGCAATTGGCGTGGTGTGCATGGGGCTGGTGGCGAATTTGCAATACGGCTGGACCCTCTTCGTGTCACCGATGGACGCCAAGCATCACTGGGGCGCGTCCGCCATCCAGGTGGCATTCTCCATTTTCATCGTGACGGAAACCTGGCTGGTGCCGCTGGAGGGCTGGCTGGTGGACAAGTTTGGCCCGCGCCCGGTAGTGGCGGGCGGGGCGATCTGCGCGGGCCTGGCATGGGTGATGAATGCCTATGCGACCACGCTGCCGGAACTGTATGCGGCCGCGGTGATTGCCGGCATCGGCGCGGGCGGTGTCTATGGGACCTGCGTCGGCAACGCGCTGAAGTGGTTCCCGGACAAGCGCGGCCTCGCGGCCGGACTGACGGCGGCGGGTTTCGGCGCGGGCGCGGCCATTACGGTGATCCCCATCGCCAACATGATCCAGAGCTCGGGCTATGAAAAGGCCTTCCTGACCTTCGGCATCCTGCAGGGCGTGTGCATCTTCGTGCTGGCACTGCTGCTGGTGAAGCCCAGGCCGCCCAAGGGCGCGGTGGCGGCCAAGGCGGTACTGACCAACCCGGTCGAGTTCTCGCCGGGGCAGATGGTGAAGACGCCGGTGTTCTGGCTGATCTACGTGAGCTTTGTCGCGGTGGCGGCGGGGGGGATCATGGCGACGGCGCAGCTCGGGCCCATCGCCAAGGACTATGGCTTCGCCTCGATGCCGGTGACGATGCTGGGCATGACGCTGCCGCTGCTGACCATGACCTTGTCGATCGACAACCTGTGCAATGGCTTTACGCGGCCCTTGTGCGGTTTCCTGTCGGACAAGTTCGGGCGCGAGAACACCATGTTCGTGATCTTCGTCGGCGAGGGGCTGGCGCTGCTCGGGCTGATGCAGATGGGGCACAACCCGTACTGGTTCATGTTCTTCGCGGCGCTGACCTTCCTGTTCTGGGGCGAGATCTTCTCGATTTTCCCGGCCTTGTGCGCCGATACCTTCGGCAGCAAATTCGCCGCGGCCAATGCCGGCACCCTGTACACGGCGAAGGGCACGGCGGCGATGGTGGTGCCGCTGGCATCGATCCTGTCGGCGCATGGCGGCTGGGGAGCCGTGTTCTCGGTGGCGGCGGTGGTGACGATTGCGGCAGGGATCTCGGCCAAGGTGTTGCTGGCGCCCGTGCGCAAGCGCTTTATCACCGGGCATGCCGAGGCAGTGCGCGTGTCCGACACCGCGTTCCTGGCTGGCATTTCGCCGCGTCAGGGGGAGTAATCCCGGGCTGAACGGTAGAGGGGGAGCCTGGCGTAGGCTGCCGGGCTTCCGGAGCGGGGGCAGGACATTCCCATTAGTGGGCGCGCTGGTGTTCGCGGAGGACGCCAGTGCGCGGCAATGTGTTCCAGAGAGCCATAAAGCCGCTGGAATTTTTGGTATGTAGTATATCTTCATGCGTAATCCCGGCGAGATTTCCAGGCTTCGACATGGCCCGGAAATCTGTGCCGATTGCGCATGAATCGCGTGCTTTCAGAAATTACGCTGATTTAGCCGTAGTTGCCTGCAAAATTGCTGCGCCGCATCGACGAAACTTGAAGGGCTAGGGAAATTCTTCTTGCTTCGTTCTGATATATCACATACCGTATGTCATCAAGATCGAGTGAAACGATCGGGCGCCGCAAGGCATACGGGTAGCAACAGCGAAGGGCGAGAAGGCGAGAGTGCCCCGCCCCGTAAAGAGTTCAACGAGGAGACCAAGACATGTCCGAAGTCGTCGAAGCCAAGCGGGTCGGGAGCACCACGCGGAAGACACCCTGAATTAGAAGAATTCCAACCCCAGTCAATTTGTATAGAAGGAATCAACCATGGCAGAAGTCGGAAACGAACTGCAGCGTCACGCCACGGAAGAACATCAGGCACAAACCGATGGTTTTCATCTGGTCATCGACGCGCTGAAGCTGAACGGCATCGAGAACATCTACGGTCTGCCCGGCATTCCGGTCACCGATCTGGCCCGTCTGGCACAGGCCAACGGCATGCGCGTCATCAGCTTCCGTCACGAGCAGAACGCAGGCAACGCAGCAGCGATTGCCGGCTTTCTCACCCAAAAGCCGGGCGTTTGCCTGACCGTTTCTGCGCCGGGCTTCCTGAACGGGCTGACGGCGCTGGCGCATGCGACCACCAACTGCTTCCCGATGATCCTGATCAGCGGCTCGAGCGAGCGCGAGATCGTCGATTTGCAGCAGGGTGACTACGAAGAGATGGACCAGCTGGCCATCGCCCGTCCGCACGCCAAGGCTGCCTTCCGCGTGCTGCACGCTGAAGACATTGGTGTCGGGATTGCGCGTGCCATTCGTGCCGCCGTGTCGGGCCGTCCGGGCGGTGTGTACCTGGACCTGCCGGCCAAGCTGCTGGGCCAGTCGATGGAAGCCGAGAAGGGCCGCAAGTCGCTGATCAAGGTGGTGGATCCGGCCCCGCGCCAACTGCCTGCACCGGACTCGATCGACCGTGCCGTCGCGCTGCTGAAGAGCGCCAAGCGCCCGCTGATCCTGCTGGGCAAGGGTGCCGCGTACGCACGCGCCGAAGCGGATATCCGCACGCTGGTCGAGAAGACGGGCATTCCGTACCTGCCGATGTCGATGGCCAAGGGCCTGCTGCCCGATACGCATCCGCAATCGGCCTCGGCCGCACGCTCGTATGTGCTGGCTGAAGCTGACGTGGTGTTGCTGGTCGGCGCCCGCCTGAACTGGCTGCTGTCGCATGGCAAGGGCAAGACCTGGGGCAAGCCGAAGCAATTCATCCAGATCGACATCGCGGCGACCGAGATGGACAGCAACGTCGCCATCGCCGCGCCGGTAGTGGGTGACATTGGTTCGTGCGTGTCGGCGATCCTCGACAAGGTCGGCAATGACTTTGCCAAGCCGGGCGCCGAGTGGCTGAACGCGGTGGCCGACCGCAGGGACACGAACCTGGCGAAGATGGCCGAGACCCTGGCCAGGTCCAAGGATGTCTCGCCGATGAACTTCCACGGCGCGCTGAACGTGCTGAAGGATGTGGTCAAGGCCAACCCGGGCATCTCGTTCGTCAACGAAGGCGCCAACACGCTGGACTACGCCCGTGCCGTGATCGACATGTACGAGCCGCGCAAGCGCCTGGACGTAGGCACCTGGGGCGTGATGGGCGTGGGCATGGGCTACGCGGTCGCCGCGGCGGTCGAGACCAGCAAGCCGGTGCTGGCGCTGTGCGGTGACAGTGCGTTCGGTTTCTCGGGCATGGAAGTCGAGACGATCTGCCGTTACAACCTGCCGGTCTGCATCGTCATTTTCAACAACAACGGCGTCTACAAGGGCATCGACGTGAATCCGACCGGCGGCAAGGATCCGGCGGTCACGACGTTCGTCCCGGGCGCGCGCTACGACAAGATGATGGAAGCGTTCGGTGGCGTCGGCCGCAACGTCACCACGCCGGCGGAACTCGAGGCTGCGGTGAACGAAGCCCTGCGCTCGGGCAAGCCCACGCTGGTCAACGCTGTCATCGATCCGGCTGCTGGCACGGAAAGCGGTCGTCTGACCAATCTGAATCCGCAAAGCTCGGCCAAGAAGTAATTCACCCGAATTTCACCCCTCTGATCCAATAGGAGAACGAAAGTGAACCTACCACTCAACGGCATCAAGATCATCGACTTCACGCACGTCCAGGCCGGTCCCGCCTGCACGCAGCTTCTCGCGTGGTTCGGTGCGGACGTGATCAAGGTCGAGCGCCCCGGTTCCGGCGACGTGACGCGCACCCAGCTGCGCGACATCCCGGATGTCGATGCCCTGTACTTCACCATGCTCAACAGCAACAAGCGCAGCCTGACGCTGGATACCAAGAAGCCGGAAGGCAAGAAGATCCTGGAGCAGCTGATCCGCGAGTCGGACGTGCTGGTCGAGAACTTCGGCCCGGGCGCGCTGGACCGCATGGGGTTCTCGTGGGAACGCATCAACGAACTGAACCCGAAGATGATCGTGGCTTCGGTCAAGGGCTTCAGCGACGGCCACCACTATGAAGACCTGAAGGTCTACGAGAACGTGGCCCAGTGCGCCGGCGGCGCGGCCTCGACCACCGGCTTCTGGGATGGCCCGCCGACGGTGTCCGCCGCGGCGCTGGGCGATTCCAACACCGGCATGCACCTGGCCATCGGCATCCTCACCGCGCTGATCGGCCGCGACAAGACCGGCAAGGGCCAGAAGGTGGCTGTGTCGATGCAGGATGCGGTGCTGAACCTGTGCCGGGTCAAGCTGCGCGACCAGCAGCGCCTGGACCGCCTGGGCTACCTGGAGGAGTACCCGCAGTATCCGCACGGCAGCTTCAGCGACGTGGTGCCGCGCGGCGGCAACGCGGGCGGCGGCGGCCAGCCGGGCTGGGTGCTGAAGTGCAAGGGGTGGGAAACCGACCCCAACGCCTATATCTACTTCACCATCCAGGGCCATGCCTGGGAGCCGATCTGCAAGGCGCTGGGCAAGCCGGAATGGATTTCCGATCCCAACTACGCCACCGCCAAGGCTCGCCAGCCGCATATCTTCGATATCTTCAACACCATCGAGGAATGGCTGGCCGACAAGACCAAGTACGAGGCCGTGGACATCCTGCGCAAGTTCGACATCCCGTGCTCGCCGGTGCTGTCGATGAAGGAAATCGCCGCCGATCCGTCGCTGCGCGCCAGCGGCAGCATCACCGAGGTGCCGCACAAGGAGCGCGGTACCTACCTGACGGTGGGCAGCCCGATCAAGTTCTCCGACCTCAAGCCGGAGATCACCGGGTCGCCACTGCTGGGCGAGCATAGCGAAGAGGTGCTGGCCGGCCTGGGCTACGGCGCGGACGACATCAAGCGCCTGCGCGAGTCCCAGGTGATCTGACGCTGCCCGCCGGCACTTGTGGCCGGAGTGTACGCCGGGGTCTCGCGCATAGCGGGCCCCGGCGTTTTTGCTTGCAGCGTGGCCATGTGGCACGCTACCTTGATGGCCATGACAGGCTGGCGCCGACCGGCCCTGGGAATAACGAGGGAATCCCCATGACAGACCAGATCGATTACGCGCAACTGGTGTCCGCCATCGGCGACGCCATCATCATCTCCGACGCCAAGGGCGCCATCACGCTATGGAATCCCGCCGCCGAGCGCATGTTCGGCTTTACCCAGGCCGAGGCCATGGGCAAGTCGCTCGACCTGATCATCCCTGAGCGCCTGCGCGGGCGGCACTGGGAGGGCTACGGCAAGACCATGGCGACCGGCATCACGCGCTACGGCCACGACCTGCTCAAGGTGCCCGCGGTCGACAAGGACGGCAAGGCCATGTCGATCGCCTTCACCGTGGCGCTGCTCAAGGATGATGCGGGCGCCATCACCGGCATCGTCGCCGTGATCCGCGACGAGACCGTGCGCTTCCAGGAGGAGCGGGCGCTGAAGAAGCGGCTGGTGGAGCTGGAAAACCAGGTCAAGGAACAGGCCTGAGGCGCGTGCCATTTCCGTGATCCCGGACCAGCCGCGCAGCGCGTCGGCCCGGTGGCCAGGCCTGGTCCTGGCCGTTTCCTGTTTGCGCGGCGGCCCCGGCCGGGGCCGCCGCGCAGGTCTCGATTGTCCCCCGAGTTTTCCCGAATAGGTGGCCGGCATGCACTTCCAGCGCCGCTTTGGCGTAGCCGATCGTGGTCTTTTCGGTACCAAAAGCGTTGACTGAGTACCGAATGCCTCCTACATTGGGAGCCCTGACAAAGACAGATCCGAGGAGACAACATGAGCCGTCAAGCTTCGGCCGCTGCGGTAGTCCATGGCGGCGCTACGGTGGGCCAGCTCTATGCGGCCGCGCTGCGTGCCAGGCCCGGCGTGCCCGCCATCGTCGGCGACGACACCACGCTGAGCTATGAGGCGCTCGCGCGGCAGTGCGCGCGCGTCGCGCGGCTGTTTGCCGCCCGCGGCCTGGCGCGCCAGGATGCCGTGGCCTTCCTGGTGGGCAACCGCGCCGAAGCGGTCGCCGCCATCATCGCCGCGCAGCTGGCCGGGCTGAAGAATGTGTCGCTGCATCCGATGGCATCGGAAGCGGATCACGCCTTCGTGCTGCAGGATGCCGGGGTGCGGGCGCTGGTGGTGGACAACGCCCGCTTCACCGAGCGCGCGCGCGTGCTGGCAGCTGGCGCCGGCCTGCAGGTCCTGCCGCTGGACGATGGCGAGTTCGGGCCTGGCCTGGCCAATGCGGCGGCTGCGTTCGATGACACGCCCGTGGTTCCCGGCGACGACCCCACGGAAATCAGCCGGCTGGCCTATACCGGCGGCACCACTGGCCGTTCCAAGGGCATCCTGCATACGCACCGGACCACGGTGACGGTGCTGCAGTACATGCTGGCCAGCTACGAATGGCCGGCGCAGATCCGCTACCTGGTGACCACGCCGATCTCGCATGCGTCCGGCAGCCTGTTCCTGCCGACGCTGCTGCGCGGCGGCACCATCTACCTGTGCGACAAGTTCAGTCCCGCCGATTTCCTGCGACGCGTGGCCGAACAACGGATCAACCTGACCTTTTTGGTGCCCACGCAGATCTATGGCCTGCTCGATTGCGACGGGCTGGACACGGCCGACCTGTCCAGCCTGGAGCTGGTGCTCTACGGCGCGGCGCCGATCGCGCCGGTGCGTCTCGCTGACGCGCTGCGCCGCATCGGCCCGGTGTTCGGACAGGTCTACGGCCAGGCTGAAGTGCCGATGTGCATCAGCTACCTGAGCCAGCGCGACCACGATCCGGACAACCCCGAGCGCCTGCGCTCGTGCGGCAAGGTGATCCCGGGCAACCAGGTCAAGCTGCTGGACCCCGACCTGCGTGAAGTCGCGCCGGGCGAGGTGGGCGAGCTGTGCGTGCGCGGTCCGCTGGTGATGGAAGGCTACCTGAACCGGCCCGAGGAAGACGCCAAGGTCTTTGCCGGCGACTGGCTGCATACCGGCGACATGGCCCGTTGCGACAGCGAGGGCTTCCTGTACATCGTCGACCGCGCCAAGGACATGATCATCAGCGGCGGCTTCAACGTGTACCCGAGCGAGGTGGAGCATTGCCTGGCGCTGCACCCGGCCATCGCCATGTCCGCGGTGATCGGCATCCCCGACCCCAAGTGGGGCGAGGCGGTCACCGCCGTGGTCGTGGCACGGCCCGGTGCCGCGCTTACCGAGGCCGACGTGATCGGCCACGTGACGCAGCACAAGGGCGTGGTCAATGCGCCCAAGCAGGTGGTGTTCGTGGATGAGCTGCCGCTGACCGCGCTGGGCAAGATCGACCGCAAGGCCATCCGCGGCCGCTACTGGGGCGGCCAGGAGAGGCAGGTGGCCTGAGCGCGGTTACCTTCCGGCGTGCGGCTGGGACGAGCGCGCGCCGGTGTCCGCGCGGCACAGCAGGCCGTTCAGGATGATCTCGTAGAACTCGCTGAAGGCATCGCCGATCTTCAGGCCGGTTTCCTTCAGGAACTGCTGGTTGCGCAGCCGGTGCGCGGCGCCCAGGATCGCTTCGGAAACCAGCCGCGGATTGTGCGGCGCCATCAGCCCTTGCCGCATGCCTGCCTCGAGCAGGCTCTCAAGCCCGCGCACGCGCGCCAGCTGGTAGTCGTCGAATGCCGCCCGGCCGCTGTCGATCGCATCCAGGTCCGCCAGCGCGGCCTTGCTCAGTCCCGATGTGTTGAGCGCGGCATGCAGGTAGGCGGACACTGCCCGCGCCGCATCGCTTTCGCGGCGCGCCGCGGCAAAGCCCCTTTCCAGGTTGTCAGCGAGCACGTCGCGGCAGATGCCGACGAACAGCGCTTCCTTGGTCGGCGCGATCTCGTACAGGCGCCGCCGTGAGCAGCGCATGCGTCGGGCAATCTCGCCGATGGTCAGCGACGACACGCCTTCGGTGCTCAGCAGCCGGGTCAGTTCGTGGGCAAATTCTTCGTCGGTGCGTCGAGTCGGCATGAAACGGGTGGCAAGCCGGGCAAGTGGCGGGCGCGTGAGTGTTGATGCCGAATCTTACGACGACTGCGCCCGGGCCGGCATGGCAATGGATCCATGCCGGCCGGCACATCGCCAGCTCCCCCAGGCGCGGAATGAGTAATGGCTCAAAAGCAGCCGCCGACTGGTTTCCCAGTGCGCTTCAGGTGATAGAGTCCGTCCCCGGCAACGCAAGCAAGCTTCTAACGCTTGTATAGTGTATCTATACGCTATACATTCTTTGCTACCTGGAAATCGATGATCAAGAGTTTCGCCCATGCGGGCCTCAAACGTTTCTTCGAGACTGGCTCCAAGGCGCGAATCCAGCCGCATCACGCGCAGAGATTGCGCAATCAGCTCGGTGCGCTGGATCACGCCACGAGACCCCGGGACATGGGGGTGCCAGGTTGGAAGCTGCATCAACTGGGCGGCGACATGTCCGGCCCTGGTCTGTCAGCGTCAATGGCAACTGGCGGCTGACATTCATGTTCGACGGCATCGACGTCATCGTCGTCGATTACCAGGACTACCACTGAAGGACTTCATCATGACGCGCATGCACAACCCGCCGCACCCCGGCGCGGTGCTGGCCGATTGGCTCGCTGGCATGGACGATATGACCATTACGGCGTTCGCCGCGCACATCAGCGTGACGCGCGCAACGCTCTCGCGCATCCTGAATGGTCATGCATCGATCACGCCGGATATTGCCATTCGCCTGGAAGAAGCCCTGGGCGCGAGCCGCGAGATGTGGAGCGGCATGCAGATGGCATACGACCTCTGGGTCGCGGCGCAAAGGCCGCGCAAGCGCATCAAACGGCTGCCCCGCCCCGCAGGCAAGGCTGCGGAGGCCGATCTCGCCTGAGGGACATGCGGGCCACGCAAAAAGGCGAGGCCGCTCGCGCGCCTCGCCGTGAACCGAGCGGCCCTTCAGTTGAGATGACCGACCGCGCGCAGGTATTCGTTCTTCTTCTCGAAGATCAGCGCGCTCAGAAAGGCGGCGTCATAGGCGGCCAGCAAGTGCGCGTGGTGTTCTTCGATATAGCGGGCCACGCGCGCCTTCTCGCATTCGATGCCGCACAGCCATTCATACATCTCGGCGTCCCAGCGGAAGCGCAGGCCCAGCTCGATAAACGCGGCGTTGTAGGCGGCGAGCTGGGTGTCGCGCGGAATGGGTTGGTTATCGGTGCCGACCGTGATGGCAGCCTGGCTGCTTTCCTGCTGGACCTGGTTCATGCTCGTCTCCTCAGATGCGCTGTAGCGGTTGGGTTGAGACAAGCATAGGGACCGCGGATGATTTACGATAATTAAAGTTTCATAGCGAAACCATAATCAATTGTTTATGCATTCTGACTGATCAAACCTTCCACCCCGGTAATCCGCTCGATCAGTCCCGCGCCTTCCTCCATCAGGAACTGCTTGAACGCCAGCGCCACCGGTGGCAGCCGCTTGTTCTTGCGGTGCACCACATACCAGTTGAGCATCACCGGGAAGCCCTCGATGTCCAGCACCGCGAGCTTGCCGGCCTGCAATTCCAGGCCGACCGTGTGCGCCGACAGGAAGGCGATGCCCATATTGGCGATCACGGCCTGCTTGATGGTCTCGGTGCTCTTGATCTCCATCGCGATGCGCATGTTCGACAGACGCCCGGCAAAGCCCTCCTGCATTGAATTCCAGGTATCCGAGCCTTTCTCGCGTGAAACGAAGGCTTCATCAGCCAGCTCGGCCAGCGGGATATTGCGCTGTCCGACCAGCGGGTGGGTGGGCGCAGCCACGATGACATAGGGATGGGGGGCGAAGGCCTCGTTGATGGTGTCCATGCCTTCGGGCGGACGCACCATCACCGCCAGGTCGGTCAGGTTGCCGGCCAGCTGGTGCAGCAATTCCTCGCGGTTATGCACGGCAAGGTTCAGCGTCACGCCTTCATGGCGGTTCATGAACTCGGCCAGCAGGCGCGGAAAGAAATAGTCGCCGGCGCTGATCACCGCCACGTTGAGCCGGCCGCCGGAGATGCCCTTGAGCTGGGACATGGCGTCTTCGGCCTCGCGGAACTGCTGGATGATGCTGCGGCTGTAATGCAGCATCTCGTGGCCCGCCGGGGTCAGGTAGATCTTCTTGCCCAACTGCTCGAACAGGGGCAGCCCCACGTGGTGCTCCAGCTGCCGCACCTGGGTCGATACCGCGGGCTGCGTCAGGTGCAGTTCCTCGGCAGCGCGTGAAAAGCTCATATGGCGGGCAACGGTCTCAAAGACCTTCAACTGCCGCAGTGTGGCGTTCCTCATCCTCGTCCCGTGCAATATATAAACGATTGGCTATATAAACGATAAAAAACTTTATGCAGTGCTGATCTTAGATTCAAGTAGCATCAATCGTCGGATTTGCCTGCCCCGCCCCGAATCCGGCTCTCCGGCTTGCGCCAGGAGCCCGCCAATGGCCACAAGCATGGCCGATAGCAACGATGGCTGCCTACAGCCACGACAAAAAATACACAAGGAGACTACCGTGACCGGACTGAATGCAACGGTGCGTGCAACGCGGCACCCCGCCATGCCTGAAGAGACCCGTCGCAGCCACGCCGGTGCGGGGCAGGGGGGCAGGTCGTGAATATCTCGCTCCCCCAACTGAAGGCCTTCGCCGCAGTGGCGCGGCACAAGAGCTTTACGCGTGCCTCGGTTGAGCTGGGCCTGACGCAATCCGCGGTCAGCCGCAGCGTGCGTGAACTGGAAGATGAGATCGACCAGCGCCTGTTCGACCGTACCACGCGCCAGGTGGAACTGACCGATGCCGGCCAGCACCTGTCGCAGCGCATCTGCCACCTGATCGAAGAGGTCGAGCAGACCCTGCGCGACAGCCAGAGCGCCAGCCGTCCGTGCCAGGGCCTGGTGCAGATCGCTTCGGATCCGGTGCTCAGCTCGATGTCGGTGCCGACCTGGCTGGCCGGCTGCCGGCAAGCGTGGCCGGCGATTGCCATCCACCTGAAGGACCGCTCGCAGGAGTCGGTGCTGCAAAGCGTGCGCAGCGGCGAGGTGGACTTCGGCATTGCCACCGATCCGAAGCCAACCGACGACCTCTATTGTGAACCGCTGTGCGTCGATGCCTACCACGCCGTCCTGCCCGCCCAGCACCCGCTGGCGATGCGCGACGCGGTAGGGTGGGGCGACCTGAGCGATGCCCGCGTGCTGGCCCTGGACCAGCAGTGCGGCATGCAGCCCGCGGTGGAGAAGGCGCTCAGCAGCTATCACGTGCGCGCGGGCTCGCTGCAGTTGCTCGGCCACTTTGCCGCAGTGTTCGGCATGGTGGCGCTGGGCCTTGGCATCGGCGTGGTGCCGTCGCGTGCCCAGGTGGGCGGCATGAATCCGGCGGCGGTGATGCGGCCGCTGCGTCCGCAGGTGACTTCCACGGTGATGCTGGTTCGGCGCAAGAGCCGCTCGCTCAAGCCCAATGCCGCGGCAATCTGGGATGCCTTGCGTGGCCAGGAATATCAGGAGTCGCCGGTGGTGCATCGAAAAACCACCATGGTGTGAGGCAATCGGCTCATCAGGGGGCATGGGGCGGGCATTCGTTGTATTAGTGCAAAACTTCTATTGATATATCACATACAGGATATTTACACATAGTGCGGTGCAGCATATAATGAAAACTCCTGATCACAACGCTATTGGAGTTTTCAAATGGAAGTCGCTCTTCTCTTCGCTCTTGGCCTGGGCCTGATTGCTGCCGGTGCCGGCGTGACCACGCTGCTGGCCACGCGCCTGCCGATGGACGTGCTGGTGACCGCGCAGGAGCACGGTCGCTTTGCCGGCCTGGGCTCGAACCAGGAAGGCGATGGCGTGGGCCGTGCCAGCCCGTCGCGCATCGTGCCCGCTGCCGGTGAACTGGCCTACGCGTAATGCGCGCCGGCGCCATGCGCCATCGCGCTGAACCGCGCAACCAGCAAGGGTTGTAGCGGCCGGCACCCCTTGTGGCAGTACCTCGGTTGACACCTGATCTGCGGCATTCGCCGCGAGCCAGGGCAGGGTTCTGCACGAACCTGCGGCCGCCACCATCTTCCTCCCCGATCGCTGCCAGCGATCGCCCTGCACGACCCCTCTTCCTGCGCCCCGGTTCCAGGCCGGCAGGCTCCCTGCTGTGTCTTTAACGCCGCTTCCGGCGTCGTTCCCAAGCCATACGCGCGTCACCAGACATTAATGTATGCATCTAGGGACTTTCCCCAATTCATCGTTTTCCCGATTTTTCCGGGGCGCGATCCCCGGCATTCTTGCGGATGCCATCAGTCGGCCGATTAATGTGCCGATGCATGGCAACTGCTTGATTTCCAACGACTCCGGATGCTGTCGGACCGGCCATTGATGCAGTGTGCGCACCAGTCGCACTGCAGCAACGGCCACCCAGGCGTCACTCACCGCGATCCCATGCTGCAGAGCCGCGACGAATACGCTTGACTTACCTGATATATCACATACCGTATAGCACTAGAACGGCTCAGCTGTTCTTTGACTGAGAGTCACGCAGAGGCGTCTACAGGCGCCCATCTTCCACCTTGGCGGCACGCCGCTATAAGGAGACATCATGGAATTGCAGCAGAGGGAGTCCACGTCGCGCTTTGCGTCGCCGTGGGTGCAACTGGTATTCGGCGTGATCTGCATGGCGATGATCGCCAACATGCAATACGGCTGGACGCTGTTCGTCAACCCGATCGACGACAAGTACCACTGGGGCCGCACCGCGATCCAGGTGGCCTTCACCATCTTCGTCGTGACGGAAACCTGGCTGGTCCCGATTGAAGGCTATCTGGTCGACAAGTACGGCCCGCGTCCGGTAGTGGTGGGCGGCGGCCTGCTGTGCGCCATTGCCTGGGCCCTGAACTCGGTGGCGTCCTCGCTGCCCATGCTTTACTTCGCGGCGGCGATCGGCGGCCTGGGCGCGGGCGCTGTGTATGGCACCTGCGTGGGCAACGCGCTGAAATGGTTTCCCAATCGCCGGGGCCTGGCAGCGGGGATTACCGCAGCCGGTTTCGGCGCGGGCTCGGCGCTGACCGTGGTGCCCATTGCCAACATGATCAAGACTTCGGGCTATGAGGCTGCGTTCCTGTGGTTCGGTCTTGGCCAGGGCCTGATCGTGTTCATCCTGGGCATGGCCCTGTACCCGCCGTCGGCCAAGATCCTGAGCGAGGTCAAGTCCACGCTGAAGGCTGCCGCAACCTACAACGCTTCGCCGCGCGAGGTGCTGAAGTCGCCGATCTTCTGGGTCATGTACGCGATGTTCGTGATGATGGCCGCCGGCGGCCTGATGGCCACCGCCCAGCTCGGCCCGATCGCCAAGGACTTCGGCCTGCACGACGCCCCGATCTCGATCCTCGGCCTGACCTTGCCGGCGCTGACCTTCGCACTGACCATCGACCGCGTGCTCAATGGCCTGACGCGCCCGTTCTTCGGCTGGATCTCCGATCATATCGGCCGTGAACGCACCATGTTCTTTGCCTTCGGGGTCGAGGCCATCGGCATCCTGCTGCTGTCCAAGTACGGCCACCATCCGGTTGCCTTCGTGGTGCTGACAGGCGTGGTGTTCTTTGCCTGGGGTGAGATCTACAGCCTGTTCCCTGCCACCTGCGGCGACACCTTCGGGCCGAAGTTTGCCGCCACCAACGCGGGCCTGCTGTACACCGCCAAGGGCACGGCCGCGCTGCTGGTGCCGTTCTCCAGCGTGATCACCACTGCCACCGGCAGCTGGCATGCGGTCTTCATGGTGGCCTCCGGCATGGCGGCATTGACCGCGGTGATGGCGCTGTTCGTGCTCAAGCCGATGCGCGAGGCCCATGCCCGCAAGTATGTGCATGCCAATGCCTCGGCACCGATGGGCTACCGTACCGTGCCGGAAGACCTGACCTGATGAAGAAAGCAGTACGGCGCCTCCGGCGCCGGCAGGATCCGGACGTGGCGGCTGCGATGCGTGCACAGGCGCCGCGCCCGGTAGCACAATACGAAAAATAGAAAGAGCGACAGGGAGGCGGCCCGCCGGGCGCCTTCCTGATCGCACATCGGATACCCACAAACAGAATCCAGGCACGCCATGAACCAGGTTGTCATTCCTCTCGAGGCGACGGGGCTCGGCCGGCAGCGCAAGCGCCGCCAGCCCAAGGGCCGGCAGGTAGACGCGGCCGCGCTGGCCGAAGTGCGCGTGGCGCTGGGCGACATGCCCCGCCGGCGCGACTTGCTGATCGAACACCTGCACTGCATCAACGACCGCTACGGCCAGCTGGCGATGCCGCACCTGGTGGCGCTGGCCAGCGAACTGCGGCTGTCGATGACCGAGGTCTATGAAGTCGCCACCTTCTACCACCACTTCGACGTGGTACGCGAGGACGCCGACGGCCAGATCGCACCGCCGCCGGCGTTGACCGTGCGCGTATGCGAAGGCATTGCCTGCGAGCTGGCGGGCGCACAGGCGCTGATCGACAAGCTGCCCGCGCTGCTCGGCACTGAAGTGCGCGTGGTGGCCGCGCCCTGCATCGGCCGCTGCGAGAAGGCGCCCGCGGCGCTGGTCGGGCAGAATCCGGTCGACACCGCCACGGCCGACGCCATCGACGCCGCCGTGCAGGCAAAGGCCGTGCGCCATGCGCCCGAGCCCTATATCGGCTACGACGCTTACCGGAAGGACGGCGGCTATGCCTTGCTGAAGTCCCTCGCCAGCGGCGACCTGGATCCGGCCGCCGTGCTGTGCACGATGGAGGACTCCGGCCTGCGCGGCCTGGGCGGCGCAGGCTTCCCGACCGGGCGCAAATGGCGCATCGTGCAGAACGAGCCCGCGCCCCGGCTGATGGCCATCAACATCGACGAGGGCGAGCCCGGCACCTTCAAGGACCGCGTCTACCTGGAACGCGATCCGCACCGTTTCCTGGAAGGCATGCTGATCGCGGCGACGGTGGTCAACGTGTCAGCGATCTATATCTACCTGCGCGACGAATACGCCGGCTGCCGCGAGCTGCTGGCGGAAGAACTGCAGCGGCTGCAGCAAGACCCGCCAATCCCCGGCCTGCCGACGATCGAACTGCGCCGCGGCGCGGGCGCCTATATCTGCGGCGAAGAGTCGGCCATGATCGAGTCGATCGAAGGCAAGCGCGGCATGCCGCGGCTGCGCCCGCCCTATGTGGCGCAGGTGGGCCTGTTCGGACGGCCCACGCTGGAACACAACTTCGAGACCCTGTACTGGGTGCGCGACATCATCGAGAAGGGCGCCGAGTGGTTTGCCTCGCAGGGGCGCAACGGGCGCAAGGGCCTGCGCTCGTTCTCGGTCTCGGGCCGCGTGAAACGCCCCGGCGTGCACCTGGCACCGGCCGGCATTACCGTGCGCGAGCTGATCGATGAATACTGCGGCGGCATGCTCGACGGCCATGCGTTCTACGGCTACCTGCCGGGTGGCGCCTCGGGCGGCATCCTGCCGGCGTCGATGGGCAATATCCCGCTGGACTTCGACACGCTGCAGCCCTACGGCTGCTTTATCGGCTCGGCCGCGGTGGTGATCCTGTCCGACCAGGACAGCGCCACGCAGGCAGCGCGCAACCTGATGCACTTCTTCAAGCACGAGTCCTGCGGGCAATGCACACCGTGCCGCACCGGCACCGCCAAGACGCTCGACCTGATCCGCCAGCCGAAGTGGGACCTGTCGGCGCTGGATGACCTGTCCGCGGTGATGCGCGATGCATCGATCTGCGGGCTGGGGCAGGCCGCGCCCAATCCCGTCGACTGCGTCATCAAGTACTTCCCGCACGAACTGGCCTGAGAGACTGACATGAATGCACTGACCCGCGCCGAACGCGCGCTTGTCGAATCCGCCGAGCCAGCCGTCACCTTCACGCTCAATGGCCGCGAGGTGAGCGCCCAGCCCGGCGAAAGCCTGCTCAAGGTGGCCCAGCGCGAAGGCTTCGACGTGCCGCACCTGTGCTACAAGGACGGCCTGGAGCCCGCCGGCAACTGCCGCGCCTGCATGGTCGAGATCCAAGGCGAGCGCGTGCTGGCCCCGTCCTGCTGCCGCTATCCCGCCGAGGGCATGCAGGTGCAGACCGAATCCGAGCGCGCCCGCCGCGCTCAGCGCACGGTGCTGGAACTGCTGCAGTCGGACATGCCCGAGACCGACTACACCCGCCACAACGAGCTGGACCAGTGGGCCGCGAAGCTGGAGGTCGGCAAGCCGCGCTTTGCCCCGCGCGAACGCGTGGCGGCGGATTTGTCGCATCCGGCCATCGCCGTCAACCTGGATGCCTGCATCCAGTGCACGCGCTGCCTGCGTGCCTGCCGCGACGAGCAGGTCAACGACGTGATCGGCCTGGCCCTGCGCGGCGACGAAGCCCGCATCGTGTTCGACATGGACGACCCCATGGGCGCGTCGACCTGCGTGGCCTGCGGCGAATGCGTGCAGGCCTGCCCGACCGGTGCGCTGATGCCCGCGCGCGACGCCGCGCTGGCGGTGCCGGACAAGCAGGTGGACTCGGTCTGCCCGTACTGCGGCGTGGGCTGCCAGCTGACCTACAACATCAAGGACAACCGCATCCTGTTCGTGGAAGGGCGCGATGGCCCGGCCAACCACGAGCGGCTGTGCGTGAAGGGCCGCTACGGTTTTGACTACGTGCAGCATCCGCAGCGCCTGACGGTGCCGCTGGTGCGCCGCGAAGGCGTGCCCAAGCAGGGCGATTTCGTCATGGATCCGGACCACGTCATGGACGTGTTCCGCGAGGCCACCTGGGAAGAGGCGCTGGCGCTGGCTGGCGGCAAGCTCGCGCAGATCCGCGACACCCACGGCAAGCGCGCGCTGGCAGGGTTTGGCTCGGCCAAGGGCAGCAATGAAGAGGCCTACCTGTTCCAGAAGCTGGTGCGCACCGGGTTTGGCAGCAACAACGTCGACCACTGCACGCGGCTGTGCCATGCCTCGTCGGTGGCGGCGCTGCTGGAGGGGATCGGCTCGGGCGCGGTATCGAACCCGGTGATGGATGTCGACAAGGCCGAGGTGGTGATCGTGATCGGCGCCAACCCGACCGTGAACCACCCGGTCGCGGCCAGCTGGATCAAGAATGCGGTGAAGAACGGCACCAAGCTGATCGTGGCAGATCCGCGCCGCTCGGACCTGGCGCGCTTTGCCCATCGCTTCATGCAGTTCAAGCCCGATGCCGACGTGGCGCTGCTCAACGCGATGATGCATGTCATCGTCACCGAGGGCCTGGTGGACCAGGACTTCATCGACAGCCGCACCATCGGCTTTGACGAGCTGCAGCGCAATGTCGCGGCGTACAGCCCGGAACTGATGGCGCCGGTGTGCGGCATCGAGGCCGAAGTCATCCGCGAGGTGGCGCGGCTGTATGCCACGTCCAAGGCCTCGATGATCCTGTGGGGCATGGGCGTGTCGCAGCACGTGCACGGCACTGACAACGCGCGCTGCCTGATCGCGCTGGCGCTGATGACCGGCCAGATCGGCCGCCCCGGCACCGGCCTGCATCCGCTGCGCGGCCAGAACAACGTGCAGGGCGCGTCCGATGCCGGCCTGATCCCGATGATGTACCCGGACTACCGCCGCGTGGACGATCCCGTGGCGATCGCCAGCTTCGAGGCGCTGTGGGGCATGCCGCTGGACCGCCAGCCCGGCCTGACCGTGGTCGAGGTGATGCAGGCGATCGAGCGCGGCGAGGTGCGCGGCATGTACATCATGGGTGAGAACCCGGCGATGTCAGACCCCGACGCCGAGCATGCGCGCCAGGCGCTGGCCTCGCTCGACCACCTGGTGGTGCAGGACATCTTCCTGACCGAGACCGCCTACCTGGCCGACGTGGTGCTGCCGGCTTCGGCCTTCCCGGAGAAGACCGGCACCTTCACCAACACCGACCGCACCGTCCAGCTCGGCCGCCAGGCATTGAACCCGCCGGGGCAGGCGCGCCAGGACCTGTGGATCATCCAGCAGATGGCGGCGCAGCTGGGGCTGGACTGGCACTACGACGGCGTGGCCGAGGTCTTCGACGAGATGCGCCAGGCCATGCCCAGCATCGGCGGCGTGACCTGGGAGCGGCTGGAGCGCGAACACGCAGTGACTTATCCGTGCAAGGAAGAGGGCGACCCGGGCGAACCGGTGATCTTTATCGACAGCTTCCCGACCGCCAGCGGCCGGGGGCGCTTCGTGCCGGCCGACATCATCCCGGCAGCCGAGCGGCCCGATATCGACTACCCGATGGTGCTGATCACCGGCCGCCAGCTCGAGCACTGGCACACCGGCAGCATGACGCGGCGCGCCGGCGTGCTGGATGCGATCGAGCCCGATCCGGTGGCGCTGGTGCACCCGCTGGACCTGGACGCGCTGGGCGGCAAGCCGGGCGACGTGGTCACGCTGGCATCGCGCCGCGGCGAAGTCACGCTGTACGCGCGGGCCGATGCCGGCACGCCGCGCGGGGCGGTGTTCGTGCCGTTCTGCTATTACGAGGCGGCGATCAACAAGCTGACCAATGCGGCACTGGACCCCTTCGGCAAGATCCCGGAGTTCAAGTACTGCGCGGTGAAGATGGCACTGGGCGGCGCGCCGCCGGAGCAGTCGAGCTACGGCGGCGGGCAGATCCTGGCGGCGGTGTAGGGCCGACGGCAAGCCCTGGCGGGGCCGTCTGCGCGGGTAGCGCAGGCGGCCCTTTTTGTTGGGTGATTATCCGGAGTTTCGGGAAATTGATTGCTGTAGCTTCCGGCTAATCAAATCAATCGTGACAGGCTACGCTTCGGTTCATTCCCTACACAACCCGGAGCCCGCCATGAAAGCCATCGGCCTGACCCAGTACCTGCCCATCTCCGACCCGCGTTCGCTGCAAGACGTGGAGATCGACATGCCCAGCCCCGGCGGCCGCGACCTGCTGGTGAAGGTTGAGGCCGTCTCGGTCAACCCGGTCGACACCAAGGTGCGCGCGCCCAAGGCGCAGGTAGAGCCCGCGCCGCGCGTGCTGGGCTGGGACGCGGCCGGCACGGTGGCCGCCGTGGGGCCGGAGGTGACCCTGTTCAAGGTCGGCGACCCGGTCTACTACGCGGGCAGCATCACTCGGTCCGGCTCCAACGCCGAGTTCCACCTGGTCGATGAGCGCATCGTCGGCCACAAGCCTGCCTCGCTGGATTTCGCCAACGCGGCGGCGCTGCCGCTGACGGCGATCACCGCCTGGGAGGCTCTGTTCGACCGGCTGGGCATTTCGCCCAATGGGGATCACGCCGGGCGCCCGGTGCTGATCATCGGCGGCGCGGGCGGCGTGGGCTCGATCGGCATCCAGCTGGCCAAGGTGCTGGCCGGGCTGACCGTGATCGCCACCGCGTCGCGGCCCGAGTCGCAGGAATGGTGCCGCCGCCTTGGCGCCGACCATACGGTTGACCATCGTGGCGATCTGCCGGCGCAGCTGAAGGCGCTGGGATTTGCCGAGGTCGACTACATCCTCTGCTTCAACGACATCGACGGGCATTTCCCGGCGATGGCTGAAGTGGTCGCCCCGCAGGGCAAGATCTGCACGATCGTCGCAAATACGCGGCCGTTGCCGGTGGAATTGCTCAAGAACAAGAGCGCCACCTTCGTCTGGGAATTCATGTTCACGCGCGCCATGTACAGCACGCCCGACATGGTCGCGCAGCATCGTCTGCTTAACGAGGTCACGCGGCTGGTCGATGCCGGGCGCCTGCAGACCACGCTGGGCGAGAACCTGGGGCGCATCAATGCGGAGAACCTGCGGCGCGCGCACGCCATGCTGGAAGGCGGGCGCACTATCGGCAAGCTGGTGCTGGAAGGGTTCTGAGCCGGCGTGCCGCGCCCGGCAAACGACAACGCCCGCCGGGATGCCCCGGCGGGCGTTGTGCGTTCCCGGGGCAGGGGTCAGCCCATCTTGCCGAGGATGCTCTGCATCTCGTCGCTATTGAAGGCGCGTAGGGTTTGGGTGCGCACGTTGCCGGCTGCGCCGATGGTCAGCCCGAAGCTGGTCATGGTCTCGTCGTCGGGCGCTTCGACGGTGAGCACGATGTCGTATTCGCCCAGCGTCCAGTAGATGTCTTTCATCTGCACGCCCAGGCGTGCCCCCATCTCGCGCACGGCGGCCGCGCGCTTGGTGGTGTCCTTGACGGTGCGGATGCCCTGGTCGGTGAAGCTGGCTAGCACGATGTAGCGGGTCATGGCGGGACCTCCGGTTATGGTTGGATCGGTCGCCGTCCCGGCGGCGTGCATGGGGCAAGCGGCCGGGGCAGTGGTTCAGGGCTTCGGGGCGTGGCGAGGCGCGAATGGCATGGCGCCTCGCCGTTGATGCTCGCGATGTCTGAGCAACTTCATGCCAACGCATATTGCGCGCCAGTCGGCGCGGCAGGCCAGGATGCGGATCGCGGACGCGCGCTCGGCTGTTCCAGCCGGCCGGTGTGTGCCGGTGTGTTTCAGTTGCGATACTGCGTGCGACTCAGTCCCCTGGGCTGCCACCGTCTGCGCTGTCGGGCGTGTCGAGCGCACGCATGTTGTCCAGCAACTTGAGCAGGTAATGCAGCGTGTGCGTCAGGTCATTGGTAGAAAACCCCGTCAGCGCCTGCTCGTAATAGGCCCGGATCTTCGGCTGCGCCTGGTGCAGCCAGACCTCCCGGCCCGGTTCGCTCATCCGTATCAGCCGTGAGCGGCGGTCGCGGCCGTCCGGGGCCAGCGTGACGTGGCCGTCGCGTTCCATCCGGCTGACCAGTCCTGACAGGTTTTGCCGGCTCACCATCAGGTAGCGGGCCAGGTCGCCCACGCTCATGCCATCGGCGGCTTCCGGACGCGACAACGCGCCGAGCACGGCCCACTGCTGCGTCGTCAGGCCCTCTGCCTCGACGGCTCGTGATCCCGTTTTATGCAACATATTTGCGCATTGGTATAGCCGGAAGAAAAGCCGGTTGGCCAGTTCCATGCGCGCGTTTGTGGGGAGTTCTACTTCTACGTCCGGGTTAACCATAGTCTTTTTCACAGTGTTGGCGTCTTGCGCAGGCAATGGCTGCCTCCTATTATAGGTAAATATATTTACCTAATTGGCGGTGCGATGTGACGGCGTCATGGCCGGCACGATAGCACCGGAATCCTGAAAGGAGAACGCTGTGCAAGGACTTGAAGGCAAGACGGTCATCGTGACCGGTGGTGGCGGTGGTATCGGCGGTGCAACGTGTTTGCGCTTTGCGCGCGCCGGGGCGGCGGTGGGCGTACTCGACCTGAACCCGGAAGCGGCCGAGCGCGTCGCCGGCCAGATCCGCGAGGCTGGCGGGCGGGCGCTGGCGATCCGCTGCGACATCACCGAGCGCGCCAGCGTGGATGCCGCGGTGGCGGCAGTGGAGCAGGGCCTGGGCCCGGTGGACGTGCTGGTCAACAACGCCGGCTGGGATGTGTTCAAGCCATTCATCAAGACCGAGCCCGCGCAATGGGATCGGCTGATCGCCATCAACCTGATCGGCGCGCTGCACATGCACCACGCGGTGCTGCCGGGCATGGTCGCGCGCCGGCGCGGACGCATCGTCAGCATTGCCTCGGACGCGGCGCGCGTGGGTTCGTCCGGCGAGGCGGTCTATGCCGCATGCAAGGGTGGGTTGGTGTCGTTCTCCAAGACGATTGCCCGCGAGCATGCGCGCCACGGCATCACCGTCAACGTGGTGTGCCCAGGGCCGACCGAGACCGCGCTGTTCGAAGACTACAAGCAGGGTGCGGGCAACCCCGAGAAGCTGGTGGAAGCCTTTACCCGCTCGATCCCGCTGGGCCGCATCGGCCAGCCCGACGACCTGCCCGGCGCGGTGCTGTTCTTTGCCAGCGACGACGCCGGCTTTATCACCGGCCAGGTGCTGAGCGTGTCGGGCGGCCTGACCATGAACGGCTGAGCAAGCAAACACCAGAAAACGGAGACCACCATGCAATACGAAGACATCCTGTACGAAGTGCGCAACGGCGCCGCCTGGATCCTCATCAACCGCCCGGAAAAGATGAACGCCTTCCGCGGGCGCACCTGCGACGAACTGATCCACGCCATCAACCGCGCCGGCTATGACCGCGAGATCGGCGCCATCGTGCTGGCCGGTGCCGGCGAAAAGGCCTTCTGCACCGGCGGCGACCAGTCCGCGCACGAGGGCCAGTACGACGGCCGCGGCACCATCGGCCTGCCGATGGAAGAACTGCACAACGCCATCCGCGACGTGCCCAAGCCGGTGATCGCGCGCGTGCAGGGCTATGCCGTGGGCGGCGGCAACGTGCTGTGCACGATCTGCGATTTCACCATCGCGTCGGACAAGGCCGTATTCGGGCAGGTCGGGCCCAAGGTCGGTTCGGTCGACCCGGGCTACGGCACCGCCTTCCTGGCGCGCGTGGTGGGCGAGAAGAAGGCGCGCGAGATCTGGTACCTGTGCCGCCGCTATCCGGCCGCGGAAGCGCTGGCGATGGGGCTGGTCAATGCGGTGGTGCCGCACGAGCAGCTCGATGCCGAGGTACAGAAGTGGTGCGACGAGATCATGGAGAAGAGTCCCACCGCGATCGCCATTGCCAAGCGCTCCTTCAATCTCGATACCGCGCACCAGAGCGGCATCGCCGGCATGGGCATGTACGCGCTCAAGCTCTATTACGACACCGAGGAATCGCGCGAAGGCGTGCGCGCTTTCCAGGAAAAGCGCAAGCCCGAGTTCCGCAAGTACGCGAAGTAAGCCGTGCCGTCCGAACCAGCGGAGACCACCATGAATCCCTATCTTGACGAAGACCTGACGGCGCTGGCCGAGCACGCGCGCCGCTTTGCCGATGCGCGCGTGGCGCCCGGCTACCTGGAGCGCGACCGCACCCGCGTGCTGGACCGCGCGCTGATGCGCGAAATGGGCGAGATGGGCTTTATCGCGCCCGAACTGCCGGAGCAGTATGGCGGGCAGGGCATGGGCTCATTGGCCGCCGGCGTGATCCATGAAGCCGTGGCGCGTGCCGACCTGAGCCTGTCGTACATCAACTTGCTCGCGTCGCTCAATGGCCAGATCCTGGCGCACCATGCGCAGCCGGAAATCGCCGGACCGTGGCTGCAGCGCCTGACGCGCGGCGAGGCGCTGCTGGCAATCGCGCTGACCGAGCCGCGCGGCGGCTCCGACGCGGCCAGCCTGCGCCTGCGCATGGAGCGCGATGGCGACGTCTACGTGCTCAACGGCGAGAAGACCTCGATCTCCGCCGCCGACCAGGCCGATGCCGCGGTGGTCTTTGCCCGCAGCGGCACCGTCGAGTCCGGCGCGCGCGGCGTGTCTGCGCTGCTGGTGCCGATGGACCTGCCGGGCATCACGCGCAACCGCTTCGACTGCCACGGCCAGCGCGCCATCGGGCGCGGCTCGATTTTCTTCGAGAACGTGCGCGTGCCGGCCAGCCACCTGCTCGGCAAGGAGGGGGAGGGGTTCGTGCAGGTGATGCAGGGCTTCGACTTCTCGCGCGCGCTGATCGGCCTGCAGGTGCTGGCGGTGGCGCAGGCCGCGCTGGACGAGACCTGGGCCTACGTGGCCGAGCGCCAGGCCTTCGGCAAGCCGCTGTCGGCCTTCCAGGGCGTGTCGCATCCGCTGGCCGATTTCGAGACCCAGGTGCAGGGTGCGCGCCTGCTGTGCCTGCAGACGCTGTGGCTCAAGGACCGTGGCCTGCCGCATACCGCCGAGGCGGCGATGTGCAAGTGGTGGGCGCCCAGGCTGGCGTACGACGTGGTGCACCAGTGCCTGCTGTCGTTCGGCCACGGTGGTTATGACCGCGGCGTGATGGAGCAGCGCCTGCGCGATGTGCTGGGCTTCCAGATCGGCGACGGCACGGCACAGATCATGAAGACCATCATTGCCCGCACGCGCGCGGGGCGCGAAGCCGTACCGGCCTGAAGCGGCGCCACGACCGCCGAGCCGTCCGATAAAGAGGAGACACCCATGGATTTCGACGCCGTACTGATCGCGCCGCGCCGTGCCGCCAGCATTGCCGCCAGGCATTGGCATGACCGCACCGTCAACGACTACCTGGCCGCCTGCGTGCGCGACCGGCCCGACGCCCCAGCGCTGACGGCGCTGAGCCTCGACAGCGGCAGCATGACACGCTTCACCTGGCGCGAACTGGCCCGGATGGCGGACCGGGTAGCGATGGGTCTCAGCCGCCTCGGCATCGGCGCGCAGGATGTGGTGTCATGCCAGCTCCCGAACGGCTGGCACCTGACTGTGCTGTATCTCGCCTGCTCGCGGCTGGGCGCGGTGCTCAACCCGCTGATGCCGATCTTCCGCGAGCGCGAGCTGTCGTTCATGCTGGCGCATGCGCAATGCAAGGTGGCGGTGGTGCCGCAGCTGTTCCGCGGCTTCGGCCATGCCCAGATGCTGCAGGGTTTGCGCGAGGCATTGCCGGCGCTGCGCCACATCGTTGTTGCCGGCGGTGATGGCGCGGACAGCTTTGAAGCACTGCTTAGCGGTCCCGCCTGGGAATATGAGCCCGATGCCGCCAACATCCTGCTGCGCAGCTGTCCCGGCCCGGACGACGTCACGCAGCTGATCTACACCTCCGGCACCACCGGCGAGCCCAAGGGCGTGATGCATAGCGCCAACACGCTGTTCTCCAACATCGTCGCCTACGCCGAACGGCTGCGCCTGACCAGCGACGATGTGGTGCTGATGGCGTCGCCGATGGCGCACCAGACCGGCTTCATGTATGGACTGCTGATGCCGGTGTTGCTGGGGGCGCATGCTGTGCTGCAAGACATCTGGGACCCGGCGCGCGCGGCCGCGCTGATCCGCGAGGAGGGCGTGACCTTCACCATGGGTTCGACGCCGTTCCTGACCGATCTGGCGCGTGTGGTGGCGGAGTCCGGCACGCCGGTTCCCAGCCTGCGCATCTTCCTGTGCGCCGGTGCGCCGATTCCCGGCGCGCTGGTCGAGCGCGCCCGCGAGGCGCTCGGCGCGAAGATCGTATCGGCCTGGGGCATGACGGAGAACGGTGCGGTTACCACCACGCTGCCGGATGACAGCGACGAGCGCGCCTCGACCACCGACGGCTGCCCGCTGCCAGGCGTCGAAATACGCATCGTGGACGGCACCGACGCCGACGTGCCGCCCGGCGAAACCGGCCGCCTGCTGGTGCGCGCCTGTTCCAACTTCGGTGGCTACCTGAAGCGCCCGCAGCTCAACGGCACCGATGCCGACGGCTGGTTCGACACCGGCGACCTCGCACGGCTGGATGCCAGCGGCTACCTGCGCATCGCCGGGCGCAGCAAGGACGTGATCATCCGCGGCGGCGAGAACATCCCCGTGCTGGAGGTCGAGACCCTGCTGTACCGCCATCCCGCGGTCTCCCAGGTGGCCATCGTCGCCTATCCCGACGAGCGCCTGGGCGAGCGCGCCTGCGCCTTCGTGGTACCGCGCGCCGGCCAGCCGTTCGACCAGGCGGCGATGGTGGACTGGCTCAAGGCGCAGAAAATGGCGCTGCAGTACATCCCCGAGAAGCTCGTGGTGCGGGACGCCTTGCCGGCCACGCCCGCCGGGAAGATCCAGAAATTCCGGCTGCGCGAGATGCTGCGCGGTGACGCGTCCTGAAGCTGGTTCCGCGGTGGCCCCGGCCCCCCGCGGAACGGCGCGCAAGCGCTCAGCGGCATTGCTTGTGCGCCGCGCTGACTGCGTCGCCAAACAACTCGGCCACCAGGTCGATCTCGGTCTCGCCGATGACCAGCGGTGGCAGGAAGCGCACCGTGGCGCCGTGGCGTCCGCCCAGTTCGACGATCAGCCCGCGCTGCAGGCATTCGCGTTGCACCGTGCGCGCGAAGGTGCCGTCGGCCGGGTAGGCGCCCACCGCATCGGCCTCGGCACGTTCGTCGATCAGTTCCACCCCGATCATCAGGCCGCGCCCGCGCACTTCGCCGATCGCGGGGCACGCGGTATGCAACTGCCGCAGCCGCGTGGCGAGGCGCTGGCCCATGGTCTCGGCATGGGCGACGATGCCTTGCGCGACCAGGGTGCGGATGGTGGCGGAGCCCGCCGCCATCGCCAGCTGGTTGCCGCGGAAGGTGCCGGCGTGCGCGCCCGGTTGCCACGCGTCGAGAGCGCTGTCGTAGATCACCACCGACATCGGCAAGCTGCCGCCGATCGCCTTGGACAGGACCAGCACGTCCGGCACGATGCCGGCATGCTCGAACGCGAACATGCGCCCGGTGCGGCCGAGCCCGGTCTGCACTTCGTCGAGCACCAGCGCGATGCCGTGCTCGCGCGTGATGCGGCGCAGTTCGCGCAGCCAGCGCGCGGGCGCGGGGATCACGCCGCCTTCGCCCTGTACCGCTTCCACCACCACCGCCGCCGGCGGCAGCACGCCGGACTCCGGGTCGGCCAGCATCTGCTCGATATAGCGCAGGCCCGCGTCGATGCCGGCGTCGCCGCGCAGGCCGAACGGGCAGCGGTAGTCATACGGGTAGGGCAGGAACTGCACGCTGCCGCCGAGCGCACCCAGCGGCGCCTTGGGGCCGAGGTTGCCCATCAGCGCCAGCGTGCCGTGCGTCATGCCGTGGTAGCCGCCGGCAAAGCTCAGTACCGTATGGCGTCCGGTGGCGGTCTTGGCCAGCTTGAGCGCTGCCTCGATGCCGTCGGCGCCGGTCGGGCCGCAGAACTGGATACGGGCGCGCGCTGCGAACTCGGGCGGCAGCAGGCCGAACAGGTCGTCGATAAAGCGGTCCTTGACCGGCGTGGCCAGGTCCAGCGTATGCAGCGGCAGGCCGCTGTCGAGCGTGTCGCGCAGCGCGCGCACTACTGCCGGGTGGTTGTGGCCGAGCGCCAGCGTGCCGGCGCCGGCCAGGCAGTCGATGAAGAGCTGGCCGCTGGTATCGCGCAAATACACGCCATAGCCCTGTTCCAGCGCCAGCGGGATGCGGCGCGGATAGGAGCGGGCGTTGGACTCGCGCGCGGACTGGCGCTGCAGGTAGGGGTTGTCGTCGAGCCGGATGGGCGCTTGCCGGACGAAGGCGCCAGCCGAGAACGGCGCGGGTTGGCCGTGGGCATGCGTGGCGAGCGAGGGAGGCGTCATGGTGTCGTTCCTAACGGGGGCGTTGAACAGGGACGTTGACTGCGGGGCCCGGCATCGAGACTGGGCAAGATGGGTTGGCCCGCGCGCGGGGGCAGCTCGCGCGGCGGATACTGCCGGTGCACGACGCGCGCGGCGGCCATTGGCGTGGCCAGGCTCGCGACGTAGCGGGTGTCGTGATCGGGCTGGCCACATGCATCGTGGATATGCCAGACGCGCAGGTCGGCCCCGGCGCGCGCCAGCGGCGGCACGCAGGCAGCGCACGCCGGCAGCGCCACGCGCACCGATTGCGGCGCAGCCGACAGCCCTGTGCCGACGGCCTTGCTGCACGCTTCCTTGGCAGTCCACAGGCGCAGGAAGGCGAGCATGGCATCCTGCGGTTGGCGCTGCGCCAGCGCGCTCAGCCAGCGCATTTCGCCGGGGTTGCAGGCCACGGCCGCGCTGTCGTGCCAGGCTGTCCACGTCATGTCCGCACGCCAGGCTTCGATGTCGATCCCGACCGGCGCGCATGACAAGGCGATTGCGGCGCGTGCGTCGCTGTGGCTGACGTTGAACTGCAGGGCTGTGGTGCAATGGCCGCCAAGCGTGGGTTTGCCGAACGCGTTGGCGACCAGCGGCACGGCGTCGGGCGACACGCCCAGGTATAGGCCCAGCAGTGTCCGCAATGCCGAGCGGGCCGCGGTGAAGCGGGCGCGGTCGCCGGGTTGCCGGAACATGGCGGCGCGCGCGCGTTCGCTTGCCGACAGCGCCGACAGGTCTGCCGCAGCGTCGACTGCCACGTGCCAGACCTGGATCTCGCCGTGCGCTGGCGCGGCCATGTCAGGCGAGCGCATGGCCGTGGTCTCTGGTGGCGCGCATCGTGGAACCGAGCACGGCATCCGTGATGGTGTCCAGCACGTCCTGCGCCGCCTCGTGCAGGAAGAAATGCCCGCCCGCGAACAGCCGGTGGCTGCAGTCGTGCAGGGTCTCGTCGCGCCACGCGGCCAGCATCGCGGGCGGGGCGTGGACGTCGTCCCTGCCGCCGAGCACTGTGACCGGACAGCCCAGCCGCGGGCCCGGACGGTAGCGCCAGGCCTCGCACAACGCGATATCCGCGCGCAGCACGGGCAGGAAGAAGGCGAGCGCTTCCGGCGTTTCGCGGATCTCGGCCGGCATGCCGCCCATGGCGGCGATGACGTCGGCAAAGGCGCCGTCCGGCAGGCTGCTGAACGGCGGCCGAGCCGACGGCAGCGCGGGCGCGCCGCGCCCGGACACCACCAGCGCGGCGGGGGAGAGGCCATGCACGGCTTCAAGCGCGCGCGCGGTCTCGAACCCCAGCAGCGCACCCATGCTGTGGCCGAACAGCGCAAAGCGCGGCGCTTCGGCTCGGGCCGCGCGCGCGATCGACGCGGCCAGCGCGCTGGCCAGCGCATGGATCGATGCGCCATGCGTTTCGGCCGTGCGCGTGCCGCGTCCGGGCAGGCATACCGGCGCCAGCTCGATCGCGGCGGGCAGCGCGGCGCGCCAGCCGTGGTACGCGGTATGGCCGGCGCCGGCGTAGGGCAGGCAATAGAGGCGCACGCGATCGCCGGCAGCCGGGCCGCTGCGGCCCGGCATCAAGGCGTACCAGGGATCGCGCATCGGCTGCGCGGGGCTCATGCGCCGGCCAGCGCGCGCTGCAGGCTCAGCGGACGCATATCGGTCCAGACCGTCTCGATATGCGCCAGGCACTCGTCGCGGCTGCCCTGGAAGCCCACGCTGGCCCATCCTGCCGGTACGGGCTTGTAGTCGGGCCAGATCGAATACTGGCCTTCATCGTTGCGGACGACGTGGAAACGCGTGTCGGGATGATCCCAGCTCATGGCTGTGCTCCTTCAGGTGGTTTGAGTTGCCGTCGCAGTCGGCGCCGCGCCGGCAAGGAAAACGTTGAAGACAACAAAAACGTCGAAGGCTGTATCGTAAATGATAATGATTTGTATTTCCATTCGTAAATATTTCCGGTAGACTCGCCTTCCATCCAATGTGCAGACATTGTTCGCGTGGCCGCGCCCCTCCCGCCTATGGCCCCGCTGCAACGCCTTCCGGCGCCGTGCGGCAAGCGCGAACGAACCCAGCGAGGCAACAGGGATATGGATTTGGACACGACCGCTACCATCGCCGACCTCCATGCGGACCATCGCAGCGGCCCCGGCACGGCTGCCACCGCATCGACAGCAAAGGCGGGCGCGCCGCGCACCGCGCCGATGTTTGCGCACAGCGCGCTGCCACTGGTGGTCACGCCCGACGGCGACACCGACTGGCGCCGCCAGTTCGGCGCCATGGCCGCGATCGCCGCGGAACAGTTGCCGCGCGTTGGCGGCGTGCTGTTCCGAGGCTTCCGTTTTGACGATGACTCGGATTTCCGCGCCTTCGCCAGCGCCTTCGGCCATCCGCTGCTGAGCTATGAGTTCGGCTCGACGCCGCGCTCGCAGGTGAAGGAGGGCGTCTATACCTCCACCGAATACCCGGCGCACCAGGTCATCCCGCTGCATAACGAGCAGTCGTACACGCTGCAATGGCCGATGAAGATCTGGTTCCATTGCGTGCAGCCGAGCGAGACGGGAGGCGAGACGCCCATCGCCGACAGCCGGCTGGTCTACCAGCGCCTGGACCCGGTCATCCGCGAGCGCTTTGCCGCGCGCCGCCTGATGTACGTGCGCAACTACGGCAACGGCCTCGACCTGAGCTGGCAACGCGCCTTCAACACCGATGACCGCGCGCAGGTGGAGCGCTTCTGCCGCGCCCAGCGGATCGATTTCGCATGGAAGGCCGACGGCGAGCTGCGCACGCGCCAGCTATGCCAGGCCGTCGCGCGGCATCCGGTGACCGGCGAGATGGTGTGGTTCAACCAGGCCCACCTGTTCCATGTCTCGGGGCTCGCGCCCCACGTGCGCGAGGCCCTGCTCGCCGTGGTCGGCAGCGTCGACGAACTGCCGCGCAATGTCGTCTACGGTGACGGCGCGCCGCTGGAGGACGACGCCCTTGCCACCATCCGCGCCACGCTCGACGACTGCACCGTGCGCTTCCCCTGGCAGCAGGGCGATGTGCTGATGCTCGACAACATGCTGGCCGCCCACGGGCGCGGCACCTTCCGCGGCCCGCGCCGCGTGATCGTCGCCATGGCCGAGCCCGCGCCGCCCGGCCTGGGCTGATCCCGCCGCCGTCCCGATGCCCACTGGCCGCCCTGCGGGCCGGGGCCTTGTCATCTCCAACGTTTTCGCCATGTCGTCTTCCGTAGCTTCCCTGCCGGCAGAAACCGGCGCCCTGATGCGAACTCTGCGCGCCGATGGCGTGCGCCTGCGCCTGCTGGACGGGCGCTGGCGCGTGGCCGATGACTGCGCCGCCAGCGCTGAGGCGCTGGACGCCGCGGCCGCGCTGCTCGCCACGCGCGCCGCCGAGGCCGATGCCTGGCTGGCCGCGCATCCCGGCTATTTCGACCGCTATCCCGCCGGCCCCGGGCAACTGGCGCTGCTGGCCTTCCATCGCCGCCATCCGCACAGCGCCGCGTACAACATGGTGTTCACGATCGAGCTGGCGCCGGGGCTGCGCTTCGACCTGCTGGAGCAGGCCGCGCGCCATGTGGTGGATTGCCACGAGGCGCTGCACAGCGCCTACCTGGACGAGGACGGCGAGATCGTGATGGCGCGGCCGGCCGGCTTTGCAGCCGAGGTTTCGCTGACGCGCGTCGACGGCCTTGCCGAGGCCGATCTGATGGCCTGGTTCGAGCGCGAAGCGGACGAGCCGTTCGACCCCGACGCGGGCCAGGTCTGCCGCTTCCGCTTCCTGGTCTCGCGCCAGGCCGACGGCACCGAGCGCATGTGGATGTGTGCCGGCATGCACCATATCGCCGGCGACTATCTCGGCTTCGAGACGGTTTGCGACCAGATCCTTGCGACCTACGAAGCGCTGCGTGCCAAGGACCCGGCCAGTCCGCCGATGGCGTCGCAGGTGGGCCGCTACCGCGACTGGCTGGTGCGCCAGCGCCAGTTGCTGGCGGGGCCGCGTGGTGCATCGCTGCGCGCCTACTGGGACAGCGTACTCGAGGACGCGCCCGCGGCGCCGGCCCTGGCCGGCGAGCGCGCTGTCGAGCCCCGCCTGCGCGGCGCCGAGATTGAATTCCACCTGACGGCGCAACAGACGCAGGGCCTGCGCGACCTGGCCGCGCGGCTCGAGGTCAGCGTCTTCGTGGTGATGCTGGCGCTGTTCAAGACCGTGCTGCACCGGGCCAGCGGCGAGGACGACTTCTTCGTCGGCACGCCCACGGCCGGACGCTCCGGCGCGCAGCATGCCGACCTGATCGGCTATACGCTCAACGCCGTGCCGCTGCGCGCGGATTTCTCCGCCAACCCGGTCTTTGCCACGGTGGTGCGCGACTGCGCCCGCCAGATGCGCGGCGCTTTGCGCCACCAGCAATATCCGCTGGCGCGCATGGGCGGCGCGGATCGCAGCCTGGGGCCCTTGTTCCGGCATATGACGACCTTCGTGCCAGTGGGTCCGCGCAAGGTGCTGGGCCGCTACCTGGTGCGCGAATACCTGGCCACGCAGCGCGGCGCGGCCAACGACATGAACCTGCGCTGGCAGGACGAAGGCGAACGCCTGCGCGGCCAGTGGCGCTACGACGCTGACCGCTTTGCCCCGGAGGCCGTGCTGCGGCTGATCGCGGCGCTGCGGGTTGCGGTGGACGTGGTGCTCGACAACGCCGAAGTGCGTGTCGGTGATCTGTCCTTGTTCGATGCGGCGGTGCTTTCGCATGCGCAGGCCAGTGGTGCCGCAACGCAGGTCCACGCCACCGCGCTGGCGGCCTTCGAGGCCGGCGTGCGCGCGCATCCGGAGCGCCTCGCGGTAGACGCTGCCGATGCGCAGTTGTCCTACGGTGCGCTCGACGCCGGCGCTGACGCGCTTGCCTCGCGATTGCAGCAAGGTGGCGTGCGCCCCGGCGACGTGGTCGGCCTGCTGCTGCCGCGAGGCGCCGGCATGGCCGTGGCCATGCTCGCCTCGTGGAAAGCGGGCGCCGCGTTCCTGTGCCTCGACGCAGCCATGCCCGCCGCGCGGCTGGCACAACTGGCGGCAGATGCGGACCTGAAAGCGGTAGTGGGCGAGGGGGGCCAGCCGCAGTGGCTGGCGGACGTGTTGCCCGATGCCGGCTGGCATGCCGCATCCCTGCAAGTCGATGCCGCAACCCTCCCGGCGACATGGCCCGCTGCCGTGCCCGCCCAGCCGGCCTACCTGATCTACACCTCCGGCTCGACCGGCACGCCCAAGGCAGTGGTGGTGACGCAAGGCAACCTTGCGCACTACGCCGCTGGCGTGCTGCACGCGCTGGCCCTGCCGGCGGGATCGTCGATGGCGTCGCTGTCCTCCGTGACAGCGGACCTGGGCCACACCGCCTGGTTCGGCGCGCTGCTGGGCGGCCACACGCTGCGCGTGCTGGACGATGGGCTGGGCGAAGACCCCGAGGCCCTCGCCAGCGCGCTGGCGGCGCGGCCGGTCGATTGCCTGAAGATCGTGCCCTCGCACCTGCGCGCACTGCTGGCCGTCGCCGATCCGGCGCGGCTGGTGCCGCGGCAATGCCTGGTGTTCGGCGGCGAGGCGCTGGATGCGGCGCTGGTGGCGCGCGTGCAGGCGCTGCATCCGGCCTGCCGCGTGGTCAACCACTACGGGCCCACCGAAACCACGGTTGGCTGCCTGACGCACGCGGTGCCATCGGGCGGAGCGCAGGGTGCGATTCCGGTCGGCCGCCCGCTGCCCGGCGTCAGCGCCTACGTGCTGGATCGGCACCTGAATCCCGTGCCGCGCGGCGCGGCAGGCGAGCTCTACGTCGGCGGGGCCGGCGTCGCGAGCGGCTACCTGCGCCGCCCGGCGCTGAGCGCCGAACGCTTCGTGCCGGATCCCTTCCAGCCCGGCGGCCGCCTGTACCGCACCGGCGACCGCGTGCGCATGACTGATGACGGCGCCATCGTCTTCCTCGGCCGTGCCGATGCCCAGGTCAAGATCCGCGGCTTCCGCGTCGAACCCGGCGAAGTCGAAGCCTGGCTGCGCCAGGCGCTGCACGTGCGTGATGCGGTGGTACTGGCGCAGCCCTCGCCCGCAGGCGAAGGGCTGCGGCTGGTCGCCTATCTCGTGCCCGCCGACGGCTTCGGCCTGGCCGCGTTGCGCACCGCCATGGCTGCCGCACTGCCGGCGCCGATGCTGCCGGCGGCCTTCGTGCAGTGCGACGCCTTCGCGCGGCTGCGCAACGGCAAGGTCGATCGCAAGGCCTTGCCGCCGGTGCCCGATGAGGTCGCCGCGCCCGTCCGCGCTACACCGCAGGATGACACCGAGGCTACGCTGGCGCGCCTGTGGGCGAGCGTGCTCGGGCGCGATGCCGTCAGCGCCGACGACAACTTCTTCGCCCTCGGCGGCGACTCCATCCTCGGGCTGCAGCTGGTCGCGCAAGCGCGCCAGGCCGGTCTGGCGTTGACCCCCAAGCTGCTGTTCGCCCATCCCACGCCCTCGGCATTGGCCGCCGCACTGCGCGCGGGCGCCGCACCGGCCGACGCAACCGCTGCCATCGAGCAGACGCTGCGCACCCTCTGGCGCGAGATCCTGCAGCGCGACGAGATCGACCGCGACGCCGACTTCTTTGCGCTCGGCGGCGATTCCATCCTGGCGCTGCAGATCGTGGCCAAGGCCCGCGCGCAGCAGCTGATGCTGGCGCCCAGGGACCTGTTCGCGCACCCGACGCTGGCGCGCCTGTCGGCGCATCTCGCCGCGCGCGCACAACCTGCCGCCGCTCCCGCTGCGACGCCGGCCGTGGCACAGCCATTTGCGCTGAGCGGTCGCGACGCGGCAGCACTGGAGCGCCTGCGCGCCGCGCAGGGCGGCATCGAGGATGCCTATCCGCTGTCGCCGCTGCAGGAAGGGCTGCTGTTCCACCACCTGCGCGACGGCGGCAACGGCGCCTATGTCAACCAACTGGTGCTGGAAATCGACGGGCCGCTCGACCCGGCGCGGATGGCCGCCGCGTGGCAGGCGCTGCTCGACGCCCACCCGATCCTGCGCACCACCTTTATCGCGCCGGGCGAAGCCGGTTGCGGCGACCGCGCGCTGCAATGCGTGCATGCCCGCGCCACGCTGCCCGTGGCCGTCGAGGACTGGCGCGGCGAAGACGGCCCGGCGCTGGCCGAGCGTCTGGCAGCCTGGTGCCGCGCCGACCGCGCGCGTGGTTTCGACCCGGCTGCGCTGCCGCTGATGCGGCTGGCACTGCTGCGCACCGGCGAGCAGGGATGGTGGCTGGTCTGGAGCCGGCACCACCTGATCGTCGACGGCTGGGGCTCGGTGCAACTGCTCGACGAGGCGCTGGCCCGCTACGCCGATCCGGCCCACGCGCCGGCGCCGCGCCGGCCGTATCGCGACTATATCGCCTGGCTCGCCGCGCAACCCGCGACGGCGCGGCAGGCCTTCTGGCGCGAGGCCTTCGCCGGCCTGCCCGGTCCCACCGTGCTGCCGGGCATCGCGCCGGCGGCCGCGAACCACAGCGCGGTGCCGCTGTGCCGCGACCTGGTGCTGCCGGCCGGACTCGATTCCAGCCTGCGCGCGCTGGCCGCCGCGCATCGCGTCACCCTCAACACTGTGATGCAGGCGGCGTGGGGTATCGTACTGGCGCGCCATTGCGGCAGCGACGATATCGTCTTCGGCGTGACCTCGGCCGGCCGGCCCCCGGGCCTCGACGGCGCCGAGCGCATGCTGGGCGTGTTTATCAACACACTGCCGCTGCGTCTGCGTCCGCGCGGCCCGCTGGCGGTGACGGACTATCTGCAGGCTACCCAGCAAGCCGGCGTCGCCATGCGCGAGTTCGAACATGCCGCGCTGGCCGAGATCCAGGCGCAGGCCGGTACCGGTGGCGCGCTGTTCGACACGCTGATGGTGTTCCAGAACCTGCCCGACCTGAACGACCGGGCGCGCGAGGTGGCGTGCCTGCGCCTGCGCCAGCACGACAACATCGAGCAGACCCACTACGGCCTGACGCTGGAAGTGATGCCCGATCGTCGCTTCACCGTCCGCTTCACCTGCGATGCCGGCCGAGTTGAGGCGGGACGCCTCGCGCAATGGATGGACGCGTACGCGGCCGCGCTGGCATCGCTGGCCGAGGGCGCGGCGCATGTCGGTGCCGTCGATCTGCTTGACGCCGCCACGCGCACGCGGCTGCAGGCTTGGGGCGCCAGCGATGACACCAGCGTCTCGCAGGCAGCCCTGCACGACGACTACGTACAGCGCGTGGCGTGTCGCGTCGCCGCGCATCCTGAGCGCGTGCTGGCGCGCTGCGGCGATGCCGCACTGACCTATGGCGACTGGTGGCAACGTGCCGGCCGGCTCGCCGGGGGCCTGCGTTCCGCGGGCGTGGCGCAGGATGACGTCGTCGCAGTGCTGCTGCCGCGCGGGCTCGACTGGCTGGTCGCGCTGGCCGGAATGCTGCGCGCAGGCGCGGCCTGGGTGCCGCTTGACGTCAGCCATCCCCCGGCACGCTGGCAGCAGGTGCTGGCACAGGCGCGCCCCGCGCAGGTGCTGACCGATGCTGCAGGCGCCGCCGCGCTCGCCGAGGCAGGGATCGCAGGCGCCCGGACGCTGGCAGCCGTAGAGGCCTCCGCCGCGGGAACGACGGCACTGCCCACATCCTCGCACCCCGCCCAGCTCGCCTACGTGCTGTTCACCTCCGGCTCGACCGGCGTACCCAAGGGCGCGATGGTCACGCGCGCCGGCATGCTCAACAACATGCTGGCCAAGGTGGTGCCGCTCGGGCTGGGCGAGGGCGACGTGATCGCCCAGACCGCGCCGCCGTGCTTCGACATCTCGGTATGGCAGGCGCTCGCCGCGCCGCTGTTCGGCGCCCGCGTGGAGGTCGTCGCCGACGACGTGGTGCGCGATCCGTCCGCGCTGACGGCGCTGCTCGCGCAGCGCGGCGTCACGCTGTTCGAACCGGTGCCGTCGCTGCTGCAAGCTGTGCTGGACTGCCAGGCCGCGGAGGGCCGCGACGCGCCGCTGCCGGCGCTGCGCTGGGTGCTGCCCACCGGCGAGGCGCTGCCGCCCGCGACCGCGCGCGCGTGGTTCGGGCGCTATCCGGCGGTGCCGCTGATGAATGCCTACGGGCCCGCGGAATGCTCGGACGACGTGGCCTTCCACCCCTTGTCTGCCGATAGCCTGGGGCAGGGCAGCGACACCGTGCCGATCGGCCGTCCCACCGCCAATGCCGTGCTGCAGGTGCTCGATGCCGACGGCAACCTGGCCGCACCCGGCGTGATCGGCGAGGTCGCGGTGGCCGGCGCTGGCGTGGGCCGGGGCTACCTGGCCGACCCGCGCCGCACCGCGGCCGCCTTCGTGCCCGATCCGACCGGCGCCCCGGGCAGCCGCCGCTACCTGACCGGCGACCTCGGCCGCTGGCAGGCCGGCGGCGTGCTGGAATACGTGGGCCGCAAGGACTTCCAGGTCAAGCTGCGCGGCTACCGCATCGAGCTGGGCGAGATCGAGGCCGTGCTGGCCGCGCATCCCGCCGTGCGCCAGGCGCTGGTGACGGTGTACCAGGCCGCCGGCAGCGAATGGCTGACGGCCTACTGGCAGCCAGGAGCCGGCCAGGCCGTGCTGGAAGCCGAGCTAGCCGCCAGCGTCGCGGCGCGGCTGCCGGCCTACATGGTGCCGGCCGCGTGGGTGCGCATGCCGGCCTGGCCGCTCAACGCCAACGGCAAGATCGACCGCAAGGCGCTGCCCGCGCCGCAGGTGGCAGCCGCCGGCGAGGAGGGCGATCCCCCGGCCAACCCGGTCGAGCAAGCCGTGGCGGAAATCTGGGAGGCCCTGCTGCCCGGTGTGCGCGTTGGCCGCGACAGCCATTTCTTCCGCCTCGGCGGCCATTCGCTGATCGCCACCCGCGTGGTCGCGCGCTTGCGTGCCGCCGGCCACGCACAGGCCGCGCTGCGCGATGTGTTCGAAGCCCCGGTGCTGCGCGACTTTGCCGCGCGCCTGGCCACGGCGGCGCCCGCGGCGGCGATCCCGGCGCTGGTGCCCGTGCCTCGCGTTGCACGCATGCCGGTATCACTGGCGCAGCAACGGCTGTGGCTGGTCGAGCGCCTGCAGGGCAATGCCGGTGCCGCCTACAACATGGCCGGCGCGCTGCGCCTGCGCGGGCCGCTGGATGTCGCTGCGCTGCGCCAGGCCCTGGCCGCCGTGGCCGCTCGCCACGAGGTCCTGCGCACCGCCTATCCCGACGACGACGGCGAACCGTTCGCCAGCATCGGTGCTGCCGCAGGCATCGACCTGCCGGTGGCCGACCTCCAGGCACTCGCGCCCGAGACCCGCGACGCGGCGCTGCGCGAAGCCATGCGTGAACACGCGTCACGGCCCTTCGCGCTCGACCAGGCGCCGCTGTGGCGCGCCACGCTGCTGCGCTGCGCCCCGCAGGAACACGTGCTGCTGGTCGCGATGCACCACCTGGTGTCCGACGGCTGGTCGGTCGGGCTGCTGGTCGACGAGATCACCCATGGCTACCGCCGCGCACTGGCGCCGGACCAGGTCACACCGCTGCCGCCGCTGGCCCTGCAATACGCCGACTACGCCGCCTGGCAACGCGACTGGCTGCGCGGCGCCGCGCTCGACCGGCTGACCGCCTACTGGCGCGGCGCGCTCGCCGGCGCGCCGGCGGCGCTGGCCTTGCCGGCCGACCGCGCCCGCCCGCCGGTGGCGCGCATGGAAGGCGATGCCGTGCCGCTGCATATCGGTGCCGCGCGCATGGCACAAGTGCATGCGCTGGCCCGCGCCGAGCAGGTCACGCCCTTCGTCGTGCTGTTGGCCAGCTTCCAGTGCTGGCTGCACCGTGTCACCGGCATGGACGACCTGGTGCTCGGCACCGATGTTGCCGGCCGCCACGAGGCGGCGCTGGAGCCCCTGATCGGCTTCTTCGTCAACGTGCTGCCGCTGCGCTCCCGGCGCGTCGCCGGCGCCAGCTTCCGCGACACGCTGGCCGCCTGCCGGCGCGGCGTGCTGGCCGCGTTCGAGCATGACGGCCTGCCGTTCGACCGCATCGTCGAAGCCGCCGGCGTACCGCGCGACCGCAGCCGCAACCCGCTGGTGCAGGCGCTGTTCGTGCTGCAGAACACGCCGGCCGGGCAGCTCGCCATGCCCGGCGTGCAGGCCGACATGCTGCCGCCAGTGGAGCGCAATTCCAAGTTCGACATGGCGCTGTTCCTCGAGCCCGAGGGCGGGCAGGGAGCCGCAGCGCTGCGCGGCGACTGGGTGTTCGCCACAGCGTTGTTCGAGCGGACCACGGTGGCGCGCTTTGCCAGCGAGTGGCTGGCCACGCTGGACGCGCTGCTGCGCGCGCCGGACCAGCCCGTCGACCACGTCACCGAACTTGTCCCGGGCGCCGCGCGCCCGACCCAACCGAAACCCGAGGAGTCCCGAAACATGGAAACCAGCCAGCGCATGGCGGCCAAGCTCGACCAGCTCAAATCGCTGGCGCGGCCGCGCCCGGCCACCCTCGCTCCCGCCACTCCGGTTCCGTCCGCCGCCGACCCGGCCAGCCAGGTGCGGCTGCGCCCGCTGCGGGCCGGTGAGGTCTTTCCCATCGTGATCGAGCCGGCGGCGCCCGGCCTGGATCCCGTCGCCTGGGCCGCCCGGGCGCGCGGGCTGATCGCCGACACCCTGCATAAACACGCGGGCATCGTCTTCCGCGGCTTCGACCTCCCCACGCCGCAGGCCTTCGAGGCCTTTGCCGAAGCGATGCATCCCGGCCTGTACGGCAGCTACGGCGACCTGCCCAAGAAGGAGGGCGGCCGCAACACCTACCGCTCCACGCCGTACCCCGAACGCCAGATGATCCTGTACCACAACGAAAGTGCGCACCTGGAGCGCTGGCCGCGCAAGCAGTGGTTCTATTGCGAGCTGCCTTCCGCCATCGGCGGCGCCACCCCCATCGTCGACTGCCGCGAACTGCTGCGCCGCCTGCCGCCCGCGCTGGCCGCCGAGTTCGCCAGCCGGCAGCTCATGTATGTGCGCACCTTCACGCCACGGCTGGACGTGGACTGGCGCGACTTCTACAAGACCGAGGACCGCGCTGAAGTGGAAGCGCGCTGCCGCGCCGCCGGCATCGACTGCCGCTGGCTGGACGGCGACATCCTGCAGACCCGCACGGTGTGCCCGGCCATCGTCAGCCACCCGGTCACCGGCGAGCGCAGCTTCTTCAACCAGGTGCAGCTGCACCACGTGTCGTGCCTGGAGGAAGACGTGCGTGAAGACCTGCTCGAGATGGTGGGGCTGGAACGCATGCCGCGCCATGTGATGTTCGGCGACGGCACGCCGATTCCCGACGAGGCGATGAAGCTGATAGGCGAACTGTACGAGGCCTGCGCCGTGCGCTTCGACTGGCAGCGCGGCGACGTGGTGATGCTCGACAACATGCTGGCCGCGCACGCCCGCGACCCCTATGAAGGCCCGCGCAAGATCGTCGTCGCGATGGGCGATATGTTTGACCGCACCCAGCCCGACGGCAATGCCGCCGCGGTGCCGCAGGAGAACGCCGATGCCTGAGCTGCAGTCCGCCTGGACCCCGACACCCGAACAACAGGCCGCATGGCAGCAATGGCGCGACACGCCGGGGCCGCGCGCGCATGTGGCGCGGATCGCTCTGCACGGGCAGTCCGACCCTGCCGCAGTGGATGCCGCGCTGGGGGCGCTGCGTGTGCGGCACGAATCGCTGCGTACCGCATATATTGACAATGGCAACGAGCTGGTGGCCTGCGTGCCGCAGGCGGGCACCAACGGTGCCGCCACGGCCATCGCCGCGCCCGGCGATGCGCCGTCGCTGCCTGCGCTCGACCCGGCCACCGGCGACGTACTGCGCGCCTGCATCAGCCCTCTGCCCGCGGGCGGCGCCACCCTGTGGCTGCTGGTTAGTCCGCTGGCGGCTGACCGCGGCACCGTGCTGAAGCTTGCCGAAAACATGCGCGATGCATTGGATGCGCCGGCACGGATCGATGGCGATGAGGAATTGCCGCTGCAATACGCGCAATACGCCGACTGGCAGCAAGGCGCGCGCCTGGGCGAAGACGGCACTGGCAGCGCCGGCCGCGCGTACTGGCAGGCGCAGGCCGCCGGCCTGCCGGCCCCGCTGCGCATCCCCGATGCGCTGGCAGGAAGCGCCGCCGCGCAAGGTAGCGACACCTGGCGCCACACGCTGCATGGCGCGCACCGGCAGGCGCTGGCCGCATCGGCACGACAGTTCGGCACCACGCCCGAGCGCGTGGTGCAGGCGGCCTGGTGGACCGTGCTGGCGCGCCTGTGCGCGCAGCCGGTGTTCAGCGGTGCCTGGCTGCATGATTGCCGCCGCGACTACGACGTGATGGCCGATGCCGCCGGCGTATTCGTCAAGGCGCTGCCGGTCAGCGTGGCTTGGGACGCGCAGCGCAGCGTGGCCGAGCACTGGCGCGCCTGGCTGCCCGCGCTCGACAGCCACGCGGCGTGGCAGGAAGCCTGGCAGCCCGGGGATGCCGCGCCCCGTATCGGGTTTGCGGTAGCACCGCTGCCGCCCGCCGGCGTGGCGATGGCCAGCCCGGCATGGGCCGGCTTCGACCTGGTGTGCGAGGCACTCGATGACGGGCAGGGCATGGCGGCGCTCGCGCTGCATGCGCGCGCAGGCGTCCTGCATCCGCGCGTCGCGCAGTGGGTGCTGGCGCATCTGGCGGCACTGATCGCCACTTTGCCTGCGGCGCTCGACACGCCGCTGGAATCGCTGTCATGGCCTGCCGACGATACCTTGCGCGTGCCGCAGTGCTGGACGGGCGAAACGCCCGTGGGTGCGGGGCAGACCCTGCTCGCACGCATCGCGCAGCATGCCCGGCAGACACCGGATGCACCCGCGCTCGATGCCGCGGACCTGGTGCTCGACTACGCCGGCCTGCAGCGCACCGTGCAAGGCGCCGCGCAACGGCTGCGCGCGCTTGGCGTCGGCCCTGGCACGCGCGTGGCGCTGGCGCTGCCGCGCAGCGGCGCGCTGGTGGCGAGCCTGCTGGCGGTATGGGCCGCGGGCGGGGCCTATGTGCCGCTCGACCCGGCGTGGCCGCAGGCGCGCCGCCGCAGCGTGCTGGCGCAGTCGGCGCCGGTGCTGACCATCGCGCAGCAGGCTGCCCACGATAACGCCACGGTGATCCGTGCCGATGCGCTGCTGGCCAAGGCCGCACAGGTTGATGGCGAATTTGCCAGCGCACAGGAAGAAGCCGCCTACGTGCTCTTCACCTCCGGCTCCACCGGCGAGCCCAAGGGCGTGGTGGTCGGCCACCGGCAGATCAGCCATTACACCGCGGCGGTGTGCGAGGCGCTGTCGCTGGCGTCGTGCCGGCGGCTCGGCCTGACGTCGTCGGTCGCGGCCGACCTTGGCAACACCACGCTGTTCGCAGCACTGTGGCAGGGCGCGTGCCTGGCGGTGGCCAGCGATGACGACATGGCGCATCCCGCCGCCTTCGCTCGTTACCTGCGTGGACGCGAGGTCGACGCCATCAAGATCGTGCCGTCGCATCTGGCGGCGCTGCTGGAAACGGATGCACCGGCCGTGCCCGCCACCGTGATCCTGGGCGGCGAGCCCTTGCCCGCCAGCCTGGTGCAGGGGCTGCGCCGCCACGCGCCGGACTGCCGGATCTTTAACCACTACGGCCCGACCGAAACCACCATCGGCGTCATGGTCCATGCGGTCGGCGCGGAGGATCCGGCGTGGCCCGCCGGCACGGCGCCGCTCAGCCGGGCCCTGGGCGCGACGCGCGTACGGCTGCTGGACGATGCCCTGCGCCCGGTCCCGGCCGGCGTGGCCGGGCAGCTCTACGTCGGCGGTCCGCAACTGGCGCATGGCTACCTCGGCCGGCCGGACCCGGACGCCGCCGCGTTTGTCGACGACCCGTTCGCGGCAGGGCAGCGCCTCTACCGCACCGGCGACCTGGCGCGCGCCACCCCCGCCGGCCTGCAACTGCTGGGCCGCGCCGACCAGCAGGTCAAGATCCGCGGCATCCGCGTCGAGCCGGCGGAAGTCGAGGCCGCGTTGCTGGCCCAACCGGCGGTGGCGCAGGCTGCGGTCTGTGCCGCGCCCGGCCCCGGCGCCGCAGCCGTGCTGTGCGCGTTCATCGTGCCGGCATCGGCCGGCTCCGCCGACACGGATGCGCTGCGGCGCGCGCTTGCCGCCATGCTGCCCGACGCCATGGTCCCGTCGCGCTTGATCGCGCTGCCTGCGCTGCCGCGGCTGCCGAACGGCAAGACCGACCGCACGGCGCTGCGCACGCTGGCCGCATCGCCGGACGACATTGCCGCAGCGGCGCCGCAAGCTGCCACGGCATCCGCGGATGCCGTGGAGACCCTGGTCTGCGCGCTGATGGCCGAACTGCTGGAGCAGGAGCGGGTCGACCCGCACGCCGACTTCTTCGCGCTCGGCGGCCATTCGCTGCTGGTGATCAAGCTGGTGGCGCGGCTGCGCCGGCGCCTGCAGGTGGAGATCGCGCCGGGCGTGGTGTTCGACCGCCCGACTGCCCACGCGCTGGCCGCGGCCGTGCGTGAACACGGCGAGACGGCGGGCGAACTCGACGCGCGCGCGCTCACCGCGCTGAATGCGGCGCCGCAGGCTGCCGTGGCCGCCTGAGCGCTCCCCGATATCCATTGACCGTGATACCGCTCCCATGTCAGATGCACTGAATACCGCGCACGCGCAGGTCGCCGCGCGCTTTGCCCGGCTGGCGCCAGCGCAGCGCACGGCGTTCCTGGCCGCGCTGCACGACAAAGGCGTGGCCTTCTCCACGCTGCCGATCGTGCCCGCGCCGCGCAGCGAAGCGCTGCCGCTGTCGTACGCGCAGCAACGCCTGTGGTTCCTGCAGCAGCTCGATCCGGCCGGCACCGCCTATCACATGCCGGGCGCATACCGGCTCGAAGGGGCGCTCGACGCCGCAGCACTGCGCCGTGCGTTCGATCGCATCGGTGCGCGCCATGAGGTGCTGCGCACCACCTATCCAACCGACGCTGCCGGCGTGGCGCGCCAGCAGGTGCACGACAGCCTGCCGCCGCCATTCGTCGAGATGGAAGCCGATCCCGCCGGCCTGGACACCACCATCGACGGCATTGCCCACGCGCCGTTCGATCTCGCCGCAGGACCGCTGTGGCGCGTCGCGCTGATCCGCGAGAGCGTCCGGTCCCATGTGCTGGTAGTGGTGCTGCACCACATCGTCGCCGATGGCGCCTCGATCGTGCGCCTGGTCGCCGAGCTGGCCGCCTGCTACGCGGCCGAAGCCGCCGGCACGCCGGCCGAACTGCCGCAGCTGCCGGTGCAGTACGCCGACTTTGCCGCGTGGCAGCGCAACTGGATGGACGCCGGCGAAGCCGAGCGCCAGCTCGGCTACTGGCGTGAACGCCTGGGCGATGCGCCCGGCGCCGCACTCGATCTGCCGGCCGACCGGCCACGCCGCGCGGCGCGTACCGGCGCGGGCGCCGAGCACACCTTCGTCATTCCGGCCGACGTGGCCGCGGCGCTGCGCACGCTTGCCGGCGCGCATCAGGCCACGCTCAACATGGCGCTGCTGGCCGCCTATGCGGTCTTGCTGAACCGCTACACCGGACAGGCCGATATCTGCATCGGCGTGCCGGTGGCCAACCGGCAACGCAGCGAGACCGAGGCGCTGGTCGGCTGCTTCGTCAACATGCAGGTGATGCGCGCCGAGGTGGCGCCAGACGAGCCGTTTGCCGAGCTGCTGCCGCGGTTGGCGCGGCAGGCAGCGGCGGACCAGGAGCACCAGGCGCTGCCGTTCGACCTGCTGGTGGAAGCGCTTCAGCCCGGCCGCAGCCTGGCGCAGCCGGCGCTGTTCAACGTCACCTTCGACCATCGCGCCGCTGGCGCTGCGGCGGTGCCGCAGCTGAAGGGGCTGCGCGTTACGTCGCTGGAACTGCCGGTGACGACCGCGCGTTTCGAACTCAGCCTGGCCACCACCGAGCTGCCCGATGGCAGCCTTTTCGGTCGGATCGCCTATGCCGCCGATCTGTTCGATGCCGCCACCGTGGCGCGCATGGCGGGGCACTATGGGCGCCTGCTGCAGGCGTTCGCTACCGATCCCGCCACGACGTCCGCCGCAGCGGTGCTGCTGGGGGATGCCGAACGCGATGCGCTGGCCCGCTGGAGCGAACCCGGCTGCGCGGCACCGCCGTTCGTGCCGGTGCATGTGCAGGTGGCGGGCCAGGCCCGCCGCGCGCCCGAGGCCCCGGCCGTGCTGTTCGGCGATGCCACGCTCAGCTACGGCGAGTTGAATCGCCAGGCCAACCGGCTCGCGCACCGGCTGGTCGCGCAGGGTATTGGCGCCGAGAGCCGCGTCGGCGTGGCGCTGGGCCGTTCGCCGCGCATGATCGTGGCGCTGCTGGCGGTGCTGAAGGCTGGCGGCTGCTTCGTGCCCTTCGATACAACCTATCCGGCGCGGCGCCTGCTGGACATGCAGGAGGACGCCGCCCCGCAACTGCTGCTGACCGAGCGCGCGCTGCGCGAGTCCTTCCCGGTGGCAGAAGGCCTGCCGGTGCTGCTGGTCGATGACGACGCCGACGCATCCTGGCCCGAACACGATGCCGAAATTGCCGTGCACCCGGCGCAGCTTGCCTACGTCATCTACACCTCGGGCTCGACCGGCAAGCCCAAGGGCGTCGCGGTGGCGCACGGCCCGCTGGCAATGCACGTGGTCACCACCGCCGAGTGCTACGACATCACGGCCACCAGCCGCGAACTGCATTTCCTGTCGTTCAGCTTCGACGGCGCGCATGAGCGCTGGATGGTGCCGCTGGCCAGCGGCGCCAGCATCGTGCTGCGTGACGACACGCTGTGGAGCGTGGAGCAGACCTACGCCGCGCTGCGCCGCCATGCGGTCACGCACGCGGGCTTTCCGCCGCGCTACCTGCACCAGCTCGCGGCCTGGGCCGAGTCGCAGGGCGATCCGCCGCCGCTGTGGCTGTATTCCTTCGGTGGCGAAGCCATGCCCCGGGCGGGCGTGGCCCGCCTGACGCAGGCACTGCGGCCGCAGCACATCATCAACGGCTATGGCCCGACCGAGACGGTGGTGACGCCGCTGGTGTGGAAGGCAAGGGCCGCTGACGCGGAAGCCCAGGTCACCGGCGCCTATGCGCCGATCGGCCGGCCGGTGGGGGCGCGCAGCGCGTACGTGCTGGACAGCCGGCTGGAACCGGTGCCGGTGGGCGTGCCGGGCGAACTCTATCTCGGCGGCGAAGGGCTGGCGCGCGGCTACCTGGGCCGCGCCGGCATGACGGCAGACCGCTTTATTCCCGATCCGTTTGGCGCGCCCGGTGGACGGCTCTACCGCACCGGCGACCTGGTGCGCTGGCAGCCCGACGGCTGCATCGAATACCTCGGCCGGCAGGACCACCAGGTGAAGATCCGCGGCTTCCGCATCGAACTGGGCGAGATCGAGGCGCGCCTGTTGGCGCAGCCCGGCGTTCGGCAAGTGGTGGTGCTGCCGCACGAGACGTCCGCCGGCACGCGGCTGGTCGGCTACGTCGTGGCGCAGCAGGGCGCGGCATCGTGCGAGGCCCTGCGCGCGGCGCTCGCGGCGGCTTTGCCCGACTACATGGTGCCGGCCGCGATCCTGCAGCTCGACAGCCTCCCGGTCACGCCCAACGGCAAACTGGACCGGCGCGCGCTGCCGGAACCGCAGTGGCAGGCCGAGACCGCCTACGCCGCGCCGGTGTCCGCGGCGGAGCGGATGCTGGCGGCCGTGTGGGCAGACGTGCTCGGCATCGCGCAGGTGGGCCTGCATGACAACTTCTTCTCGCTCGGCGGCGATTCCATCCTGAGCCTGCAGATCGTCGCGCGCGCCCGTTTGCAGGGCTGGCGGCTGACGCCGCGCCAGGTATTCGAGCACCAGACGGTGGCCGCGCTGGCGCGGGTGGCGGAGCGCGTGGGTGGCACGGCGCAGGATGCGGCCAACGATGACGCTGGCGCGGCGCCGCTGACGCCGGTGCAGGCGGCCTTTCTCGGGCAGCCGCTGGCCGAGGCCAGCCGCAACCGCTTCAACCAGTCGGTGCTGCTGCGCCCGCAGTCGGCCATCGACGCACCGGCATTGCAGGCCGCGCTGCAGGACGTCACCGGCCACCATGCCGCGTTGCGCTACCGCTTCACTCGCACGGACCAAGGCTGGCGTCAGCAGGCCGTCGCCGAGGCCGGGGCCGCGGTCGCACTGACGACCATCGACGTGCCGGACGCCACGGCAATCACCGCTGCCTGCGATGCGGAGCAGGACCGGCTGGACATCGCCCGCAGCCCGCTGCTGCGCGCGCTGCACCTGCGCGTCGCCGATGGCAGCGAGCGGCTGTTCCTGGTCTGCCATCACCTGGTGGTGGATGGCGTGTCATGGCGCATCGTGCTGGAAGACCTGCAGGCCGCCTACGCCGCCCGGCTGGCGGGACAGGTGCCAGCGCTGGCGCCGGTGGGCGCCAGCTATGCCGCATGGAGCCGCACGCTGGCAGGGCCGGCGCGCGACATGTTCGCGCCCGAGGCCGAATACTGGCGCACCGTCACGCGCGACCAGATGTCATTGCCATGCGATGGTCCGGGCGGTGAACCGGCGCGCCCCCGCACGGCAAGCTTTGCTTTGGACGCGGCCACGACTGACGCCTTGCTGCGGCGTGCCCATGCCGCCTACCGCACCGGCGTCAACGACCTGTTGCTGACGGGCTTCGCGCGCGCGCTGTGCGCCTTTGCTGGCCGCGACGACATCCGCATCCACATGGAAGGCCACGGCCGCGAAGCCGAGGCGGCCGGCAGCGCGCTCGATCTCAGCCGCACGGTGGGCTGGTTCACCAGCGTCTGGCCGGTCCGGCTGGCGAGCGTTGCGGACGTTGGCGACACCATCGCCGGCGTCAAGGAAGCGCTGCGCGCGGTGCCGCGCCAAGGGCTGGGGTACGGCGTGCTCAGCGCTCTCGCGCCTGCGGCGCTGCCGCCGTGCGCGCCGCAGGTGTTGTTCAACTACCTCGGCCAGTTCGACGGCAGCCTTGGCGAAGGCAGCTGGCAGGCCGCCGCGGAGGATACCGGTCGTGGCGTCTCCGACGACATCCCCTTGCCGGCGCCGCTGGCGTTCGACGGCCGGATCCAGGGCGGCCGCCTGCAGTTCCGCTGCACCTACAGCGGCGCGCAGTTCCGCGAGGCCACCATCGAAGCGCTGATGGCGCGCATCGCGCAGTCGCTGCGCGAGGTGGTCGGGCATTGCGTGGCGCAGGCCGTGACGCGGCTGACGCCCTCCGATGTGCCGGCCAGCGCGCTGTCGCAGCTGCAACTGGATGCGCTCGCGCTGCGTGCCGACGAGATCGAGGACATCTGGCGGCCCACGCCGATGCAGCGCGGCATGATCCGGCACGGCGCGCGGCATCCCGGCTCGCCGGCCTATACCGTGCAGGTGCAGGCCACCATGGACGGGCTCGACGTGGAACGCATGGTCGCGGCGTGGCAGGACGCGGTGCGGCGGCATCCGGTGCTGCGGGCCCGGGTGGCGTGGCTGCAAGCGGGCGCGGGCATGGAGGCCGAGCCGCTGCTGGTGGTGCCCACGCAGGCCACGCTGCCGGTCAGGCACCACGACTGGCGCGAGCGCAGCCATCGCCCGGCCGCGGCCGCCGACGATGCCCAATGGCAGGCGCTGTGCGAGGCCGAGTTCCGCGAGGGCTTCGACCTGGGCCAGGCGCCGCTGATGCGGCTGACGCTGGTGCGCATCGGCGACCACAGCTGGCGCTTCCTCTGGACCTGGCATCACCTGCTGCTGGACGGCTGGAGCATGTCGCGCCTGCTGGGCGAGGTGCTGCGTGGCTACGACGGCGAGCAGCCGGCCCAGCCCGCGGTGTCGCTGCGCCGCTACGTGGCGTGGCAGCAGGCGCAGTCAGGCGCCGATCCTGAACAACGCTGGCGCGAGCGCCTGGCGCCGCTGGCACGCCAACCGGTGCGCATCACGTGCGAGGTCGCGCCGGCACGGCGCGGGCAGCAGATCCGGGCGGTGGAGCACGTGGTGCAGGCCGATGCGCTGCGCACGCTGGCCGCTTTCGCCAGCCGCCAGCACGTCACCGTCAACACGCTGGTGCAGGCAGCATGGATGCTGGCGCTGCGCCAGGCCACCGGTGCGCGCACGGTGGGGATGGCCGTGGTGGGCTCGGGCCGTTCGGCGGAGTTGCCCGGCATCGAAGACATCATGGGCTTGCTCGCGAGTACCTTGCCGCTGGTGCAGGCGCTGCCCGACTCGCTGCGCGTGGCCGACTGGCTGCCGGCGCTGCAGGCCGACAACCTGGCGCTGCGCGAGATCGAGCATGCGCCGCCGGCGTGGCTGCAGAGCTGGGCGGCCGGCAGCGACGATGCCGCGCGCACGCCGTTCGACACCATGCTGATCTACGAGAACTACCCGGTCGACAGCACGCTGCGGGAAACCCAGCGCGGCGTGCTGCGCTTCAGCGATGTCGATAACCGCGGACAGATGAGCTATCCGGTAACGGCCATCGTGATTCCGCGTGAAACGCTGACGCTGCGCGTGGAGTACGACACGGCGGCGCTCGACGACAGCGCGGCGAAGGAACTGACCCGGCAGTGCGTGGCGATCCTGCTGGCGCTGCCGGCGCTGGCCGGCGCCACGCTGGGCGAAGTGCCGGTGCGCGTGGAGCACGGCAGCGCCAGCGCGCTGGCGGCCTAGGTGCCGACGGCTTTACCGCAGCAGGCGGCGCGGGCAGTCGCCGCACAGCGTGAAGGCCGGCAAGCGGTAGCGCAGGCAACACAGCCGGCGCAGCCACAGCGTGGTGGTGGTGCCGTCCTGCGTCACGCGGTGCGCGCGCATCGGCGCATGCAGCGGGTTGTCGCGGCCGTCGGGGCGGGTGCGGGTGTCTATCAGCCAGGCCGCGTCGGCAGCCAGCGTGGCGTCCGTGGCCGGCATATCCGGCTGCAGCAGGGCGGGCGCGTGGCGCAATACCTCGGCGACGACAGCGCCGGCATTGGCCCACAGCAGGCGCGGCGACGCGCCGCTGGCCGCTGCCAGCGCTTCGATCAGCGGTGCCAGCAGGTCGTCCAGCAGGGCGCCGTAACGCTGCTGCGGCGGCGCGCCGGCAAACCTCTGGCCAGCGTGTGGCAGCAGCAACGTCACGGCGCGGCCGTGCCGATCGGGCCGGATGGCCGTGTCGCGCAAGGGCAGCACGTGGTGCGCCAGCGCCGCGGCGGCCACCGTGCCAGGCAGCAGCGCGGAGAAGCAATGCCGCGCCCAGACCGAGCCGGCCACGCGCGCATCGTCGCCACCGTAGTGGACGGCCATGGCGTGAAGCGCCTGCCGTAGTGGGGCGCGGCCCGCCGGCGCGGACATGAGCGCGGCGGGCATGACGTCATCGGACGTCGTGGGGCCGATGCGTACGGCCTCGGCGTAGTGACGCAGCGGCTCGGGAAACAGTGCAAGCAGGATCGGTAACGGAAACAAGAGGCAGCCCCGTACGGCGTTGCGGATATGCAGTCAACGCCTTTTCTTTGTTGAAAATGAGAATGATTATCAGGTATATTCGCAATTCGCTTTGTAAAGACAATCTCGCACCTGGGCGCCCCCTTGCCAGTCAGTCGCAGCATGGCCGCGGCTGCGGGGCGGTCCTGGCCTTGCCGTTCGCGCGGCAAGGCCATGCGCGCGGTGGCAGCCAGGCCAGCAATGACTGCCTCGCGGCTCCCGAGGAGACCCAATGACGCAGCCTATGCCCGACCTGACGATCCGTGCGCGCGCCTCGCAAGACCCCGCGCCGCTGTCGTTCGCGCAGCAGCGCCTGTGGTTCCTGCAGCGCTACGCGCCGGACAGCACCGCGTACAACCTGGTGCGCGCCTGGCGCCTGCAGGGCCCGCTGTCGGCTCCGGCGCTGGAGCAGGCGCTGGCGCAGGTGACGGCGCGCCATGCGGTACTGCGTACCCGTTTCTCGACCGGTGACGGCGAGCCCCGGCAGATCGTCGACAACGCGCCGCCGGCCGTGCAATGGATCGACCTGCCCGCAGGCGAGCTCGATGCGCTGCTGCGCCGCGAGTCGGCGCGCGTATTCGACCTGCACGCCGCCGCGCCTTTCCACGTCACCGTCGCCCGGCTGGAGGAGGGCGCCCACGTGCTGGTGCTGGCCATGCACCACATCGTCTCGGACGGCTGGTCCAACCCGATCCTGGCGCGCGACCTCGCACGGGCCTATGCCGCGGCCGTCAATGGCAGCGAGCCGGGCTGGACGCCGTTGCCGGTGCAGTACGCCGACTACGCTGCCTGGCAGCGCGAGCGTCTCGATGGCCCTGCGCTCGATGCCGCGGTGGCACGCTGCGCGGACCGCCTGGGCATTGGCATTCCCGCGCTGGAACTGCCGCTCGATGCCCCGCGTCCGGCGCGGCCGGCAGGCAAGGGCGGGCGCGTCCGCTGGACGCTGTCGGACGACGTGGTGGCAGCGCTGCGCAGCTACTGCGCTGGTGGCACGGGTCGGGGTGGCCGGCTCACGCCGTTCGCCGTGTTGCTGGCCGCATGGCAGGCGCTGCTGGCGCGCCACAGCGGCCAGTCCGACTTTGCCGTGGGCGTGCCCAACGCAGCCCGCACGCATGAAGAGCTGGACGAACTGGTCGGCTGCTTCATCAATACCCAGGTCTATCGCGCCCGGCTGACGCCCGGCCTGAGCGGCCACGCGCTGTGTCAGCAGGTCCGCGACGATGCGCGCGCCGCGCTGGACCACGCCGACCTGCCGTTCGAACTGCTGGTCGACAGGCTGGCGCCGTCGCGCGACCCCAGCCGCACGCCGGTGTTCCAGGCGATGTTCAACCTGCAGATGGGCGAGCCCGCCGCCTTCACGCTGCCCGGCCTGCAGGCGAGCCCACTGCCGGTGCCCGACGACAGCGCCAAGTTCGACGTCACGCTCGACCTGCACGCCAGCGCCACGCGCGTGTCGGCCACGCTGGAATACGACGCCACGCTGTTCACCGCGGCCACGGCCCAGCGGATGGCGCGGCACTATGAACACCTGCTCGGCGCGATGCTGGCCGCGCCCGAGACGCCGCTCGAAGCACTGCCGCTGATGGATGAAGGCGAGCAGGCCCGGACGCTGGCCGACGGCAACGACACCGGCCTTGCACTCGACCCGGCCGACGACGTGGTCGCACGGATCGCGCGCGCCGCCGCGGCCACGCCCGATGCCATTGCGGTGACGGACGGCGCCTCGAGCCTGACCTATGCCGGGCTGGAAGCGACCGCCAACCGCATCGCGAACTGGTTGGCCGCGCAGGAACTCGGCGCCGAGGCGCTGGTCGGCGTGTGCCTGCCGCGCACGCCCGCGCTGGTGGCAGTGCTGCTCGGCATCCTGAAGGCGGGCGCCGCCTACCTGCCGGTCGACGCTCACCATCCGGCCGCGCGCAATGCCCACATCCTCGGCCATGCCCGTGCGCGCCTGATCCTGGCGAGCGCCGCTACACGCGCCGCGCTCGGCGACAGCGGCGCGGTGGTGCTGGTCGACGGCGACACGCCGCCCTGGAGCACGGCCCCCGATACGCCGCCGGCTGCGCCATGCCATCCGGCACAACTGGCCTACACGCTCTACACCTCCGGCTCGACCGGCACGCCCAAGGGCGTGCAGATTTCGCGCGGCGCGTTTGCCAACTTCTTGCGGGCGATGACGCCGGTGGTGCCGATGGACGGCAGCGACCGGCTGCTGGCGGTGACCACGCTCGGCTTTGATATCGCGGGGCTGGAGCTGTTCCTGCCGCTGGCCAGCGGCGCCCGCGTGGTGATCGCCACGCGCGACGATGCGCGCGACCCGGCGCGGCTGGCGGCGCTGATGTCCGCGCACGGCATCACCGTGATGCAGGCCACGCCCGCGACCTGGCAGATGCTGGTGACGCAAGCCTCGCCGGCATGGGAGGGGCTGCGCGTGCTGTGCGGCGGCGAGGCGCTGGGGCGCGAGCTGGCCACGGCACTGCTGGCCAGGGGCGCGCAGGTCTGCAACGTCTATGGCCCCACCGAGACCACGGTCTGGTCCGCGGCGCATGCGCTGGCGGCCGAGGGCGCTCCCGCGTGGGCGGTCGCGCCGGTCGGCCGGCCCATCGCCAACAACCAGCTCTACGTGCTGGACGCGCGGCTCGAACCGGTGCCCCCGGGCGTGGCCGGCGAGCTCTACATCGGCGGCGCCGGGCTGGCGCGCGGCTATGCCGAGGATCCGGCCCGCACCGCCGCGGCCTTCGTGCCCAACCCGTTCGCGCCCGGCACGCCGGGCGCCATGGCGGGCGACCGGCTGTACCGGACCGGCGACCTGGCGCGCAAGCGTGCCGACGGCATTGTCGAGTTCCTCGGCCGGCGCGACCACCAGGTCAAGGTGCGCGGCTTCCGCGTCGAACCGGGCGAGGTCGAGGCGGCGCTGAGCGCGTGCCCGCAGGTGAGCCAGGCAGTCTGTGTGGCCCGGCAGGGTCCCGACGGGATGGCGCGGCTGTGCGCGTACTACGTGGCCGCCACGGCTGGCGATGACTCGGACGACGCCATCCTCGCGCGCCTGCGCGAGCAGTTGCCCGGCTACATGGTGCCGTCCAGCCTGACGCGGCTCGATGCGCTGCCGCTCAACGCCAACGGCAAGGTCGACCGCCAGGCGCTGCCCGAGCCGGCCGCGCCGCGCGCGGCGGCGGCACCATCGACGCCGACCGAGCATGAACTGGCGGCGCTGTGGTGCGCGGTGCTGGACGTGGCCCAGGCCGGAGCCGACGACGATTTCTTCCTGCTGGGTGGCCATTCGCTGCTGCTGGTGCGGCTGCAGACCCGCATCCGCGAGCAGATGGCCTGCGAACTGGCGCTGCCGGCGCTGTTCGCTGCGCCCGTGCTGCGCGACATGGCCGCGGCGATCGACCAGGCCGGCCGGCGCGATGCCGACGCCGACCTGGCCTTCATGAACGATCTGCTGGAGGCCCTGTGAATCTGTTCCTCTCATTGCGCCGCCGCTTCGGCGGCCTCCTGCTGTTGGCGCTGGCCGCGGGCACCTGCAGCGCGCTCGCCGGCATCGCGCTGATTGCCGAGATCAACCGCATGATCGCCGCGCCGGCGGCGCTGGAAGCGGGGCGCACCGGCGTGCTGCTGGGCCTGCTGGCGGTGCTGTTCGGCTGCGGCTTCGGCTCGCAGGCGCTGCTGACCGCGCTGGGCCACCGCGTGGTGTACGACATGCGGCTGCGCATGCTCAAGCGCGTGCTCGATACCGACGTGGAGCGCCTGGAAGCGATCGGCGGCCCGACCGTCTATGCCACGCTGACCAAGGACATCGCCTCGATCGGCATGGCCTTCAACCGCGTGCCGTTCGTGTTCTACAACGGCGTGCTGGTGCTGGGCGGGCTGCTGTACCTGGGCTGGCTGTCGTGGCAGCTGTTCGTGCTCGGTGCCGCGGTGCTGGGCGCAGGCGTGCTGCTGGCGCAGCGCTGGGTGCTGCGCATGCGCACCCTGATGAAGGCGGTGCGCGATACCGACGACCGGCTCTACGCCGGCTACCAGGGCGCGATTGATGGCCGCTACGAACTGGCGCTCAATGCCTGGCGCAAGCAGAGCTTCTACCAGCGCGACTTCGAGCCCGCCGCGGAGTTTGCGCGCGCACATGAGGTGCGCGCCGACCGCTACTGGGTGCTGAGCCTGTCGTTCACCGCGACGCTGATCCTGGGGGTGGCGTGCGCGATCTTTATCGCCGGCGATGCGCTGGGTATTGGGCGCGAGCGCATCACCGCCTTCGTGCTGGTGCTGATGTTCCTGCGCATGCCGCTGAATGACCTGGTCGGCACGCTGCCGATCCTGATGACCGGCAACGTCGCGCTGCGCAAGATCGAGACGCTGCGGCTGGCGCCGTACACGGAGGATTTCGCGCTGCATTCGACCAATACCGCCGCTGCACCGCCCGCGCCGGGCACGCCGCTGATCACGCTGCAGGACGTGCGCTACGACTATCCCGGCCAGGGCGACGAGCGCGGCTTCCGCCTCGGCCCCGTGTCGCTGACGCTGTCCGCCGGCGAGACGGTCTTTATCGTCGGCGGCAACGGCAGCGGCAAGTCCACGCTGATGAAGCTGCTGGCGGGCCTGTACCAGCCGAGCGCCGGCAGCATAGCGCTCGGCGACCGGCCGGTGGGCACCGCCGAGCTGCCCTGGTATCGCAGCCATTTCGCCACGGTGTTCTCCAACGCCCATCTGTTCGCGCGGCTGGTCGGCCCGGACGGGCGCTTCGACGCCGCGGTGGCCAATGCTTTCCTGAAGCGGCTGCACATGGACCACAAGGTCGCCATCCGCGATGACCTGCTGTCGACCACGCAGCTGTCGCAGGGGCAACGCAAGCGGCTGGCGCTGCTGGCGGCTTATGTCGAGGCGCGCCCGGTGCTGCTGCTCGACGAATGGGCAGCCGACCAGGATCCCGTGTTCCGCGCCTATTTCTATGAATCGCTGCTGCCGGAGCTCAAGCGCAGCGGCAAGACCATTGTCGCGGTCAGCCATGACGACCGCTATTTCCACGTGGCCGACCGCGTGATCGGCGCCGACAGCGGCGTGATCCGCGCCGACAGCGCCACCGACAGCGCCGCCGCCCCCGCCGCGGCCGGCCAGACCGACCATCAGGCCGCCGCATGACGCGCGCCAACACAGACAGGGAGTCAGTTCACATGCAAAGCAATGCCGCGCCTTTGATGACCCACGCGATCGCGAGCCAGCCCTGGTTGTCCGCGACGAGCCCCACCCTGCAGAGCCGCTGGGATGGCTGCGCGCTGCAGCTAAGCCTCGACGGCACGCCGCTGCAGGCCTGGCAGTTTACGCCCGGCACCCAGCCGCGGCTGGCACTTGCCGATACCGACCCGGTCCATCCGCTGGCGCGCGCCGCGACCTTTGCCGCCTGCGAGGCGGTGCTGGCGCGCACCCCGGCGACGCAGGCAATCGCGCTGGACCTGCCCGATGCCATCGCCAACGCAATGCTGCGCGAGGGCAGCGCCACGCGCGCGGCCGGCGGCGAGCTGGTGACGCGCGTCGAGCAGCTCTGGCAACTGCCGGCGCTGTGGCACACCGGCACCTCGGGCCGCGACTATCCGCTGCAATACGCGATGACCCAGGGCCGGCGCCATCCGCTGCGCGCGCCCAAGCCGTCGGGCCAGGTCTATGCACGCCATATCCCGTGGCTCGGCCAGGTGTTCTCGATGCGGGTGGCCGATCTCGATGCCGACCTGGCGTGCTTCCACGGCTGGATGAACGATCCGCGCGTGGCGGCGTTCTGGGAGGAAGAAGGCGATCTGGAAAAACATCGCGATTACCTGTCGGCGCAGCTGGCCGACCCGCACACCATCCCGCTGATCGGCTGCCTGGACGGCAAGCCGTTCGCGTACTTCGAGGTGTACTGGGCCAAGGAGAACCGCATCGGCCCCTACTACGACGTCGACGACTTCGACCGCGGCTGGCACGTGCTGATCGGCGACGGCGAGATCCGTGGCAAGGCGTATATCAGCGCCTGGCTGCCGTCGCTGATGCACTACATGTTCCTGGACGACCCGCGCACGCAGCGCATCGTCGGCGAGCCCCGCATCGATCATGTGCAGCAGATCCGCAACCTGGACCGTTCCGGGTTTGCCAAGGTCAAGGCCTTCGATTTCCCGCACAAGCGCGCCATGCTGGTGATGCTGCTGCGCGAACGCTTCTTCGGCGAGCGCCTGTGGGTGCCGCAGGACGACGGGCAGGCGCAGCTGTCCGGTGCAGAACCGACCGCGCTGGCGGCCTGAGCCAGCCGCGCAAGGAGAGACCATGCTCTATTCCGCTTCCACCTTCGCCGCCCACGGCACCGATGCCGGTGCAGGGCCCGTGCTCGACCTGCTGGGCATCGGCTTCGGGCCTTCCAACCTCGCGCTGGCAGTGGCCCTGCGCGAAATGCTGCCGCAGCAGGCACCGTTCCGCTTCGGCTTTGTCGAGAAGAAACCGGGCTTCGTCTGGCACGGCAATATGCTGCTCGACAACAGCCGCATGCAGATCTCGTTCCTGAAGGACCTGGTCACGATGCGCAATCCGGCCAGCCGCTATACCTTCATCAACTACCTGCACGAGCGCGAGCGGCTGCTGGACTTCATCAACACCCGCACCTTCTATCCCAGCCGCTACGAGTTCAACGACTACCTGTCCTGGGTGGCGGGTGATTTTGCCGACGCCTGTCACTACGGCGAGGAAGTGGTTTCGGTCGCGCCCGAGCCCGCCGGCGGCAATGGCGATCTGGCCTGCCTGCGCGTGACCTCGCGCACGGCGGAAGGGGCGCTGACCGAGCGCCGCGCGCGCAACGTGGTGGTCAGCGTCGGCGGCGCGCCCAGCATTCCGGACGCCTTCGTGCCGCTGCGCGGCCACCCGCGGGTGTTCCATTCGTCGTCGTACCTCGAGTCGCTGGAGCGGCTGGAGCGCACAGCGCCCGTGCGGCGCGTGGCAGTAATTGGTTCGGGCCAGAGCGCCGCCGAGATTTTCCTGGACCTGCATGGCCGCGAAGGCGGCATTGCGGTCGACCTGGTCAGCCGTGCGCCGGCGCTCAAGCCGGCCGACGACAGCCCCTTCGTCAACGAGATCTTCAACCCGCGCTATATCGACTACCTGTTCTCGCGCGAGGCGACTGAGCGCGAGCAACTGCTGCGCGAGTTCGGTAATACCAACTACGCGGTGGTCGATACCGACCTGATCGAAGCCATTTACGAGGTGCTGTACCAGCAGAAGGTCACCGGCAAGGTGCGCCACCGCCTGCTGGCCGGCAGCGAGGCCCGCCATGCCGAGGCCGATGCCGACGGCGTGCGGCTGGACATTGCGCGGCGTGACGATGGCGCGCATCAGTTGCAGCGCTATGACGCGGTCATCCTCGCCACGGGCTACCGGCGCGAGCTGCACCAGTCGCTGCTGGCGCCGCTGGCGTCCTACCTGGACGACGCCAAGGGCTTCCAGGCCGACCGCGACTACCGGCTGCAGATGGCGCCGGGCTGCCAGGCGGGCGTATTCCTGCAGGGCTGCTGCGAAGCGACGCACGGCTTGTCGGACACGCTGCTGTCGGTGCTGGCGGTGCGCGCGCAGGAGATTGCGGCCGCCGTGCTGGGCAACCGGGCGGGTGCGGCATGCGCCATGGAGGCCGAGCCGCCTCGCAGCCGCCCCGCGCGCGTCGCGCACGCCGGCACGCACTGAGGTATCGCCCATACAAAGCAATATGAGGACCGGCGGCCGCGACCAGGCGGCCAGCCGGGTCCCACGGCCTGGATTTTCACAACCGAGCAGGGGAGTAAGAAGGAAATGAAACACAGCAACAGACGCGCGACCGAACGCGCGCGGGCAACAAGGCATGGGTCCGTGCAGTGCCGCGCCGCCATGCGCTGGATCCCGGCCGCCGTTGGCCTGATGGTCAGCGCGTCGGCTTTCGGACAGGAAAACGTGACAGGTTCGGCATCGTCGGCAACGCAGGCGGAGCAGCCGGCCCCCGCGGGCAGACCCGCCCGGCAACCGGAGCCTTCGCTGCCGGCGGTGACAGTCAACGGCGCCCGCGAAAACCCCGTCAACCCGCCTACTACCGCTGGCAGCAAGGTGCCGCTGACCGCGCGCGAGGTGCCGCAATCGGTCACCGTGGTCAACGCCGAGCGCATCCGCGAGCAGAACCTGACCACGCTGGAAGACGCGATGATGCAGGCTACCGGCGTGTTCGTCGAAAAGCGTGACCAGGAGCGTTCGATCTATTATTCGCGCGGGCTGGAGATCGACACCTTCATGCTGGACGGCGTGCCGACCAAGTATGACTGGCGCAACACCGTGCAGCCGGACCTGTCGATGATCGAGCGGGTGGAAGTGCTCAAGGGGCCGTCGGGCCTGCTCGCCGGGGCGGGCAAGACCGGCGGCGCGATCAACCTGGTGCGTAAGCGCCCGACGCGAGATACCCAGATCGGCGGCGCGCTGTCGGTGGGATCGTGGAACAACTACCGCGCCGAGGTGGATGCCGGCGGCGCGCTCAATGCCGACGGCACGCTGCGCGCGCGCATCACCGGCGCGTTCCAGGACAAGGACTCGTTCATCGACAAGACCAATATGCGCACCAGTGCGCTCTATGGCGTGATCGAGTACGACATCACGCCCAGCACGCTGGTGACGGTCGGCGCGAGCTACCAGGATTCGGAAGGCCGCCAGCCGTGGACGCTGCCGGCCTACTTCAACCCGGTCACGCGCCAGGCCAGCCTGCTCGACGTGCCGCGCTCGACTTACCTGGGCGCGGACTGGAACCGCGACCACTTCTATACCACCTCGGCCTTCGCCGAGCTGGAGCACAAGTTCGACAGCGGCTGGCAGGTCAAGGGTGCGCTGCGCTACCTGAACAACCGCCTGAACCGCGAGCAGGCCTATGCCTATACGCCGGTGATCCCGGGCGTGAACACGACCACGCTGTTCGCGGCCAAGCAGACCTACACGCAGGAGCAGACCAGCTTCGACCTCTACGCCAACGGGCCGTTCTCGCTGTTCGGGCGCCGGCACAAGGCGCTGGTCGGCTTCAATTTTTCCGATTCGGAACGGCGCGACCCCCGGTATGCCATTTCGCCGTTCTCGCAGGTCGTGAACATCTTCAACCCGCGCAGCGACTTCGCCAAGCCAACCTTCACCCCCAATGGCACAGGCATCACCACCACGACCAGGCAGTACGGCGTCTACGGCGACGCGCGCTTCTCGCTGGCGGATCCGGTGACGCTGGTGCTGGGCGGGCGGCTGAGCTGGTGGGACATCAGCGCGCGCCAGTACACGTCGACCACCAGCGTGACCCGGGGCGACGACATCAACGCCAAGTTCACGCCGTTCGCCGGGCTGATCTACGACTTCACCGAACACTGGTCGGCCTATGCCAGCTATGCCGAGATCTTCCAGCCGCAGGATGAGTACCTGACCGCCAGCGGCAACCTGGTCGATCCAATCAAGGGCAAGCAGTACGAGGTCGGCGTCAAGAGCGAATTTTTCGAGGGCGCGCTGAACACCTCGCTGGCACTGTTCGAGGTACGCGAGACCGGTCGCGCCACGCTCGACAATATCAACACGACCAATCCGAGCAATCCGTTCTTCGTGTCGCAGGGCGAGACCAAGAGCCAGGGCTTCGAGCTGGAAGCCAGCGGCCGCATCACGCCGAGCTGGACCATCTACGCCGGCTATACGTTCAACGTCACGCAGGACCTGCAGAACCGCACCGGCCAGGTCAACACGCCGTTCTCGGCGATTGCCCCCAAGCACCTGTTCAAGCTGTGGACGATGTACCGCCTGCCCGGCGATTTCAACCGCTGGCGCATCGGTGGCGGCATGACCGCGGTCAGCCATGTGCAGAACACCGCGCTGTTCCCCGCGCCGATTGGTGCGGTCACGCTGCGCCGCGGCGGCTATGCGACGTTCGATGCCGCGATCGGCTACGACTTCAACAAGCACGTGTCGGCGGACCTGAACCTGACCAACCTGTTCGACCGCAGCTACTACTCACGGATCAGCAACCCGCGCGAAGGCAACATCTGGGGCCAGCCGCGCGCGGCCATGTTCACCGTGCGCATGAAGATGTAAACGCAGCGGCCTTCGTGGTGGTGCGATGCCATTGCACTACCACGCCGGCCGCGCGTTGCGAGGAATTCCAATGAACGACAGTCCCTCATCCCTGCCATCGCGCCGCGCCTTCCCGCGCGCGCTGGCCATGACCGCCCGCGCGCTGGCCGCGCTGGCGGGCAGCTATGCCTTTGTCTGGGGCATCACCGCCGGCGGCGCCGCGCTCGGTTGGCGCCTGGGCCTGGCCCGCAGCGAGGCCGTGCTCTGGTTTTCGATGCTGGCCTTCCTCCTGTTTCCGATGATGTCACTGTGGGCGCTGGTGACGCGGCACTTGCTGCGCGTGTGGCTGGTGCTGGCGGCCGGCGCGGCCATCGGCGCCGGCGTGGCGTGGTGGCTGGGGGAGAAGCTGGCGTGACGCGACCCGCACGAAATAACAAGGCCCGCGCACAGAAGGCCGATGCACATGCCGGCGGCCTGCGCCAGGCCATGACCTGGGCGCACACCTGGATTGGCGTACTGCTCGGCGGTGTGCTGATGGTGGCGTTCTTCATGGGCTCGGTGGCGGTGTTCGACCGCGAGGTCGACCGCTGGATGATGCCGGCCACGCGCCTGGACGCAGCGCCGCCCACGATCGACATCGACACCGTGGTGCCGCGCGCCGTGGCGGCGCTGGCGAGCGGCAAGCCGCTGCGCGAATGGGCGGTCACGCTGCCCGAGCAGCGCACCCCGGTGATGATCGCGCGCGTGCGCTATGCCGCCGCGGGCGGGCAGATCCGCCTGGCCGATCCGCGCAGCGGCGAGCTGCTGCCTGACGTGGGCACTTTGGGCGCGTCGTCGTTCTTCTATCCGCTGCACTACAACCTGCACCTGCGCGCCTGGAACATCGGCTACTGGCTGGTGGGCCTGGCGGCGATGGCGATGCTGGCGGCGATCGTGTCGGGGGTGATCATCCACGTCCGCATCTTCCGCGACTTCTTTACGTTCCGGCCGCGCAAGCAGCTGCAGCGCAGCCTGCTGGACCTGCACAACCTGACCGGCGTGCTGGCGCTGCCGTTCCATGCGGTGATTACGTTCTCCGGGATCTGCATTGTCTACATGATCCTGATGCCGGCCGGCATCAGCGCGTTGTACCAGCAGCCGAACACCTTCTACGACCAGGCCTTGTCCGGCTACTCGCGCCCGCCCGCCGGGGTGGCGGCACCGATGGCCGCGCTGGGGCCGATGGTCGAGACCGCGCGCGCACGCTGGGGCGGGGCGGCGCCGGCCGCGATCCGGGTGTGGAACCCCGGCGATGCCAACGCCGTGGTCAAGGTGAGCCGCTCGGTGGGCGACCGCGTCAGCCTGGCCGACGACGCCGCCTACTTCGACGGCGCCACCGGTGCGTTGCTGCATCACGTGCCGTTGCAGCCCGCTGCGACCACGCAGCGCTTCCTGACCGGCATGCACTTCATCGCGTTCGGTCACTGGCCGCTGCGCTGGCTGTATTTCCTGGCCGGGCTGGCGGGGTGCGTGCTGATCGCTACCGGGCAGTTGTACTGGCTCGACAAGCGCCATGCGCGCCACGGCGAAAAGGGCGTGCGGCTGGCGGCCGCGGTCACCGCGGGTACCACCACGGGCCTGGTCATCGCCACGCTGGCGATGATGGTGGCCAACCGGCTGCTGCCGATGACGCTGCCGTCGCGCGAGTTTATCGAGGCCGGGCTGTTCTTCCTGGTCTGGCTGACCACCGCGATCCATGCGCGGGTGGCGATGCGTCCGGGCAGCCGCACGCTGGTGCCATGGCGCCAGCAATGCCTGGCGATCGCCGCGCTGGCGCTGGCGGCGCCGGTGCTCAACGGCCTGAGCACCGGCGACTGGTTGCCGCTGGCGCTGGCGCGTGGCCACCTTGCCCTGGCCGGCGTCGACATCGTGCTGCTGCTGACCGGTGGGCTGGCGCTGGCGTCGGCGCGACGGCTGCGGCGCGTCGACGCGGCACGCCAGGCCCGGACCGCTGCTGCCAGCAGCCAGGCGCTAGAGGAGATGGACCGTGCCAATCACGCTTGAACACTTGCTGCTGCTGGGCCTGGCGCTGTGCGCGTACAGCGCTTTCGTGCTGTTTGCCTGCGCCACGGAGCGGCACTGGACCGAGTTGTCGGGGCAGGGCGCGGACCTGCCCGCCAGTGGCCGGCGGCGGCTGCGCTGCGCGGCCTGGGCGCTGGTGGCGCTTGGCGCCGTGGCCGCGCTGGCGGGCAACCGCACCGGCTTTGGCGTGCTGCTGTGGGCGCTGGCGATGATGGCGGGAGCGTTGGCGGTGTCGTTCACGCTGACCTGGCGGCGTGGCTGGCTGCAGGCGATCGCACGCGGGCTGATGGCTGTCTTGCGTATCTGAGACACGTGCCCCGCAAGGGACGCGCTTTTTATAGAAAAACGCAATTAACCGCCATAAGTTGCACCCGACCACGACCACGCATCCGCGTCAGGGCTGGCAGAGCCAGGGGGCGCCCCCAGCCCCGCGCATCATCGGCCTGCGCCGGTAAAGCCGCGCCCAGGCGGCGCCAGCAAGCGCCGCAGCCATTGCCGCCAGGTGCTCGCCGCCGGCCCGGCGCCTTGCCGGCAGCGCGTTACGTGCAGCGATGCCGTGGTGACGGCATACAGCTCGATATGGCCGCTGTCGGACAACGTAAAGCTCTCGCTCGCCGTCAGCGCCGTATCCTTCGGGTCTCCGTCGCGGATCAGCCAGAGTTCGCCTTCCGTGCAGCGCACGGCGACGTGTTCGCCGGGGCCCGCCACCAGCCGCAGCGAACTGCGTGCGGGCAGGGTGGCGGTCATGTCATTGCTCACCAGGAACATGATGGTCTCCAGGCTCAGTCGACGGCCAGCCCGTGCAACGCTGGCGGGATTGCCGCGCGCGCGGGGGCTGTGCCGGGCCGGATGAAATCGGCGATGTGCCGGATCACGCCGGGATCCTGCAGGATGCGGCGATGCCCCAGGCCGCTGGTCGTGACCAGTTGCGCGCCGGGCCAGGCGCCGGCGATGGCGGCACCGTCTTCCCAGCGCACTTCCTTGTCGTCGCGGTCATGGATCACCAGCGTTGGCGGGACCGGCCGGGTGCGGCCGACGTCGGGCACGTTGAAGGCCGACCATGGCAGTCCCAGCCAGCGCTCGCTCTGGCGCTGCATGCGTGCCAGCACGCCGGGCGTGAAGCCCATTTGCCAGGCCAGCGACGCGCACGCGGCGTGCATGTCGGCCGGCGATCCGACCAGCACGGTGGCGCGGGCGGGCAGGCCCTCACGCAGCGCCAGCGCGGTGGCCGCGCCGCCGAGCGAGTGCGCCACCACGGCGTGCACCGGCCCCGCGTGCCAGGCCGCGGCGAGCAGCGAGCGCGACATTTCCAGCACCGAGGTCTGCGCCGCGCCGCGTGCGCCGGCATCGGAGGCGCCGTGCGAGAGCGCATCGAAGGCCACCACGCGCATGCCGGCGGCCAGCAGGCCATCGACAACCGCATGCCACTGGCCGGCATGTCCACCCCAGCCGTGCGCGAGCAGTATCACGGGGCCGGACCTGCCCCAGCGATAGACGCGCACGCGCCGGCTCGGGCCCTGGCCCGTCACCAGCGCCCAGTCGGCGCGCGCACTGTCCAGCAGGCGCCGTGCTGCCGATGTGGCGGCGGCGCGCGGCGGCTTGAACCAGATGTGCTCCAGCGCCCGCGCTGTCGCGCCGGGCCTGACCACGCTGCCCGCCAGCCAGCGCAACCGCTGCCAGCCCTGCAAGGCCCGCTCCACCGCGCCGGACTTGCCGGGGCGCAGCGGCGCATCGCCGGCGCGCGCGGGCAAGGGCGCGGCGGTGCGGGATGAGGAAACCGGGGAAGGAGAAGAGACTGCTTGCGTCACGACCTGCACCTCCAATGGATTCTGGATGGCACGGCATCATCGGCACCGGCCCCGCCGGCGGCTTTCCGTGCTGTTGTTACGACCGACCAGTCGTGCTTTTTTCGGTACAAAAAAAGTCCGCCGGAGCGGTTGCTGCCTGCCGGCGGGATTGCGCCGGCGCCAATGTGTGGATCAGTGGCCGCGAGCACCCTCGGCGGCACGGGCCACCAGGGCCGCAAATGCGCGCCGCGCCATGGTCTCGGCATCGTCGCGGCCAAGCAGCTTGAACGATTGCTGGAAGGCCATGCCGATACCCGAGAGTTCGAAAGCAAATTGCCGTGGGTCGGTATCCGGCCCGAAATGGCCCTCATCGATGGCGTCGCCCACCACGCGCGCAACCGTGCTGTGCCAGTCCTTCAGCGACTGCACCACCAGGTCGCGGATCGAGCCCGGCCGGTCGCGGTATTCCTGGCCCAGCGCCGTGAACAGGCAACGTCCCTGCGTCACCGTGCCGCCCAGCCATTCCAGGTAGCCTTCGAACAGCCCCTGCAGTCGTGGCATGCCGCGCGGCTGGCGCATCGCCGGCCGGATCACGATCTCGCCGAAGCGCTCAACGGCCAGGTCCAGCACTGCCTGCTGCAACACCTCCTTGGACTTGAAGTGCGCATACAGGCCGCTCTTCGACATATTGGTGTCCGCGGCCAGCGTGGCCAGCGACAATTGTTCGAAGCCGACCTTGGCAGCGGTGTCCAGTGCCTGTTCGACGATGGCGTTGCGGGTGAGTTGTCCTTTCTGCATGGTGTGGAGAATAGCACGACCGGTCGGTTTGTCAACGAAACCAGATGCATGGTATTTGCCCCGACTTGCGCACTTGTGTCCGGGAGGCCATAACGTCATATGGATATGCATGTGACGTCAACGCAAACCGCCAAGGCCCGTTAGAGACTGGGCGGTGCAGCGTTGTTGTGCACGATCCGGCTCTTTGATGTTCGCCAACCGGCCGATGTCAGGGCGGGATTGCGGACTTCTAAGAAATCTGCACAAAGTGTTTCTGCGGTTACATACGGAACGCTTTGCGTGCTCTATACTCGAATGCACGTCCGCGCACTTTTTTTCACTGGTGACTGGAGACCGACATGAACAGTACAGCCGTGCCAAGAGGCGCTAGCGAACCGTTCCGGCAACTGCGGGCGTTGCGTCGCGCGCGCAAGCTCAAGCAGGAGGACGTCGCCCGTAAAGCGGGGATTTCCCGGGAAGCCTACCTGCGGGCGGAGTCGGGTCAGGCCGATCCCCGCATGTCGACGTTCCTGGCCGCCTGCGAGGCGCTGGGCCTGGAAGTCGTGCTGGCCCCGCAGCATCTTGCTGCAGACGTCAACGCATTTATTGCCAGCCGCAATGGCGGCGTGACGGCAGCTTCCATGGCAGGCCAGCCGGCCGCCGGAAGCACGGCCGCGCCGGCTGCGGCACCGGCTTCCGGAGGCGGTTTCGGCTCCGGGACCGGAGAGGGCCACAAGCCGGTCTGACTGGCCGCTGCCTGGCCGGCCGCGTTCGCAACGCGCCGGCACTGGAAGCTGGCCTCCAGGCCACCCATGACAACCGGCGCGGGGCTTTCCGCACTGCGCCGGTTGCTACCGTCCTGAGCGCCGTTCGCGACGCCTGGCGTGGATGACGCCGCAGGCCTGGCTGCCTGCTTCGGCGCTTTCCCGCATTTCCTGGTTTTTCCCGCTGCGTGAGCAACTGCCGCCGCGCAGGCGTCGACGCGCGCATCCCGGCGCTTCCTGCTTTTTCCCGCTGTTCCCGTTTCCCACCTACAACTGCAATGCAAGCGGCGTTCGACGCATGCGTCAGCGGTGCCGTTTGACACGTCCGAAGTTGGCTATTACGATATGGTAAATTCATTACGCATTACGTAATTCATGCTCCGTGCACCGCGCACAGACTGAATACGGACCGGCAGGCACTCCCAGCAGAGGCCGCCAGGCGCCAGCGCAGCGCCAGATGGACTGAGACCCAGGAACGCTGACGACACCATGACACTCACGCACACCCAGCTCGCCGAGCACGGCTATATGTCCGGCTTCGCCAATGAATTCGCCACCGAGGCGCTGCCCGGTGCGCTGCCTGTAGGAAGGAACTCGCCGCAGTGCGCGCCCTACGGCCTGTACGCCGAGCAGCTGTCCGGCACGGCCTTCACCGCGCCGCGCGCGCACAACCGGCGCTCGTGGCTGTACCGCATTCGCCCGGCCGCGATGCATACGCCGTTCACGCAGATCGAGCAGTCGCGTTTCCTGAGCCGTTTCGACCAGGTGCCGCCGTCGCCCAACCAGATGCGCTGGAGCCCGCCGGCAATGCCGTCGGTGCCGACCGACTTTGTCGACGGCATCGTCACCATGGCCGGCAATGGCGGCCCCGAGGCCATGACCGGCTGCGGCATCCACCTGTACCTGGCCAACCAGTCGATGCAGGACCGGTTCTTCTACAACGCCGACGGCGAGATGCTGATCGTGCCGCAGCAGGGCCGCCTGCTGATGGTGACCGAGCTTGGCCGGCTGGAAGTGGAGCCGCAGGAGATCGTGGTGATCCCGCGCGGCGTGCGCTTCCGCGTGGAGCTGCCCGACGGCGAGGCGCGCGGCTATATCTGCGAGAACTACGGCGCCTTGTTCCAGCTGCCCGACCTGGGCGTGATCGGCTCCAACGGCCTGGCCAACCCGCGCGACTTCCTGTCGCCGGTTGCCAGCTATGAAGACCGCGAGGGTGATTTCGAGCTGGTGGCCAAGTTCCAGGGCAACCTGTGGCGCGCCGGGATCGGCCACTCGCCGCTGGACGTGGTGGCCTGGCATGGCAACTACACCCCGTACAAGTACGACCTGCGCCGCTTCAATACCATCGGTTCGATCAGCTTCGACCACCCGGATCCGTCGATCTTCCTGGTGCTGCAGTCGCCGTCGGCCACGCCGGGCGTGGACACCATCGACTTCGTCATCTTCGGGCCGCGCTGGCTGGCGATGCAGGACTCGTTCCGCCCGCCCTGGTTCCACCGCAATATCGCCAGCGAGTTCATGGGCCTGATCACCGGCGTCTACGACGCCAAGGCCGAAGGCTTTGCCCCGGGCGGCGCCAGCCTGCACAACTGCATGAGCGGCCACGGCCCGGATGCGGAAACCTTCGAGAAGGCCAGCGCCGCCGATACCTCGAAGCCGCACCGCATCGAGGACACCATGGCCTTCATGTTCGAGACCCCGGGCGTGATCCGCCCGACGCCGTATGCCGCGCAGTCGGCCTCGCTGCAGCAGGACTACTACACGTGCTGGCAGGGCCTGAAGAAACACTTCAACCCGAACACCCGCTGATCTCGCGCGCCTGGCCGCCCGCCCGGCTTTCTCCCCTCGCGCAAGCGGGAGAGGGGCCGGGCGGAGAGAGCCGGCGCTCGTCGAGCATGATGCGTCACCGCACGCGACAAGTGCCACCAAATTTTCGGAGTATCCCAATGACCGCCCCCAAGACCAGCTGGATCGCTTCCGCCAACGACGGCCAGTCCCACTTCCCGCTGCAGAACCTGCCGTATGGCGTGTTTTCGACCAAGGGCCAGGCCCCGCGCGTCGGCGTTGCCATCGGCGACCAGGTGCTGGACCTCGCCGCGCTGGATGAGGCCGGCCTGCTGCCGGCCGCTGCCAAAGGCACGTTTGCCGCAAGCAGCCTGAACCGCTTTATCGCTTTGGGCAAGCCGGTGTGGAGCGAAACCCGCAAGCGCCTGGGCGCGCTGCTGTCTGGTGATGACGCCGCGCTGCGCGACAACGCCGCCCTGCGCGACCAGGCACTGGTGCCGATGTCGGCCGCGACGCTGCACCTGCCGGTGGAGATCCCGGGCTACACGGACTTCTATTCGTCCAGGGAGCACGCCACCAACGTCGGCCGCATGTTCCGCGACCCGGACAATGCGCTGCTGCCGAACTGGCTGGAAATCCCGATCGGCTACAACGGCCGTGCCAGCTCGGTGGTGGTGAGCGGCACGCCGCTGCATCGTCCCAACGGCCAGATCAAGCTGCCGAACGAGGCACGCCCGATCTTCAGCGCCTGCCGCAAGCTGGACTTTGAACTGGAGATGGGCTTTATCGTCGGCAAGGAATCGGCGCTGGGCGAGCCCGTCAGCACCGCCGATGCGCCGGCGCATATGTTCGGCATGGTGCTGCTCAATGACTGGAGCGCGCGCGATATCCAGCAGTGGGAATACGTGCCGCTGGGGCCGTTCAACAGCAAGGGCTTCGGCACCTCGATCTCGCCGTGGGTGGTGACGATGGAAGCGCTCGAGCCGTTCCGCCGCGACAACCCCGAGCAATCGCCGCAGCCGCTGCCGTACCTGCAGCAGCAGGACAAGAATGCCTACGACATCGCCCTGGAAGTCGCGCTGCAGCCGCAGGGCGCAGCGGCACCCAGCACCATCTGCCGCACCAACTTCAAGGCGATGTACTGGACCATGGCACAGCAGCTGGCCCACCACACGGTGTCGGGCTGCAATGTGCGCGTGGGCGACCTGATGGGCTCGGGCACGATCAGCGGCACCACGCCGGACTCCTACGGCAGCCTGCTGGAAATGACCCGCAACGGCGCCGAGCCGGTGACGCTGGCCGACGGCAGCCGCCGAGCCTTCCTGGAGGATGGCGACGACGTGATCATGACCGGCTACTGCCAGGGCGAAGGCTATCGCGTCGGCTTCGGCGCGGTGTCGGGCAAGATCCTGCCGGCGCGCTGAAGCGCTTCAGCCGGCGCCGCGGTCGGCGCTTTGGCCGACTGCGGCGGCATCCAGGATGACCGCCGCGCGGCCTGACAGCAGTGCCTGGCCCTTGGCGCTGACGGTGAAGGCATACAGCACGCTGCTGCCTTCACCGCTGATGCGCTGTGCCTCGACCTGCAGCGGCGCGTCGATATCGTCGAGCCGCTCCACATGGAGCACCAGCTTGCGCACGCTGGCCAGGTAGCCCGAGCGCGGGCGCTGTGCGCCCATTCCTGATTCCGCTTCCGCCAGCAATGCGCCGTGCACGGCCATGGCCTGTGCCGCGTATTCAATGCCGCTGAGCGCGGCCAGCCGGCCGTGCGCGCGCAGCGGGTTGTCCGCGCGCGTATGCGTGGCTGACGTGCAGCGAACCGATGCCGGATCCCAGGCCAGCACGCCGTCGAGCAGGCACATCGTGCCCTGGTGCGGAATGCGTGCCGCGATCCAGTCGCGGTCTTTCAGCAGCTCAGCCATCCGCCTGGCCGCCGAGGCTTTCCACCTCGGCCGCAAGCTGCAGCGTATCCAGATAATCGAGCACCACGGTGGTGGCCTCGCCGCGGGCGATGGCCGCCAGCAGCGGCAGCATGCGTGCGGCCGGTGCCGACGTGCGCAGTGCTTCCAGCGCGGCGTCCGGCATCACCGTGGCTGGCGCCTGCTTCAGCGCCACGCCGACGCGCGCGAGCGAACGCGCGCTCTGCCGCGGCGTGACCAGCAGGGCCACGCCGAAGGGATCGGGGATCGGGCGGTGGCTATGCAGCGGCTCGGGGTAGCCGGTGTCATAGGCGATCAGCAGGCAGGGTTCGGCATCGGCGGCGGCCTGCAGCACGCATTCGAGCAAGCCCGCGCTGCCACTGCCATCCATGGCGCACAGCACATTGGAGGTGCGCATCGCGCCCGCGGCGATCGACCAGTAGCCGGCGGTGGCGTTGTGCACGGAGTTGTGGAAGCGCGTGGGCGACATCAGCGGCTCGGGCTCGGCCAGCGCTTCGCAGATCGCATGGAAGTTGAAGCCGTCGCTGCTGGACGAGGCAAAGATCGTCGGCAGCTGCGCGGCTTCGCAGTCGCTGGCGGCGACGGCCTGCTGGCCGACACCAAGCGCCAGCCGTACGGTCGGGCCGGTGCGGCGACGCTCGGCCGGCGGCAGGCCCGCGGGTGGCGGCAGTTCGGTGGGCGCGTGCGCGTATGGCACGCGGCCGGCAAGGACTTCGGCGGCCTGCTGCCAGCCGGTCAGGCCGGGGCCGAGCAGGCCGATGCTTTCGATATACACGTGCTGCGGCATGGCGATGCTCAGTGGGAAGCCGCGTCCGCGCGGGCGAACAGCAGGCTGCAGTTGGATCCGCCGAAGCCGAAGGCATTGGTCATCGCATAGCGCAGCGGTGCCTCGCGGTTGGCGAGCTGGTAGTTCACGTCCAGCGCCGGATCCACCTGCGTGGTGTTGATGCCGCCGGGCATCAGGCCGTGGCGCAGCGCCAGCGCGCAAATGACGGCTTCGAGCGCGCCGGCGGCACCCAGCGCATGCCCGGTGGCGCCCTTGGTTGAGCTGCACGGCGTGCCGGGCAGCACCGCGGCCATGGCCATGGCCTCGGCCGCGTCGTTGCTGCGCGTGGCGGTGCCATGCAGGTTGACGTAGCCGACCTGCGCCGGCGCGACCCCCGCGCTGGCCAGTGCCTGCTCTAGTGCCAGGCGCGCGCCCAGCCCGTCGGGGTGCGGGGTCGACATATGGTGCGCATCGCTGGATTCGCCGATCCCGGCCAGCAGGATGGCATCGCCTTGCGCGCTGCCGGCCACGCGCTCGAGCAGGCCGAATGCCGCGCCCTCGCCGATCGAGATGCCGTTGCGCGCCACGTCATAGGGCCGGCACGGCTGGTCGGACAACAGCTCCAGCGAATTGAAGCCGTACAGCGTGGTGTGGCACAGCGAATCGACGCCGCCGACCACAGCCACATCGATCAGCCCTGCCTCCAGCATGCGCCGTGCCGAACCGAACACCTTGGCGCCGGATGAACAGGCCGAGGACACCGCAGCCGCGGGACCGGTCAGTCCCAGGTATTGGCGCAGGAAGGCGGGCAGCGAGTAGGGGTTGTGGGTGGTGGCGTAATGGAAGCCCGGCGGCAGCGCGCCGCTGGCAGGATCGCGCTGGCGATAGGCCAGTTCCGTCTGCAGCACGCCCGCGGTGCTGGTGCCCAGGAAGACGCCGACCCGGTGGGCGCCGTAGCGCGCCGCCGCTTCGCGCACGCGCGCGGCAAAGCCGTCCTGCTCCAGCGCCAGTTGCGCCAGCCGGTTGTTGCGGCAGTCGAATTCGGCCAGTGCGGGCGGCAGTGCCACGGTGTCCAGGCCGGGGACTTCGCCGACGAAGGTATCGAGCTCGACACCGCCGAAGCGGCAGGGCGCCAGGCCGCCGCGCTGCGCACGCAGTGCCGACAGGGTGGCGTCTACACCGGCGCCAAGGCAGCTGGTGGCCGTGAAATGCGAGAACAGGAGCGGGGACACGGCTTAGGGGGAACGAATGGAAGGAATCTCGGAAGGCTGTGCCAATTGTAACAAGCCGCCGCTCACTCAGGCTGTCGGCACGGCCGCGCGCAGCGTGACGCAGCGCAGGCCGGCGCGTTCAATGGCAGCGAGCAGGCCCGGCAGCACGGTGGTGCAATGTGCATTGCCGGCGGCATCGGTGCCGGGATTGCCGTCGTGCAGCAGCAGGATGTCGCGCCCGGCGAGCTTGCCGGTGAGGCGCTGCGCCACGCGCCCCGCGTGGTCGCCGCAGCGGGTATCGAAGCCGCGCCGGGTCCAGGCCGCAAGCTGAAGCCCGAGCCGGCACAGCACCGGCTCAAGGAAGGGATTGCGCAGCCCCGCGGGCGCGCGGAAGAAGCGCGGCGCCTGGCCGGTGAGGTCGGTCAGCACCTGCTGCGCGGCACCGATGTCGCGCAGCATGCGCCCGGGACCGAACACCGAGAAGTGCAGCCGGTGGTACATGCTGTGGTTCTCCACGGCGTGGCCGCGGCCGACGATCTCGCGCACCAGTTCCGGATGCGCCGCGGCGCGCGCGCCGACGCAGAAGAAGGTCGCGCGCGCGCCGTGCTGATCCAGCATGTCGAGCACGCGCGGCGTCAACGCCGGGTTGGGGCCGTCGTCGAATGTCAGTGCCACGCAATCATCGGCAGAGGGCGGCAGGCGCAGCACATTGGGGCCAAGCCAGTGGCTGCGCGGCCACAGGCCGGCGGCGCACATTGCCGCATGGGCGGCACCAACGCCGGCCAGCGCCATGCCCATGGCCTCAGGGTGCGCCAGCATTGCGCCGGCGGCACCCAGGTGCACGGCGGCGGCGCCGTAAAGCAGCGGGGTGGGGCGCCAGGGGCGGCTGTAAGAGGTGCCGCGCAAGGCTACGCGCGGTGCGGGATACGAATTCATGTTGCACTCTTGGCTGTGTCTGGCGCCGCGGGGCGCGCCAGGATCGCCGAAAACCACAGGGCCAGCACGGCCCCTGGACCTACTGTCAGGCCGAAGGCCTTGAGCAGCGGCAGGCTCGACAGCGCCAGCAGGCCGAAGGCGGCCACCGTGGTCAGGTTGGCCAGCAGCAGCGACACCAGCGTATGCGGTGAAGCGCCCGCCACCTGGCTGCCTGCAGCGGGGCCGTTGAAGAATAGCGCGTAATTGGAGCCCACGGCCATCAGCAGCAGCAGGCCCACCAGGTGCAGCAGCGTCAGCGGCTGGCCGAGCGCTGCCAGCCCGCCCAGCACCACCAGCGCCGCCGCGGCCAGCGGCAGCACCGTGGCCACGACGCGCCGTGCCGAGCGCAGCGCCACGGCCAGCAGCACGATGATCGCCAGCAGGCCGGCCAGCGACAGCAGCAAGGCCTCGCGCAGGTAGCCGGTGTAGAGGCGGTCGGATTCGCCCTTGAGGTCGACGAACAGCGTGTCGGGAACGCCGGCCCGCGCCACCGCGGCCCGCACCGCGCCGGTGTCGACGCCGTCGGCCGCGCCGGTGCTTTGTTGGGCCGGTGCGCGCAGCGGCAGCGTGGCGCTCCAGCGCCCGTCGCGCTGCGCCAGCAACGCATCGACAGCCAGCGCCATGGAGGTGCCGCGCAAGTCCTCGCGCCGCAGCAGCGCACCGGTGCGCGCGGCCTCGGCCTGCGCCAGGAAAGGCGCGAACAGTGACGCGCGCACCGGCTGCGTGGCGATGGCGGCGCCCAGGCGCTGCGCCAGCTCGTCGGGCGGCGGCAGGCTGGCCTGGCGCTCGCGCTGGGTCGCCGCGCTGGGCAGGTAGCGCGCCGGGCTCTCGTAGCCGCCGATGAAATTCTGTGCCACCAGCGGGTCCAGTTCACGGGCCACGCGCTCCGCGCCCTGCAGCACGGATTCCTGGTCCGGCCCGGACAGCACCACCAGGTAGCGCACGTCGGGCGCGCCAAGATCCTCGCGCAACCTGGTATCGAGGGCCTGGTCGCTGGCCGACACCGGGCTCAGCGCCTGCAGCTCGCGGCCCCACAGCGTGCCGCGGTGCATGGCCAGCACCGTGGCGGCTGCCACCACCAGCACGAGCACCAGCCAGCGCAGCCGGTGCGCGCGCGCCGCCAGCCACTGCAGCCGGCGGCCCAGCGGCGCCACGTCGCGCAGGTGCAGCGTGGCCGGCACCAACTGCGGCAGCACGAAGCGCGTCACCAGCGCCGCGGTCGCCAGCCCGGCAATCGAATACAGCCCCAGCTGCGCCAGCCCCGGAAAGCCCGACAGCAGCAGCGAGGCAAAGCCGCAGACCGAGGTCAGCACGCCCAGGCGCACCGTCGGCCAGAAGCCGCCCAGCCAGGCGCGCTCGTCGCGCCGGCCGTCGCGCGTGTACTGCGCGGACTGCACGAACAGGTAGATCGAATAGTCGACCGCCTCGCCGATCAGCGTGGTGCCGAAGCCCAGCGTCAGTCCGTGCACCGAGCCGCCGAAGCCCAGGCTGACCGCGGCAATGCCCGCCAGCGCGCCGCTCAGTACCGGCACCAGCCCCAGCACCAGCAGCGGCACCGAGCGGTAGACCAGCAGCAGCAGCGTGACGATGATGGCCACGCCGATGGTCGACAGGCGCTCCACGTCATGGCGGATGGTGTCGCGTGCATTGACGGAGAACACGCCCGGCCCGGTCATCGCCAGCTGGTACTTGCCAGCGATCGCAGCCTTGGCAAACGCCTCGCGCACGGCCCCGATGGCTTGTGCCTGCGCATCCGTGTCAGACCCCGCGGCGGCGGTCTGCGCCAGCAGCACCGCGCGCTTGCCGTCGCGCGACGCCCAGGCGCCGGCGTGCATGGGCACGCGCTGCCCGGCATCCAGCTGTGCCAGCATCGCGGCCACTTCGCCGGTGGGATCGCGCGGCAGCAGCGACTTGGTGAAGAGCCCGGCGGACGAGGCCAGCAGCTCGAACGATTCATTCAGCGCCTGCGCCAGGCCGCGTTCACTGAAGCGCTCGGGCGTGACCGCGGGGCTGAGCAGGTAGCGGTGCGCAAACACGTATTGGCGGTCTGCATCCTGGTTGACCGGCTCGCCGTTCTGGATCGCCGTGAAGCGCGGGTCGCCGCGCAGCTGTGCCGCCATGGCACGCGACACCGCGGCGCGGCCATCGGCATCGCCGCCTTCGATCCCGACCAGGACCAGGCGCGATACCAGCCCGTCGCGCAGCTGGTTCACCAGCAATTGCTGCTCGGCGCTGGGCAGGCGCGGCAGGAAGGCCGAGAGGTCGGCCGTGAAGGTGGTGCGGCTGATCACAGCCGCGCAGGCGAGCATGGCGAAGATCCACAGTGCCAGTGCGAGCCGGCGCATCGCTGGGCGCATCGTTGCGGGCGGCGCTGCGCTCATGGGCGGCCGGCAGGTCGGATCTTCATCACCGAGCGGTCGCCGTCGGCCTGCTGGATCTCGACGCGGTCAAGCGCATCCTGGCTGCCGTCGATGCGCACCTGGCTGACCACCGCGGCCATGCGCGAGTCCGCCGGAGTCAGTGTCAGCGTCCAGCGGCTGGCACGGCCTTCCAGGCCGAGCTTGTAGTAGCGCTCAAGCGTCTGGCGGTTGCCTGCCAGCGTGCCGCGGATGCTTTCGATAAAGGCAGCCAGCTCGGGGTAGTTCTGCAGCGGCATGGTGTAGCGCTTGCCGTCGCGCTCGACCGTCAGCATGTCGCCGTCGAGCACCATGTTCTCGGCCTTGGGCGACAGTGTGCGCTTCTCCAGGTGGTCGGGCGCCGTGAACAGCAGCTCGCCGGACGACTGCACCGGCTTGTCGACTATCGCCAGGTACTTGGTCTCGGTGAACAGCACGCGCCCAGACTTGCGCTGCGCCAGGGTGGACATCAGCTGGTCGACGCCAAATGTGGCGGCGCCGGACGGCGTGGCCAGCGCAAGCATGGCGCCGGCCAGCAGCATCGACAGCAGGAAGCGGAAAGGGCGTCTGGAAAGGGGCATCAGGGGCTGCTCAGGGCTCGCGGGTCATGGCTCGTTGCCCGGCGGCGGCTGTTCAGACAGCGGCGGGCCGGCGTGCCAGAAATCGTAGAAGTTGAACCAGTTGTACGGGGCGCTGCGGCAGAATTGTTCCAGCAGGCGCACGTATTCGGCCAGCGCGGTTTGCACGGCTGCCTCGCGCTGGCCGCGTGCGGTTTCGGTGAAGTCGGCCAGCGGCACGAAGTGCACATCGTAGCGGTTGCCGCCGCGGTACAGGCCGGTGATGAAGAACACCGGCCGGCGCAGCATCGCCGCCATGCGCAGCGGGCCGGTCGGAAGGCCGGTCGGCGTGCCGAGGAAGCTGCACTGCTGCACCGGGTCGGTGGCGCGTTGCGACAGCGTGCGGTCGGCCAGCATGCCGATCATGTAGCCGCGGTCAAGGTAGTCGCGCACCCGCAGCATGGTGTCGAAGCGGCCCAGCGCGATCACGTCCTGGCGCATCGCCGGGTTGATCGACGTCAGCACGTCATTGAGCTTGTGCGCGTTTTCCTCGTACATGGTGATCGCGACTTCCATGTCCGGGTGCCGCCGCCCGAGCGCGCGCACCACCTCGAAGCTGCCCAGGTGCGCACCCAGCAGGATTGCGCCGCGGCCGCGCGCCATCGCGGCTTCCAGCTGCTCCTCTCCGTGCAGGCGGATATCGAACAGGTCGAAGCGGCCGTTGAGCAGGTAGATGCGGTCATGGATGGTCGAGGCGAAGGTGAACACATGCCGGTAGCCATCGATCCAGTTGGCATCGCGCCCGAGGGCGCGGCCCATGTAGGCGCGCGAGGCATGGCGTGCCGCCGGCGCGAACAGCATGAAGTACGCCGCAATCCCCCGCAGCACCACGCGCCCGACGGGGCGGCCGAGTGCCAGCGAGATCCACGTCATGACGCGCAGCAGCGTGATGCTGCCGCGCTCCTGGCGGCGCGACCATTCGGATTCCAGCGGCGGCTGCCGCCTCCACAGCCAGCTCAGCATGCCGATGCCCCCGCGTGCGTCGCGGCACCGCGCACCTGCAGCGTGCCGCTGGCGACGTCGCGTCCGGCGCTGCGCAGCGTGAAGCGGATACTCACGCCGCCATCGGCCGCTGCGTCGGCCTGGTGGAGGATCTCAACGCGCTCGCCCGGGGTCACCGGGCTCAGGAACTTGATGGTGCCGGCCTCGGTGACGGCAAGGCGGCGGCCCATTGCAATGCCGAGTGCCAGCACCGCGTGGTCCAGCAGTACCACCCCCGGCACGATCGGATGGCCGGGAAAGTGGCCGGCGATGGCCGGGTGATCGGCGTCGATGACAAAGCCGGGCCTTGCCGCGCTATCGCCGTGGTGCGCCCCGGCAAGCCTTGCGACCAGCGCCGCCAGGGCCTCGCGCGGCAGCTTGCCGGCCGCATTGCGCGGCAGGCTGTCGGCAAAGAGGAGCGGGCGTGGCAGGAAGGCCGGGTCGATGCGCGCGCGCAGCGCCTGCTGCAGCTGCGCCGGGGCGACGCCTGGCGCCACTGCCACGGCCACCAGCCGCACCACGTGGCCATGCGTGTCGCCTTCGTGCGCATCATCGGGCATGAAGAACGCACCGTCGCGCACGCCGTCGATGGCCGTGAGCTGGTGGTTCAGGTAAGCCAGCGAGGTGCGCTTACCGGCGATATTCAGCATGTCGGCCTTGCGGCCATGGAGCAGGAAGTGGCCGGCATCCAGCGGCGCGATGGCGTCGCCCAGCGGCACCGGCTGCTCGATATGGCCGCCTTCGGCCCAGGTCTCGGCGGCGCCGGCGCCCTGGCGTGCCTGCAGCCGCACGCCCGGCACCAGTGTCCAGGCATCAGCCTGCGCGGTGCGGCGCGTGGCGATCTGGCCGGTCTCGGTGCTACCGTAGATCTCGCACAGCGGAGCGCCGAACAGGGTCTCGGTCTCGCCCGCCAGCTGGCGGCCAAGCGGGGCGGTCGCGCACAGCACCAGGTCTGCCGGCGGCATTGCCATGCCCGACTGCACCAGCGTGCGCAGGTGCACGGGCGAGCTGACCAGCGCACGCGGGGCCGGCACCGAGGCGAGGGCATCGTGCACGTCGGCGGGATAGAAGGCCGGGGCCGCCACCAGGGCCGCGCGGCCCTGCAGCACCAGCATGACCGTGGCCTCCAGCCCGAACATATGCTGCGGCGGCACCGTGCCCACCACGGTCCAGGCACGCCCGTCCAGCAGGCCGAGCCGCTGTGCCGCGGCCTGCGCGCACCGGGCCATCGCGCCCCAGGTCTTGCGGTGCGGCACCGGCGTGCCGGTCGAGCCTGACGTGAACACGTACGCCATGACCTGGGTCGCGGCAATCCGCGGGATCTCGACCGGCCCGTCCGTGGCCGCGCCGCGCAGGCCGTCGTGATAGTGGAACGCCGGCATGGCGAATGCCGCGTCAGGCTGGTCGTGCAGGCAGAAGGCGTCCGGGGCAAAGTCGGCCAGCTGGCGCACCATCTCCGGCGTATGCGATGGCGGCAGCAGGGTGGCCTTGCCCGCCAGCAGCGCGGCGCACAGGCCGACGGTGAAGCGGTAGCGGTCGGTGCAGGCGTTGAATACGTGCCCGCCTGCGGGCAGCGCATCGGCCAGGCTGGACGCATCTGCCAGGAACTGGCGCACGCTGACAGGCCGTCCGTGCGCCCAGGCGATGATGTCTTCGGGCGAGGCATGCGCGACGATCGGGAGCATGGTCATGGGGCTGAGCCTGTGCCTGTTGCCAGTGTAGGGGCCGGTTTGCGGCGCGTCAGCGCGGCAAACCGGGCCGGTCCGCACGGGCAGCCATGACTGCGCGATAGCCATGCACCGCGTCCAGCAGGCCGCCGTGGGCCATGCCCGGGAAGGCAACGCGGCGGCACACGGCTTCGCCCACGAACATCAGCGCGATCAGCAGCGGCGTGGCCAGGTTGGCGAAGCTGGACCAGGTCGCCACCGGCGCGAGCACGAACAGCAGCGTCGATACACCTACCATCGCGGCAAAGAACAGCGTCCAGGCCTGGGTCACGCGCAGCGTGTAGCGCAGGTGCGCGGGGGGCAGCTGGCCATGGATTGCCGTCGCGATCTGCGTGCACAGTGGCGTGCGGCCGGGACGCAGGCTCAGCGCGAACATCACGCCCAGCGCGGCATTGATGCCGGCGTGCTGCAGGAAATAGGTCCAGCCGAAATGCGCGGCCAACGGCATGCGCCAGATCCACAGGGCGGCGCAGGCGGCCAGCAAGGCGGCCATTGCGGGCAGGCGCCCCCAAGTGCGGAGGCAGGCAAGGAAGCCGATCAGCAGGAACGGCGCCGCCCCGAGCCACAGCGCGGCGACTTCGGCACCTGGCTGGTGTGCCGCATGGTGCAGGGCGGATTCGTAGGCGACAAAGGCGGCCACCGCTGCAATCCAGCCATGGCGCCGGCCTGCCGGCACGGCATCCTGCCGTACAGGCGTGGCTGGCGCGGCGGGCGTGGAGGGGCGGTCGAATTGCTGGCTCGATGGCATCTGCGAGGGTATATTGTGTGTAGCGTAAGTCGCTTGGTGCACGGCGTTGCCGGAAATGGCGCCGCGTGGTGCGCGAAGCGAACGCTTTATACCCCAAAAGACCGGCCCGACGTGGTGATGATTCCCAAAAGGCCTGCCTTTGTTGTTACTAAACTTCTCTCAACTGGCTGGGATTTGCCCCTTTTGATAGCATCGGTTGCCCTGCCATGCGGCCTGGACAACCTTTCCCGGACCCATGCCGCAGCGGCATTCCAGCCACCTAGCGACATGACCGAACTCGAAACCGAACTTGCCCGCCTGATCATCGACGAACTCGAAATTGCCGAGCTACGGCTGGAGGATATCAACGCCGCCACGCCGCTCTATGGCGAAGGCTTCGGGCTGGATTCCATCGATATCCTCGAGATCGCACTGCTGGTGTCGCGCAAGTACGGGGTCGAACTGCGTTCGGACAACCCCGACAACAAGACCATCTTCGCCTCGCTGGGCAGCCTGGCCAACTATCTGGCGGAACACCGTACGCGCTAGTTCGGCAGCCGCACCCAACCTTCCCCCCTTTCCAAAGCCAGGACCGGAGCACGACATGCCGCAGCAAGCCATGCCCGGGCCCGCACTGGTAGCCGGCGGCAGCGCCTGCCCGATGGGTGACGCCGAGCCGTCCGCCACGCACCTGGTGCTGATCCCCAGCTATAACCCCGGCGTGCGCCTGCATGAGGTGCTGCGCGCGGCGCGCGCCGCCTGGACACCGGTCTGGGTGGTCGTGGACGGCAGCACCGATGGCAGCGACCAGTGGCTGCTGGCGCAGGCAGCCACCGATCCCGGGCTGCGCGTCCTGGTGCTGCCGCACAACCAGGGCAAGGGCACCGCGGTGCTGCATGGCATCGATTCCGCCGCCGCGGCCGGTTTCACGCATGTGCTGGTGATGGATTCGGACGGGCAGCACCCCGCGCACCTGATTGCGCAATTCATGGCGATATCACAGCGCAACCCGGGCGCCATGGTGCTGGGCCGGCCCGTCTTCGACGCCAGCGCGCCGCGCGAGCGGGTCTACTGGCGGCGCATGTCCAACTTCTGGGCGGATGTCGAGACGCTATGGGCGGGCATCGGGGATTCCCTGTACGGCTTTCGCGTCTACCCGATCGCGCCGCTGCGCGCCGTCATGCGCGAGAGCCGCTGGATGCGCCGCTTCGACTTCGACCCGGAAGTGGCGGTGCGGCTGTGCTGGCGCGGCGTGCGCCCCATCAATGCCGACGCCCCGGTGCGCTACTTCGGCCAGCGCGAGGGTGGGGTGTCACACTTCCGCTATCTGCGCGACAACCTGCTGCTGACCGGCATGCACCTGCGGCTGCTGGCCGGCTTCATGCTGCGGCTGCCTGTCCTGGTGTGGCAGCGGCTGCGGCGGGCGGCCGGCGACGCGTCGTGCCGGCCGAAAGCCTGAACCCGCAAAAGAAGCAGAAAGGCCGCGCGAAGCGGCCTTTCTGCTTGTTGGGCCCAGGGGCCAGGGTTTGCTTACTTGCCCAGTTCGTGACCAATCACGCCGCCCACCACGGCACCGCCGATGGTCCCGGCGGCGCTGCCGTCAGTCAGCTCGTGTCCGGCCACGCCGCCGGCCACCGCGCCCGCCGCCGTACAGCCGGCCAGCGCCATGCTTGCGCTTACCAGTAGTGCACCTGCGAGTTTCCACATGATGGTCTCCTGCATCGTTGGCGGGCCAGTTGCAGGCAACCGGCCCCATGTGTCCAGCTTAGGCCCATGCCGGGCAGGGGCCTCTCCGAGACACGCCGATTGCGCTGTAGGAATCGGACGACGCAGGTGGCGCAGCGGTGGCGTCAGGCGTCGCCGGCGTGCTGGCGCAGGCGCTTGATCAGCGAAGAAGTGTCGGCGCGGCCGCAGCCCATCTGCTGCAGGTCGGCATAGAACTGGTCGACCAGCGCCGTCACCGGCAGGCCGGCGCCGTTGCGGCGCGCCTCGTCCAGGCACAGGCCCAGGTCCTTGCGCATCCAGTCCACCGCGAAGCCGAAGTCGAACTTGTTGTCGATCATGGTGGGGCCGCGGTTCTCGAGCTGCCATGAGCCGGCCGCGCCCTTGCTGATGACGTCCAGCACCAGGCGCATGTCCAGCCCGGCGCGCTCGCCAAAGGCGATGGCCTCGGACAGGCCCTGGATCAGCCCGGCGATGCTGATCTGGTTGACCATCTTGGCCAGTTGCCCGGCGCCGGATTCGCCGATGCGCGTGACGGCGCGTGCGTAGGCGGCAATGACCGGTTCGGCGCGCGCATAGGCGTCGGCATCGCCGCCGCACATGATGGTCAGGATGCCTTTCTCCGCGCCGACTTCGCCGCCGGAGACCGGGCCGTCGACAAAGTGCAGGCCGTGCTCGCGCGCGGCGGCGTGGAGTTCGCGCGCCACGTTGGCGCTGGCGGTGGTGTGGTCCACGAAAATGCAGCCGCTGGGCGCGCTGAAGAAGGCGCCGTCATGCCCGGTCAGCACCGCGCGCAGGTCGTCGTCATTGCCCACGCAGGAGCAGACCACCTGCGCATCGCGCACGGCCTGTGCCGGCGTGGGAGCCGCTTTGCCGCCGAACTTCCCGACCCAGGCCTGCGCCTTGGCGGCGGTGCGGTTGTACACGGTGACCTCGTGCCCCTTGGTGGCGAGGTGGCCGGCCATGTGGAAACCCATGACGCCCAGTCCGAGAAATGCGACACGCATGCTGCTGCTCCGTTGCTTGTATGTTTGGGATCGGTGAGGCGCGGCCCCGTTTGCGTGATGCCACGCCAGGGTCCTCCGCCGGCGGGACGGCTGGGCCGCCTCCGGCCCCAGAGTATACGGGGGCGCGGGGGCGGGGGACAGATACAGAGCCCGGCACGATGCTGCGCTACAGAATGCGGCTTCGGGCACATATAGTCATGACATCGTTAAATAAAAAATACCTATGAGATAGGTATTTGAAAAATACCCATGTTGTCGCTAATATAGAAATACCTATCATATTGGTATTCCATCGGCACGATGAAGCAAATCGTCTCCACTCCCTGGCAGCTTGGCCAGATCCTGCAGGCAGCGCGCAAGGCGGCCGGCCTGAACCAGACCGAGGCCGCCGCGCGGCTGAATATCAGCCAGAGCCGGATGTCGCACATGGAGCTGAACCCCGACACCATCAGCGTCGACCAGTTGCTGGCGCTGGTCGGCGCGCTCGGGCTGGAATTGGTGGTTCAGGACCGGGCCACGGGGGCCGCCGAGGTGTCCGACGTGGCGTGGTAATCATGGCGGCACGCAGGTCACGTACGCCGGCGCTGTCGGTCTGGGCCAACGGGCAGCGCGTGGGCACCTGGCGCCAGCCGTCCGGTACCGGGATGGAACTGGAATACGACGAGGACTGGATCCGCTCTGAAGCCGGGCGGCCCCTGTCTCTGTCGCTCGGGTATGGCCTGGGCAACCGGCGCGTGGTGCGTGGGGATGCCGTGCGCAACTACTTCGACAACCTGTTGCCGGACAGCGAGGCCATCCGGCGCCGGTTGGCGCTGCGCTTCCAGACCGGCTCGGTGGAAGCCTTCGAGCTGCTCGCCGCCATCGGCCGCGATTGCGTGGGCGCGGTGCAGATCCTGGGCGAAGACGAAGCGCCTGCGGGCATCGACCGGATCGAAGGCGAACCGCTATCGGACGAGCAGATCGAGCGCTGGCTGGAGGATATCGTCGCCACCCCCGCGCTTGGGCGGCATGAGCACGACGACGACTTCCGCATCTCCATGGCCGGCGCGCAGGAGAAGACTGCGCTGCTGCGCCATGACGGCCAATGGCTGCGGCCGCATGGCGCCACCCCGACCACACATATTTTCAAGCTGCCACTGGGCCTGGTGGGAAACCGCAGGGCCGACCTGAGCACGTCGGTGGAAAACGAATGGCTGTGCCTGAAGATCCTTGCCGCCTATGGCTTGCCGGTGGCCGATTGCGAGATGCTGACGTTCGGCCGCCGCAAGGTGCTGAGCGTCACGCGTTTCGACCGCCAGCCTCATCCGTCAGGCAATTGGCTGCTGCGGCTGCTGCAGGAAGATTTCTGCCAGGTGTTCGGCCACAGCCCGCTGCAGAAATACGAGGCCGATGGCGGGCCCGGCATGATCGAGATCGCCACGGTGCTGCGCAACTCAGTGGCCCAGGCCGATGATCTGCAGACGCTGCTGGCCGCGCAGTTGCTGTTCTGGCTGCTGGCGGCACCGGACGGGCACGCCAAGAACTTCAGCATCCGCCTGCTGGCCGGCGGGCGCTACCGCATGACGCCGCTGTACGACGTGATGTCGATCTGGCCGGTGGTGGGCCAGGGCGCCAACCAGTTCTCCTGGCACAAGGCCAAGCTGGCCATGGCGGTCGCCGGCCGCAGCCGGCACTACGGCCTGCGCGATATCCAGCGCCGCCATTTCAATGCGATGGCACCGCGCTGTTTCCTGGGTGCCGATGCCGAGGCGCTGATCGGGCGCATCATCGCGCGGACCCCGGCGGTGATCGCCGAGGTCGGCGCAGCACTGCCCGCGGGTTTTCCGCAGAAGGTGGCGGACACGATACTGGAGGGTCTGCGGGCATCGGTGCAGCGTCTGGCAGAGATGCCGGCGCAGGTGGAGCGGTGAGCCCCGGAGAGGCTTTGCCGCCGGAGCTGACCGCCGCGCACAACACCACAAGGTCAGAACCCGCCTACGCCAGCTTCCGCCCTTGTCCTATCCCTTGCGCCTCGCGCCCTGCCTACATTGAAGCCAGGTTGCACCACCGCAAGGAGCCGACTCATGTCATTCGCGCTATACATTATCGGCCTGTTGGTCCTGGTTGCCGGCGTTGCCTGGGGCATGGAAACCGCTGGCCTCGCGCCCGTGTATATCGGTATTGCCTGCCTGATCGTGCTTGGCATCGGCATCATGGCGGCGGTCTCGCGTACCCGTACCAAGGATCCCTCCTGAGGGTTGCGGGCCTGGCGCTGTGCCGGGCCCGCCCTTGTTTTTCGTGACGCCGCGCAGCGGCGGGCGCACCAGGTTGGCTTGGAACCAGGCCGGCGTCGCCTGCGCGCCATGGCCAGCCAGCATCTACTAGTTCACCGGGCCGTCGTGTCCACCGTATCCTGGACGGGCGGACTCGCCAGCTGCGCGCGCACCGCCGCCGCCAGTTCGGCAGCCGCCGGCGACAGGCTGCGGTTGCGCGAGGTCACCAGCCCGATCGAGCGCTCGGTCACCGGCGCCGTCAGCAGGCGCTCGACAATGCCGGGCTGGCGCACCGTGCCGGCCGCGATCTCTGGCAGCGCGGCCACGCCGAAGCCGCATTCGACCATGGCCGCGATGGTGGCCAGGCGCTCGGCCTCGAATACCGGCTGGAAGCGGATGCGGTTCTGCAGGAAGGCCCATTCCGCGTACTGGCGCACGCTGCTCGGGTGCGTCATCGACACATGGGGCGCGCTGGCGGTATCGGCCCAGCGCAGCGGCCCGGGGCTGCGCGCGAGCGGGTGCGCCGACGGGATCAGCAGCACGAAGCGGTCCGACAGCAGCGGCTCATACTGCAGGTCAGCCTGTTGCGGATCGGCCGCGGTCAGCGCGAAATCCACGTCGCCGGCGCGCACCAGATCGAAGGCCGGGCCGGAGAGGGTATCGAATACCTTCAGCGCCACTTCCGGGCGCGCCTGGTGGTAGGCCATCAGCACGCGCGGCAGCATGCGCGCCGCCAGCGAGGGCAGCGCCGCCACCGCCACCTGGCCGCGCTCGGCGCTGGCAATGCCGGTCACGGCGTCGATGGCGCCGCGGAACGCCGCCTGCAGCAGCGCGGCCTGCTGCATGAAGACCTGGCCGGCCGCGGTCAGACGCACGTTGCGGGTGGTGCGGTCGAACAGGCGCACGCCGAGGGATTCCTCGATGCGCAGGATCTGCGTGGACAGGGCGGATTGCGACACGTGCAGCTGGTTGGCGGCCTGGCGGAAGTTGAGCGTGCGGCCAAGCACCAGCGTGGTTTCGATGTCGCGCATCGACAGGTTGATTTTCATCTGCGGCAGCGGGCCGGCGGCGTCCGCCGGCCGAATCACACGATTGATCTGATTTGTGGATCATTCTATCCATAGAATCGACTTCTTCAATCAAAGCAAGTTCTCTACACTGCCGGGATTCGATGCCCCGCCATCAGGATTTGTCGCGATGGCGAGTGCGCGCCACGTCGCATCCCCTGGGAGAACCTATGCCGAACCCGACCGCACCGGTCATCCTGAGCCGCCCCGGCGCCGCGCATGCGGTGGTGGTGGGCGGCGGCACCATGGGCGCCGATGTTGCCGTGGTGCTGACCCGCGCGCTGTGCCGCACCACCGTGGTCGAGCCCGATGCCGGCCGCGCCGGCGCCATGCCCGGGCGCGTGCGCGGCAACCTGGCCGCGATCGGCCGTGAACAAGGCGCGGAGCGCCTGGCGGTGGCCGCGACGCTGGATGCGGTGGACTGGTCCACCGTGGACCTGGTGATCGAGTGCATCCCGGAACAGCTGGACCTGAAGCAGGCGCTCTTTGCCGAGCTGGTGCGGCGCGCGCGGCCCGATACGGTGCTGGCCAGCAACAGCTCCAGCTTCCCGATCAGCGCCATCGGCGCGGGACTCGACTCGCGTGTGCGCATGCTCGGCCTGCACTTCTTCATGCCGGCGCACCTGGTGCCGCTGGTGGAAGTGGTGATGGGCGATGACAGCGACGAGGCCTGTGCCGACGCGCTGATCGCCTTCATGCGCCGCTGCGCGATGGTGCCGGTCAAGGTGCGCAAGGACCTGCCGGGCTTTCTTGCCAACCGGCTGCAGCATGCGCTGTCGCGCGAGGCATTCAGCCTGATCGACCGCGGCATTGCCTCGCCCGAGGATGTCGATGCGGCGGTGCGCTTCGGCTTTGGCTTTCGCTTCCTGGCGGCCGGGCCGGTGCTGCAGCGTGACCACGCGGGCATCGACGTGCACGCGGCCGCCGGCGCCACCATGTACCCGACCTTCTGCAACGACGACCATCCGGCGCGCTGCCTGTCCGAGCGCGCCGCCGACGGCCGCCACGGCATGAAGCGCGGCGAAGGCTTCTACCAGTGGACCCCCGAAACCATTTCCGCCGAGCGCGCACGCTATGACAGCCTGCTGCGCGCCGGCCTGGCGCTGATCGCGCCTGAACTGCCCGAGATCGAGCCATGACCCGGACCCCTTCCCAAGCCCCCGTAGCCGCGGCCCGCGTGCCGCTGGCCGATGCGCCGCTGATCGTCACCGTGGCGCCCAACGGCGCCTACAAGCGCGCCAGCGACCATCCGGCGGTGCCGCTGACCGCCGCCGCACTGGCCGCTGAAGCGCGCGCCTGCCTGGATGCCGGCGCGGCCATGATGCACATGCATGTGCGCGATGCCGAAGGCCGCCACTCGCTCGACGTGCAGGCCTACCGCGACGCGCTGGCCGCGGTGAAGCAGGCCGTGGGCGAAGCGTTGCTGGTGCAGGTGACGAGCGAGGCCGCGGGCGTCTACCAGGCCGCGGAGCAGATGGCGATGGTGCGTGAGCTGCGGCCCGAAGCCGTTTCGGTGGGCCTGCGCGAAGTCGCCGTGCCGGACATCCCGGACAGCGAACTGGCGGCGTTCTTCGCCTGGCTGGCGCGTGAGCGCGTGATGACGCAGGTGATCCTGTATGACGTGGCCGATGTGCGGCGCTGGCAGTCGATGCGCGAGCGCGGCATGGTGCCGCCGGGCGCATGGTCGGTGCTGTACGTGCTGGGGCGCTATGCCGCCGGGCAGGTGTCGTCGCCGCACGACCTGCTGCCGTTCCTGCAGGCCGCGGGCGAGTCCGGCGACGCGTTGCCGTGGGCGATCTGCGCCTTCGGCCGCGAAGAGAATGCCTGCGTGACCGCGGCCGCCGCATTTGGCGGCCATGTGCGGGTGGGATTCGAGAACAACCTGCTGCTGCGCGACGGCAGCCGCGCACCCGGCAACCATGCGCTGGTGGCGCAGGCGGTGCAAGGCGGCCTGACGCTGGGCCGGCCGATTGCCGACGCCGCCGATGCGCGCCGCATCTACGGCGAGGTGCGCTGAGGCGCTGCCCGGCCGGCTACCGTCACGCGCCGTCGCTGAAGCTGTCGCGCGGGCCGTTGGGGTTATGCGCGCCGTCGGTAAAGGTGCTGCGCGGGCCCGTTGCGGCGTTCGCACCGTCCGTGAACGCGCTGCGGGTGCCGGTGGCGCTGTGCGCCCCGTCGCTGAACGGATCGGCACTGCGCGGTGCAGCCTGCGCAGTGCCGACCACGGCAGCAATAAGGGCGGTGGCCACAAAGACTTGCCTGAGTGCTTGCATGAGTCGCTTCTCCGTAAGGGTGCCGGCCCGAAATGGGCGGCGGTGAAGCAAGTCTAGACAGCGCGTGCCCACACGAGCATGACCGGCACATGACATTGCTGTCACTCGGCAGCGGACGAGCGCGGCAAGCGCACGGCAATTGGCCGCGCGCCCACGACGGAAACGCAGCAGCGCCGGGCAAAGGCTGTAGAATCACGGCTATCCGACCGGCCTGCGGTTCCATCGCCGGTTTTTCATTGCCCGCGGAAATGCAGCGGGCCTCTCACGAGAGTCATGTCCGAGTCTGATTCAGCCAAACTCGCTGCGGTGGCGTGGATCCGCGAGCAAATGGACCGTCATGCCCTGACGTTCGACGATCTTGTCGCCGCCGGGTGCTTTGATCATGTTGCCATCGACGCCGGGCCTGAGCCGGCGCCTGACGCCGCGCCAGCCGTGGCCCAGCTTATCCCGCAGGCCGCCCCCAAGGCTGCCGCTGCGCGCCCGCTATACCGCAATGCGCTCGGCCAGAGCTGGGACGGGCAGGGCGAGTATCCGGACTGGCTGCAGCGGGCCGTGAACGCCGGGCAGTCGATCGAATTCTTCCGCGTCGAATAAAACGCGCAGGCTAAGACGCGCAGGCGGGACAATCCGCCGCGCCTTGCCGGCGCCAGGGGTATTCCGCAAAACGGAAGGGAAGCGATGCGGGCGCTGTGCCCGCTACGACGCGCTCAGCAGCGTGCGGGCAGCAGGCGTTCCAGCGGCTGGGTGCCGGTGAACACCGCCGGCGTGGCCATTGGTGCCGCGTGCGCCCAATGCACCAGCACCTCCGCAGGCAGTTCGCGCAGCACGCCGGACGCGGCCGATGGCTGCGTCTCCAGCGGCGTGGCGCCGTGGTCGGTCGCCTGCGGCGCATCGGAATCGTGCAGCTGCAGCGGATGGCCGCTGCCGGAAGGCTCGGCCATCACCTGGACCGCGCTGCCGCGGCAGGTGCCCGGGCCGGTGCCGTCCAGTGCCGCTTCCGCCTCCATTTTTGCGGCCGCATGCCGTTCCGGCAGCGACAGCCCGGCTGCCTGTACCGCGCTGCATACCGTGGCCGTTGCCGCTGCAGCGCCGGAGACGGGCAGCGCAAGCATGGCGAGGGACAGCAGCAGGCAATTCGGCAGGCGTTTCATCGGCGGGGGGCGGGCAGAATGGGGGAAAGGGTGGCGCAAACCGGCACGACGCCGGTGATGATCGCGCATTTTACCGGGGTTTTCGCCTGCATTGCCCTGGCATGGCGATGACATTTGTGAAATCTTTGCCCATTGGCGCTCATCCTCGGCTAGCGTTACGCCATGGCGGCGCTGGTGCCGCCCGGAAAGTGATCGAATCATGCGTATCCTGATTGTCGAGGACGAACCCAAGGCGGGCGACTACCTGCACAAGGGCCTGACCGAATCCGGCTTCGTGGTGGACCTGGCGCGCGACGGCGCGGATGGCCTGGCCCATGCGCGCGAGCATCCCTATGACCTGATCGTGCTGGACGTGATGCTGCCCGGCCTGGATGGCTGGCAGGTGCTGCGCGAGCTGCGCCGCGAGCGCGATACCCCGGTGCTGTTCCTGACCGCGCGCGACGAGCTGTCCGACCGCCTCAAGGGGCTGGAGCTCGGCGCCGACGACTATATGGTCAAGCCCTTTGCCTTTGCCGAGCTGGTGCTGCGCATCCGCACCATCCTGCGGCGCGGCCCGCTGCGCGAGAGCGAGTTCATCGAAGTGGCCGACCTGCAGATCGACGCCATCCGCCGCCGCGTGGTGCGCGCCGGCCAGAAGATCGACCTGACCTCCAAGGAGTTCGCACTGCTGTACCTGCTCGCGCGCCGGCGCGGCGAGGTGCTGTCGCGCTCGCTGATCGCCTCGCAGGTGTGGGACGTCAACTTCGACAGCAATACCAATGTGGTCGATGTCTCGATCCGGCGCCTGCGCGCCAAGGTCGACGATCCCTTCCCGCATAAGCTGATCCACACGCGGCGCGGCATGGGCTACGTGCTGGACGACAGCGAGGACCGGGACCAGGACGCATGATGCGGCTGCCGTCTTCGCTTACCACGCGGCTGGCGCTGGCGTACGGGCTGGCCACGGCGGTGATTCTCGCCAGCGTGGCGGCCTACCTGTCCGGGGCGCTGTCGGCGCAGCTGGAGGGGCGCGATGAAAGCGAGCTGGTCGGCGAGGTGCTGCTGGTGCGCCACCTGCTGCGCGAGGTGCGCAGCGAGGCCGAGATACGCGCCGATACCCACCGTTTTGCCGATATTGCGATGGGCCACGAGGGGCTGATCCTGGTGGTGCGCTCACGCCAGGGCGAGCCGCTGGTCACGCTCAATCCGCGCAATGAATCGGTGCCGCCGCTGCGCGTGCTGCCCGCCACCACGCAGCCAGAGAAGAGCATGTTGCAGACCTGGTACCCCAAGAATGGCGTGCCCTCGCGCGGCATTGCGGCGTTGGGCCAGCTGGGGGATTCGGACAAGGCCGTGGAGATCGTGGTGCTGCGCGATGCCGGCTACCGCGTGGCGCTGATCCGCGACTACCGCCACCAGGTGCTGTGGGCCACGCTGTGCGGCGCTGCCGTGGCGGCGGGCCTGGGCTTCGTGCTGGCGCGGCGCGGGCTGCGGCCGTTGCGGCGCATGGCCGCCGATGCCGCCGCGGTCACCACCAGTCGCCTTGCCACGCGGCTTGACGTGGGCAGCGCGCCGGCCGAGCTGCGCGAGCTGGCGGCGGCCCTCAACGACATGCTGGCGCGGCTGCAGGACAGTTTCTCGCGGCTGTCCGAGTTCTCGGCGGACCTGGCGCATGATTTCCGCACGCCGATCAGCAACCTGATCGGCCAGACCCAGGTCACGCTGGCGCAGAGCCGCGGCGTGGCCGAGTATGAGGCGCTGCTCGAATCCAACCTGGAAGAGTACGAGCGCCTGGCGCGCATGATCGAGAACATGCTGTTCCTGGCGCGCGCCGACCATGCGCAGGTGGCGCTGGGCATCCGCACGCTGGACGCGCGCGAAGAACTGGACAAGATGGCCGAGTACTTCGAGGCCGTGGCCGCCGACCGCGAGGTCGCGCTGACGGTGACCGGTACGGCAATGGTGCAGGCCGACCAGACGCTGCTGCGCCGCGCGGTCACCAACCTGCTCGACAATGCGCTGCGCCATGCGCCGGCGGGCAGCACGGTGCGGCTCGACGTGGAGCGCGCCCCGGCCCCGGTCAGCGGCACGGCCTGCCTCCGCGTGACCAATGCCGGGCCGGCGATCCCGCCCGAGACCTTGCCGCATATCTTCGGGCGCTTCTACCGGGCCGATCCGTCGCGCCGCAACTCGGCGGCGTCGACCGGGCTGGGGCTGGCCATCGTCGACACCATCATGCGGCTGCATGGCGGCAGCGTGACGGTGCGCAGCGTTGAAGGCGAAACGATGTTCTCGCTGCAATTTCCCGCCGAGGCATTGGCCACTGCCGCGCCGCCCGCGCCGGCCCCCGCCGCGGTCTCCTGAATCCGGCTGGGCGCTTGCACCGGACCGGCACGCGCGCATAATGGCGCGCGGGCGAACAGCCAATGCCATGCAGCCCGATCGACCATTCACAAGGAGAGCGATATGCAGGTGCAACCCTATCTGGATTTTGGCGGCCGTTTCGATGAGGCCGTGGCCTTCTACGGCAAGGTGCTGGGCGCGCAGGTCACGTTCGCGATGCGCTACAAGGATGCCCCGCCTAGCCCCGGCATGGAGGTTCCCGATGACTGGAAGGACAAGGTGATGCACGCCAATATCCAGTTCGGCGAGAACCAGGTGATGGCGTCCGACGGCCGGCGCGGGGAGCGCCCGGCGTTCAGCGGCTTCAGCCTGTCGGTGGGGGCGGTCAGCAAGGACGAGGGCCAGCGCATCTTCGACGGCCTGAGCGAAGACGGCCAGGTGGTGGTGCCGTACCAGAAGACCTTCTGGGCCGAAGGCTTCGGCATGCTGGTGGACCGCTTCGGCATGTCCTGGATGGTCAACTGCGAGCACTGACGTGCCGCCGCGGCATGGTGCGCAGTCGCTGCCATGCCGCTTGACTCTGTAGTCGCTACAGGGTCTTCAATGTCATCAGGCTAAACCAGCGGGAACAACAAGATATGGCTCGCACGTCACCTGAGGACGCACTCCCTCAAGATCACGCTGCCCACGCGCATGATGGCGCCGCCCACCGGCATGGCGGGCATGATCACGACCATCACCACGACCACGATCATGACCATCATGGGCATGGCCATGCCGAGGCCCGGCAGGCACCGGCGGCTTCCGCCTGCTGCGGCGGCGGCTGCTCGTCCACGGTTGCGCTGACGCCCGCCGCACCGGTCGACATCCCCGCCGGCGCGCAGACCGCTGCGTGGCGCATCGACGCGATGGACTGCCCGACCGAGGAAACGCTGATCCGCAACAAGCTGGGCGGCATGGCCGGCGTGGCGGCGCTGGAGTTCAACCTGATCCAGCGGGTGCTGACGGTGCATCACACCTTGCCGTCGGCGGAGCCGGTGGCCAGGGCGATCGAGAGCCTGGGCATGCAGCCGGTGCCGCTGAGCACCGAGGCCGCGCAGCAAGTCTTGCCGCAAACCACGGCAAGCAAGCCCTGGTGGCCGCTGGCGCTGGCCGGCGTGGCCGCCTTGGGTGCCGAAGCTGCGGAGTGGCTGGGCCTGGGCTTGCCGTGGCTGCCCGCCGTGCTGGCGCTGGCGGCGGTGGCGCTGGGCGGGCTGACCACCTACCGCAAGGGCTGGATCGCGCTGCGCAATGGCAACCTGAACATCAATGCGCTGATGAGCATTGCCGTCACCGGCGCACTGCTGTTGCGCCAGTGGCCGGAAGCGGCCATGGTGATGGTGCTGTTCGCGCTGGCCGAGCGCATCGAGGCAGCCTCGCTGGACCGGGCGCGCAATGCGATCCGCGGCTTGATGGCGATGGCGCCGGAACAGGCCACGGTGCAGCGCGCCGATGGCAGCTGGGAGACCGTGCCTGCCGCCGGCGTCGCCGTGGGCGCGCTGGTGCGGCTGCGGCCAGGCGAGCGCGTCGCGCTCGACGGCAAGGTCGTGCGCGGCCAGTCGGCGCTGGACCAGGCGCCCATCACCGGCGAAAGCGTGCCGGTCGACAAGACCGAGGGCGATGCGCTGTTCGCCGGCTCGATCAACCAGTCCGGCGAGCTGGAGTACACCGTGACGGCGCCCGCCAGCGATTCCACGCTGGCCCGCATCATCCACGCGGTCGAGGCCGCGCAGGGCAGCCGTGCGCCCACGCAGCGCTTTGTCGACCAGTTCGCGCGCATCTACACGCCCACGGTGTTCGCGCTTGCGCTGGCGGTTGCGGTGGTGCCGCCGCTGGCCATGGGCGGCGCCTGGGTCGACTGGATCTACAAGGCGCTGGTGCTGCTGGTGATCGCCTGCCCCTGCGCGCTGGTAATCTCCACGCCGGTGACCATCGTCAGCGGGCTGGCCGCGGCCGCGCGCCGCGGCATCCTGGTCAAGGGCGGGGTGTACCTAGAGCAGGGCCGGCACCTGGCCTGGGTGGCGCTGGACAAGACCGGCACGATCACGCACGGCAAGCCCGCGCAGACCAACCATGCGCTGCTGGCCGAGGACGCGCCGCAGGCGCGCGCCATTGCCGCCAGCCTGGCGGCGCGCTCGGACCACCCGGTTTCACGCGCGGTGGCCACGGCGGCCGCGGCCGACGGGATCGGCACGCTGCCGGTGGACGACTTCGAGGCGCTGGCGGGGCGCGGCACGCGCGGCAAGGTGCAGGGCGTGGCGTACTGCCTGGGCAACCATCGCCTGGTGCATGAGATGGGCGCCTGCTCGCCGGCGCTGGAGGCGCGGCTCGAAGCGCTTGAGCGCGAGGGCAAGACCGTGGTGCTGCTGGCGCGCGTCGACGGCCACGGCGCCGCCACGGCGCTGGCGCTGTTCGCGGTGGCGGATACCGTGCGCGACACCAGCCGGCAGGCGATTGCCGAACTGCATGAACTGGGCGTCAGGACGCTGATGCTGTCGGGCGACAATCCACACACGGCGCAAGCCATTGCGGCGCAGGTCGGCATCGATGAGGCGCGCGGCAACCAGTTGCCGCAGGACAAGGCCGACGGCATCGCGGCGCTTGCCGGCGCCGCCCACGCGCGCGGCGGCCGCATCGGCATGGTGGGCGACGGCATCAACGACGCGCCGGCGCTGGCGCGTGCCGATATCGGCTTCGCCATGGGCGCAGCCGGCACCGACACCGCAATCGAGACCGCCGACGTGGCGCTGATGGACGATGACCTGCGCAAGATCCCGGCCTTTGTGCGCCTGTCGCGCCGCACCTCAGGCATCCTCACGCAGAACATCGCGCTGGCGCTCGGCATCAAGGCCGTGTTCCTGGTGCTGACGGTGCTGGGGATGGGGACGATGTGGATGGCGGTGTTCGCCGATATGGGCGCGAGCCTGCTGGTGGTGTTCAACGGGCTGCGCGTGGGGGCGGAGCGGCGCGGCTAGCGCTTGCCGGCAAACGAGAAGTCACGCGGTCAGCCCTGCGGCTGCACGATCAACTCCCCACTGCGCCCCGGGATCTCTCCCCACGTTACCGGCAACTCCGGCAATCCCTGCCGATTCAGCCCGCGATACCACGTCGCCATCGACACCAGCTCGTGCCCCTGCGCACGCCATCCGGCCAGCAGCCGCTCGAACACCGGCGCCAGCTTGCCGCCTTCCAGCTCGGTATGCAGCGTGAAGACATGGTCGCGCGTGCCTTCGGTCAGCTTCAGCAGCGCGGTGTGGACGTTGTCTTCGGTCAGGTCGTCGGTGCCGATCAGTTCATCCAGCGTGGGCAGCGTGGTCGGCATCTGCACGTGCCGGCAGGGCACGCCGTCGATCGTCGGAACATAAGGCGCGGTGCCGCGTCCATCCGACGCGTACGCCATGCCCCAGTCATCGATCTGGCGGAACGCATCCTCGTTCATCTGCCAGCCGGCTGCGCCGTGCGTGGCCGGCGCTTCGCCGAAGATCTCGGTGTAGCGCGCGAACGCCTGCTGCATCTGCCGGCGCGTCCAGGCAGCATCGCGCTCGCGCACGTTGTCCTGCCAGTAGACGTGGTCCCAGGTGTGGATGCCACACTCATGGCCGGCAGCGCGCGCCGCGCGCATCTCGGCGGCGCCCTTGCGGCCGATGTCCGGCCCCGGCAGCAGCACGCCATACATCAGCGTGCGCAGGCCATAGTTGGACACCACCGAGGTGCGCGACACCTTCTTCAGGAAGCCGGGCCGGAATACGCGCCGCAGCGCCCAGCCGGTATGGTCGGGGCCGAGGCTGAACAGGAAGGTTGCCTGCGCTTGCGCAGCCGCCAGCATCGACAGCAGCTTCGGCACGCCTTCGCGCGTGCCGCGCAGCGTGTCGACGTCGACCTTCAGGGCAATGCGTGCCATTTGCGTTGCGCGCTCAGTTGGCCGAATCGACCAGCGTGCGGGCCTCGACCACCTTGCCGCGGTACGCCTCGAAGATGCGGCGCAGCGCCGCTTCCATGCTGATCCCGGGCTTCCAGCCCAGCTCTTCGATGGTGTTGTCGATCCTGGGCACGCGATGCTGCACGTCCTGGTAGCCCTTGCCGTAGAAGTCGCCCGAGGAGGTCTCGATGATCTGCGTCTTGCGCGCTTCCTCCGCGTATTCCGGATAGTCCGCCGCCATCTTCAGCATCATCTCGGCCAGCTCGCGCACCGAGTGGATATTGCCCGGGTTGCCGATGTTGTAGATCTTGCCGCTGGCCACGCCGTTTGGATTCTCGATGATGCGCATCAGCGCGTCGATGCCGTCGGCGATATCGGCAAAGGCGCGCTGCTGGGCGCCGCCGTCGACCAGCTTGATCGGCTCGCCGCGCACGATATGGCCGAGGAACTGCGTCACCACGCGCGACGAGCCTTCCTTCGATTCGAAGATCGAATCCAGCCCCGCGCCGATCCAGTTGAACGGACGGAACAGGGTGTAGTTCAGGCCTTGCTCCATGCCGTAGGCGTGGATCACGCGGTCCATCAGCTGCTTGGAGCAGGCATAGATCCAGCGCGGCTTGTTGATCGGGCCGTAGACCAGCGGCGAGGCCTCGGGGTCGAACTCTTCATCGCTGCACATGCCGTAGACCTCGGAGGTCGACGGGAACACCAGGTGCTTGCCGTACTTGACCGCGGCGCGCACGATCGGCAGGTTGGCCTCGAAGTCCAGCTCGAACACGCGCAGCGGCTGGCGCACGTAGGTGGCCGGGGTGGCGATGGCCACCAGCGGCAGCACCACATCGCACTTGCGGATGTTGTACTCGATCCACTCCTTGTTGATGGTGATGTCACCCTCGAAGAAGTGCATGCGCGGGTGGTCGACGAGGTCGCCGAGGCGGTCCGACGACATGTCCATGCCGTAGACCTCCCACGGCGTGGTTTCCAGGATGCGGCGCGTCAGGTGATGGCCGATGAAGCCGTTGACGCCAAGAATCAGGACCTTTTTCATCGGCTTTCCTCGTTGGATGATTCGGTATGGATAAGTTTGGCGAAGGCTTGCGGCGTGAGTGCCGAGCCATCCTGTGCCAGCAATCGGGTGACCATGACCAGGCCGCCGTCGCCGCACAGGCCGATGATCTGGCCGTCATGCACATGCAGGCCGGGCGCCGTGCCGGCGGGCAGCGCCAGCGCAAGCTCCGGCAGCGGCCGGCGCGCCTGCGCCACAATGAAGCGGTGCCCGGCAAGGTCGGTAAAGGCGCCGGGATAGGGCGGCGCGACGGCGCGCACGAGGTTGTAGACCTCGGCGGCCGGGCGGCTCCAGTCGATGCGGCCGTCTTCCGGCTTGCGCCCGGAGAAGTAGCTGCCCTCGGCCAGCCGGTTGGGGTGTTGCGGCGTGTGCCCGGCGATCATCGCGGGCAGGACGCGCCACAACGTCTGTTCGGCGGCGACGGTGACTTTCTCGAAGACTTCGCCCGCAGTGTCGTCCGGCAGGATCGGCACCGCGGTCTGGTCGACGATATAGCCCGCGTCAGGCCTGGCTTCCATGGCGTGCAGCGTGGCGCCGGTCTCGGTCTCGCCGTGCAGTACCGCCCAGTTCACCGGCACGCGGCCGCGGTACTTGGGCAGCAGCGAGCCGTGCATGTTGAAGGCGCCGCCGGGGGCCAGCGCCAGCACGCCCGCCGGGATCATGGCGCGGTAGTAGAACGAGAAGATGACGTCCGGGTGAGCGTCGCGCACGGCCTGGGCGATCGCGGGATCGGCAGGGTCCTCGCCATAGACGAAGGGGATGCCCAGCTCGGCGGCGGTGTCGGCCACGCGGCGGAACCAGATGTTCTCGTCGGGGCGGTCGCGGTGCGTGATCACCAGCGCAACCTCCACGCCGCGCGCATGCAGCACGCGCAGGCAGCGGTCGCCGACATTGTGGTAGCCGAAGACGACGGCGCGCATCATTGCTCCGCGCCAGCGGCAGTCGGCGTGACACGCCGGTCCGCTTCCAGCACGGCCTTGATGCGGTAGCGCGGGCGGTCGCGCACTTCCTGGTGGATGCGGCCGACGTACTCGCCCAGCAGGCCCACGCCGAACAGCAGGATGCCGATCAGGAAGAAGTTCATTGCGAACAGCGTGAACACACCCTGGACTTCCGAGCCGAGCACGAAGCGCCGCACCAGCAGCACCACGAACAGCACGCCCGAGAGCAGCGACAGGATCGTGCCGATCGCCGAGAACCACTGCAGCGGCACGATCGAAAAGCCGGTCACCAAGTCGAAGTTCAGGCGGATCAGCTGGTACAGCGAATACTTGGATTCGCCTGCGTGGCGCTGTTCGTGACCGACTTCGATTTCGACCGGATTGGAAGCAAAGGTGTAGGCCAGCGCGGGGATGAAGGTATTGACCTCGCGGCAGGCATTGATCGTGTCGACCACATTGCGGTCATAGGCGCGCAGCATGCAGCCCTGGTCCGTCATGCGGATCTTGGTGATGCGCTCGCGCAGCCGGTTCATCGCGCGCGAGGCATAGCGGCGGAACGCGGTGTCGTTGCGCTGGCGGCGGATGGTGCCGACGTAGTCGTGGCCGGCGCGCATGGCTTCGACCAGGCGCGGGATTTCTTCCGGCGGGTTCTGCAGGTCGGCGTCCAGCGTGATCACGATCTTGCCGCGGGTCTGCTCGAAGCCCGCCAGGATCGCCATATGCTGGCCGAAATTGCCGGCGAACAGCACCACCCGGGTCACATCCGGGCGCTTGTGGAACTGCGCCGCCAGCAGCTGCGCCGAGCGGTCGACGCTGCCGTCGTTGATGAAGATGATCTCGTACGACTCGCCAAGGCCATCCAGCGCCGGATAGAGGCGGTCGAACAGGGCTTGCAGCCCGTCTTCTTCGTTGTAGACCGGAATGACGACCGAGACTTCGACCGGGCTCATTTGGAGAGACGTTTGCATGTTTCGCTGAGGATTGCACAGACCCGCTCCACATCGGTGGCTTGCATCGCGGGGAACAGCGGCAGCGTGACGATGCCGCGCCCGATGCGTTCGGCATGCGGCAGCATGCCTTCGCGCCAGCCGAGCGAGCGGTAGTAGGTAAAAAGATGAATGGGCGGGTAGTGCACGCCGGTGCCGATGCCGCGCTCGCGCATGGCCTCCATGACCTGCTGGCGCGCCCGGGCCGGGCCGCCTTGCAGGCGCTCGGTCGGCAGCACCACCTGGAACATGTGCCAGTTGGTGGTGGCATCGTGTGCATCCAGCGCTTGCGGCAGCTCGATGCCCAGCGCCTCCAGGCCACTGTCGGCGGCACAGCGGAAATACGTCTCGGCCAGCTCGGCGCGGCGCGCGGTGATGGCGTCGAGCTTGCCCAGCTGCGCCAGCCCGACCGCGGCGTTGACGTCGGTCAGGTTGAACTTGCCGCCGGGCTCTTCGACATCCATGCCGTCCATGCCGGTGCGGATCACACCCTGCAGCCGCAGGCGCTCGGCGCGCACGGCTTCTTCGGGCGTGTTCATCACCAGGCAGCCGCCTTCGATGGTGGTGATGTTCTTGTTGGCCTGGAAGCTGAAGCTGACCAGGTCGCCAAGGGCGCCGATGCGCTGGCCGCGCCAGCGCGAGTCGATTGCCTGCGCGGCATCCTCGATCACGCGCAGCCCGTGCTTGCTGGCAATGGCGTACAGGCGGTCCATGTCCACCGGCAGCCCCGACAGGTACACCGGCATGATGGCGCGCGTGCGCGGCGTGATCGCGGCCTCGACGGCATCCAGGTCGAGATTGCGCGTGCGCGGGTCGATATCGACGAACACCGGCCGCGCGCCTACTGCCAGCACCACGTTGGCGGTGGCGACCCAGGTGACCGGCGTGGTGATGACCTCATCGCCCGGCCCGATATCGGCAATGCGCAGCGCGATCTCCATCGTGGCCGAGCCATTGGCGAAGGTGCGCACCGGGCGTCCGCCGAACAGGCCTGACAGCGCGGCCTCGAAGGCCTGCATCTTCGGGCCGGAGGTGATCCAGCCCGAGGCCAGCACCTTGCCGACTTCGGCAATGGCGGCGGCGTCGATGTCAGGCCGGACAAAAGGCAGGAACTCAGGGGCGGATGCGGTCATGGCAGGGCGAGGAAGTACGGTCGGTGTCGGAACTGGCGGCGTGCGCGCAGGCGCGTCATGAGCGGGCGATCAGGAAGACGCCCGCCAGTATCAGCAGGATGCCGGCCACGCGCAAGGGGCCGATCATCTCGCCGAACAGCCACCAGGCGGCCAGTGCATTGACCACATAGCCGAGCGACAGCATCGGGTAGGCGATCGACACATCCACGCGCGACAGCCCCACGATCCATACCCCCACGCTGACCACGTACAGCGTCAGCCCGGCCAGCACCGGCCATTGGGTCAGCACGCGCAGCGCCGTCACCAGCAGCGTGCCGCGGTCCAGCGTGATCGCGCCGATGGCATTGACGCCGGCCTTGAGCAACAGTTGCGCAGCCGCATTGAGCAGCACGCCGGTCAGGATGAAAGCGAAGGTGGAGAGCGTCATGGCGCTGCGTAGTGCAGGAATTGCAGGAGTTGCAGGTTACTGTCCTGGGGGTTGCGTCTGCGGGCCATTGCCCGGCAGCGCGAAATTGGCGACCGCCACACGGCGGCGGTCACCGGCGATCCTGTGCATCGGCACGCCGCGCGCAGCCAGTGCGTCGTAGGTCGAGGGCAACATGATCGCTACCGCGCGCTTGCCGTCCTGCCAGCGCGCGATAAAGCCATCGATGGTCGGGATCCACTTCTGCGGTTCCTGGCCGATGCCGAATTCCAGCTCATCGGGATGCGCCACCATGATGGTGGTGCGGCGCAGGTAGAACGGCAGCGTGTGGTCGAGCATGCCCACACTGTACAGCGGCATGTCCGGCGTCAGCACGGCATTGATGGCGGGCACCAGGTCCGCGCCGGAACTGGGCCGGCCCATGGCTTCGTGACCGCGCAGCGCCACCGTGGAGCAGATGAACATCACCAGCGCATAGGCCACCACGCTGGGAAACACCCCACGCGTGCGCAGCAGCCGGCGCGCCAGCAGTGCGCCGCCCAGCATCACCGCGAAGGCGATGCCGGTCCACACTGCGAATTCCCGATAGACCACATTGGGCGTGCTGGGCTTGTCCATCATGCCGACAAACGGGCACGCCAGCAGCCCGACCACGCCCAGGGCAATCATGGCATTGACCTGCCAGCGCCACGTGCGTTCCGTCAACGTGTCCAGCGCCACGCCTGCCAGCAGCGCCAGCGCCGGGAAGATCGGCACGATATAGCCGGGCAGCTTGGAGCCGGACAGGCTGAAAAAGACAAAGATCGCCACGGCCCACAGCGCCGCCAGCAGGGCGGGCTGGAATGGCCGCGGCGAGGTGCCGCGAGCGACGCCGGCGCGCTCGCGCACGGCCTTCCACATTTGCGGAACCAGGCCCAGCCAGGGCAGGAAGCCGGCCAGCAGCAGCGGCACGAAGAACCAGATCGCGCCTTCGCGCTGGTGCACGTTCGAGGTATAGCGTTGCCAGTGCTCGTGGATAAAGAAGAAATGCAGGAATTCCGGATTGCGTTCCGACACCAGCCAGAACCACGGCACCGTCACCACCAGCATGGCGACGATGCCGCCCGGCAGATGCAGGCGGCACCACAAGCGGAAGTCGCGTGTCACCAGCGTGTAGACCACCAGCACCAGCCCCGGCAGCGCCAGCCCGACCAGTCCCTTGACCAGCACCGCCACGCCCATCGCCGCCCAGCAGGCGAGCATCCAGTTGCGGCGTTCGGCGCGGGTGGCATCCGGGTGCTGCGCCAGCAGCATGAAGGCCAGCACGCACGCCATGGCGCCGGCCAGCGTCATGTCCAGCGAGTTGAAGTGGCCGGCGATATTCCACATCGGCGCGGAAACCAGCACCAGCCCCGTCAGCATCGCCACGCGCCGGCCGTACCAGCGTGCCGCGGCCAGCATCGACACGCCCAGCCCCAGGATGCCGGACAGGGCCACGCACAGCCGCGCCTGCCAGTCGCCCACGCCAAACAGCGTGTAGGCCAGCGTGGTCACCCACAGGTGGAAGGGCGGCTTCTCGAAATACTTGAGTTCGTGGTAGCGGATCGTGACCCAGTCGCCGGTAGCGAACATTTCGCGGGCAATCTCGGCGTAGCGGCCTTCATCGGAGCGCAGCAGGTGACGCATGTCGAGGGTGCCGAACCAGACCAGCAGGATAAACAGGCTGGCCAGTGCGACCGCACTGGCGGTGGTGGCTCCAACGGACAGCGCGGCAGCCCGCGAGGTCGATGAACTACGCATAGATCTCCTGGAAAAGCGCGACGGATCGATGGTCCTGCGTGGGGCGCGCGGTGACGGGAAGCCATCACAACGCATGGCCTTGCCTGTTGGTGGACACCAGGGAGGCAAGTCGCCCGCGGCTGGCACGCTGGCATGCGCCTCGCACGCCGCTGCCGCCTCGGCACACGCGAGGCGGGCAATGGTAGCACGGTGGGCAGGCCGCCCCCGGCGGGTGCCGGAGACGGCCTGCGGGGCGCCAGATTGCCGCGGGGGAGAGAAAGTGCTGCTCAGGCCGGCTGCTGCCCGCTGCCCGCCGGCCACCGGCTGCCACAGGATCTGCGCGAAAAATTCGAGTTACACATGCAACAAAACGCGATAATTTCAGTGTCCAGGCGGTCGCCTGGCAGGCCGGGCGCAGGGTCAGGGGGCGCCTGGAAACTCTAGACGGGGATTCATGTGAAGAAAAAGGCGCAGCGGGACCGGCTGGCAGGCCTGGTGGCGGGCGTGGCCATGGCGCTGGCGCAGCATGCCGGCGCCCAGGGTGCGGCGGCGCTGCCGGGCGCCGGTGCGGCGGTGGCGCAGGCTGCGGCAAGCCAGGCGCAGGCAGCGGCGGCGGCCGTGCTGTGCAGTGCCCCATGGTTCCGCTCCGGCTCGCATGTGCAGATGGAAGGCGACGGCGTGATGCCAATGTCGGTCAGCATGACCCTGCGCGATGTGGTGCGCAGTCCGACCGGCTGCCGCGCGCAACTGGAGATCAATTCCAAGACTGCCCTGTCGGCGCTGATGGGGCCGCCGGTGATTACCACCCAGGTGCATGAAGTGGTGATCGACCGCCGTTCGCCCGGCGGCCAGACCAGCATCGAAAGCCAGCATGCCGTCATCAACGCCCGCGCGCGCTACGCGCGCATGTACGGCGAGGCGGCTTTCCGCGGCATGGGCGTGTTCAACTACGCCGGGCTGGACCTGCGCGAGGGCACCACGCTGGAGGGCGAGACCTTTGAGTCGAGCGTCTCGCTGAAAGTCTACCCGCTGGGATCGGATGAAGTGGTCAGCAACATGCGGGCGCAGCATGCGTCGATCTATATCGGCTCGCGCCACGTCGGCAAGCGGCAGACAATCAATACCGTCCTGGGGCGCAAGGAATGCCTGCCGGTCACCTACGAGAAACGCACCTCGCTGGGGCCGGTGCTGGTTGGCGAAGAAGTGGTACAGGTTGAGCCGACCGTGATGCATGTCACCGACTGGTATTGCCCCGCCGACGCCTTCGTGCTGCGCACCGAAGTGCGCCAGGATGACAAGGTGCAGCGCGTGGATGTCACCGCGCTGGAGCGCGACACGCAAGCGCCATAGGCTTGTGCGCTGGGGCAGGAAGCAAAAAAACCCGCCAAGGCGGGTTTTTTTGCGTCAGGCGCTTGCGGCTCAGCTGGCAGCCGGCGCCGAGGCGGCCTTCTTCTTGCTCTTCTTCTTGGTGGACTTCTTGGCCGGCTTTTGCTCGGCGGCCGGCGCGGAAGCGTCGGTCAGGTCGCTGCGGGTGCTCTTGTTCGCGCCCTGGCTGTACGGGTCGAACTTGTCGCCGGCCTTGGCCCCCTGGCTGTACGGGTCAAACTTCTCACCCGACTTGGCGCCCTGGGAATACGGATCGAACTGCTTCTTGCCGCCGGTCTGTGCCTGCACGGCCAGCGAAGCGGCGCCAAGGCAGAGTGCGATCGCGGTCGCGACGAACTTGTTCATGGTTTCTCCTGAGAAATGCCGCCGTCGGGCGGTCGTGTATGTGGCCTGTCCCTTGCACGGGACGGCTTGGCCCAGTGTCGCCAACATCTCACATTGCTGTCAACTTGGGGCTTGCCCCGGCGCCACGACCTCATGGAAACCCTGAATTGCGGCCCCAGCCCGATTGAGGTTCGCGACCGCTTGCCCGTTTACTCCGTGACCGCGTCCGACGGGTGCTTCCAGGCCGCGCGCACCTCGCCGGACGGCGCCAGCGCCAGGTTGATGCCGCGGCTGCCGATGGGCTGCTGGAACCAGCGCTTCTGCAGCGCCGTGACCTCCGGGCCGGCAAAGGTGTTGGCCAGCGCCTGGTCGACCAGGCGCTTCCATTCCGGATCGGCCTTGGACAGCATCAGCGCATTCTGCTCCACCGACAGCGCCGGGCCCACGATCACGTATTGCGACGGGTCCTTGGCGCGGGCGCGCAGGCCAGCCAGCAGCACATCGTCCATGACGAAGGCCTGGGCACGGCCGGATTCGAGCAGCAGGAACGATTCGCCATGGTCCTTGGCGTAGACGTCGTGGTAGCCGTACTGGGCCTTCATGCGGCGCACGTGGCGGTCGCCGGTCGATCCGGCGCTGGTGACCACGGTCTTGCCGCGCAGGTCGCCGAACGAGCGGATGCCGGAGTCGGCGCGCACCAGCATGCGCACGGTCGACACATAGTGCGAGACGCTGAACGCAACCTGCTTCTGGCGCTCAAGCGAATTGGTGTTGGGCGCGCAGTCCAGATCGACCAGCCCGTTGACCACGGCGGGAATGCGGTTCTGCGGCGTGAGCGGCATCCAGCGCACCTTCAGGTCTTTCAGGCCCAGTTGCTGGCGTGCTGCTTCGGCGGCGCGCACGCAAAGGTCGACCGCATAGCCGGCCGGTTGGCCCTTGTCATCGGCAAACGAGAATGGCAGCGCCGACTCGCGGTAACCGAGCACGATGGTGCCGGATTCGCGGATCTTGTCGAGCACAGGGCTCTGGGTGCTGGCCAGTGCCGGCGTCAGCGCGGCCGCGGACATGGCGGCGAGGGCGACGGCGGCCAGCGAGCGGCGGGCGCGGAGGAGTCGGGCGGACAGGGCGGGCAGGGTGAAGGCAGGCATGCGGGGGAAACCGGAAAGCGGCCGGCAAAGGCAAAGACAAGAGGGTATACCCTTGGTTAGGGCGGGCGAAGGACATTGTTGTCATAAGCAAATTCCCTGCCCCGAAAGCCTTGCCTGGGCCATCTGGCAATCGTCTATAACTCGGACTCGGCAGTACCGTGCGGCTGGTCGAGAAGGACGGAACACCGGGATCGATCGAAAAATACGAATCGATCGTACGGTACCCAGCGCCTGATCCGTCGACGAGGTTCTGCCGTCGGCGGATTTCGTTGTGCTTTGCTGTCCGCTGAACAGTTCCACGCGAAATCTGATGGATGCACGACGACTCGCGTTGCTTCGGATGGACTCCGGCTGGCCCTTATCGTGGTGTTCTTGTCCAATGCGGCCTGAGGCCGACTTACTTGCTGCCGTCTCGCGTGTCGCCGCCGATCGCATCGACGATGATCATGGTCCGGTCGAGCACGCCGCGTTCGTCAAAGTAGGCACTGAAATGCGCTGGCATGTAGGCGCCCGCATAGAGCCGGTAAGACCAGGCCTCGCGCTTCATCAGCGGGTAGTACTCGATGGGCTCGCGCGGACGGCCAAAGCGCTCGGCAATATCCTGCTTGGTCCAGACCCCCGGGCGTGCCTCGTAGATTTCTTTCTCGGTCAGCATCTGCCGAAAGCTCGTGAGCTTGCCGTTGGCGTCAAAGTCTGCCGCGTAGACTTCGAAGCCGAGCGGCTGTTTCGAATAAATCCACCGAGTGGTGCCATCAGCGAGCTGGTAGGTTTCCGTGGGAGCGCCGAACGTATCGCGCACGGCATGCTGCGGGCCGCCGAGCATGCCCTCTGCGGTTTCCAGGGGCCGGAGAGTGGCACAGGCGCCCAGCACAAGGGCCGCCACTGTGACAGTCACGCAGGCGGGCAGGCGATAACGCATGATCGTTCTCCAGCGGGTCCGCGGTGTGTGCGCCGCGCCAGTTCAGCATAGCGCACGCAGAGTCCAATAGGATATGGTCATTCATCCTGCCGTCCTGGAAAGAAATCCTTCTTATCTCATCGTCCGAAAAGATTCAGTTCTATTGCGACCAAGGTCGACGCTATAGTTCGAAGCAAGATGCACATCGGGGGCTGGGCTACCACGCTTGGCCAACCGTGTCACAAGATTCGCAGCGGAGAACGGCATGGATGCAGCAAAGCAACTGGTGCACGCGCGTGAAGTTGGCCTCAAGACCGGCATGGTGCTGCAAAAGCGCCTGAAGAATGCGCAGGAGGCCTTTAGTGGCCGCGTGCAGCAAGCCGTTGGGGAGCCGGGCGCCGGCCCGATCAACCCGATGGCCGGCATGGATCCGATGAGCAGCTATGCCTATGCCATCGACAGCATGCAGCGTGCCATCCTGTTCTGGGACACGCTCAGGCAACGGGGCAACAACTTTGTCGAAAACACCATGCAGGGGCTCAAGCCGGTCCTGCATTTTGGCTACGAGACCGTTCTGGATGCCCGCCAGTTCGAACGGCCCGTCAACTACGCGCTGTTGAAAATTATCCCGCCCGATGGCGTGACGATCGATGATAGCCGCCGCCCTTACGTCATCATCGATCCGCGTGCCGGCCATGGCCCGGGCATCGGCGGTTTCAAGGACGACTCGCAGGTCGGCGTGGCAATGCGTGCCGGCCATCCTGTGTATTTTGTCATCTTCTTCCGCGATCCCGAGCCGGGACAGACCCTGCTGGACGTGTGCGAGGCCGAGCAACAGTTCATCAAGAGAGTGCGTGAACTGCATCCACACAGCGCCAAGCCAGCCATCATCGGCAATTGCCAAGGCGGCTGGGCTGCGATGATGCTCGGCGCCTCGGACCCGGGCGACACCGGGCCGATCGTGATCAACGGCGCGCCGATGTCGTACTGGAGCGGTGCCTGGAGCGAGGGCGAAGGCGACAACCCGATGCGCTATTCCGGCGGGCTCCTGGGCGGCACGTGGTTGGCGTCGTATACGGCGGATCTCGGCAACGGCAAGTTTGACGGCGCCTGGTTGGTACAAAATTTCGAAAACCTGAATCCGTCCAACAGTCTCTGGGACAAGTACTACAACCTGTACAAGAAGGCCGATACCGAGCCGCCGCGCTTTCTTGAGTTCGAACGCTGGTGGGGTGGCTACTACCTGATGAACCGCGAGGAGATCGAATGGATCACGCGCAACCTGTTCGTCGGCAACAAGCTGTGGGGTGGTGAAGTCAAGAACGCCGGCGGCAAGGCGTTCGATCTGCGCGAGATCCGCTCGCCCATCGTTTTGTTTGCCTCGATGGGCGACAACATCACGCCGCCGCAGCAGGCATTCAACTGGGTGGTGGACATCTACGGCAGTACCGAGGAGATCAAGGCTCGCGGCCAGGTCATTGTCGGCATGATGCACCGGAGCGTCGGCCATCTCGGCATCTTCGTCTCCGGCAAGGTCGCGCAGAAGGAGCACGCACAGATCGTCTCGGTGCTCAAGAGCATCGAACTGCTGCCGCCTGGGCTCTACGGCATGGTCATCCATGAGCGCAAGGGTAGCGATGGCGTGGACTATGAGGTCCAGTTCGAGGAGCACTCGCTCGAGGAAATCGCCAGCAGGCTTAACCGCTTTGAGCGCGCCGACGAGAAGCCGTTCGAGACGGTCGCCAACCTGTCGGACTTCACGCAGCGCGCCTACGAGCTGTTTGCGCAGCCTTACGTCCAGGCGGTGTCCAATGAGATGACAGCACGGGTGCTGCGCGAATTCCATCCGCTACGCATGCAGAACTGGCTGTTCTCGGACCTGAATCCGTGGATGGCATGGTTGAAGCCCGCCGCCGACGCGGTCCGGGCCAGCCGGCAAACGTTGGAACCGGATCATCCGCTGCGGCAGCAAGAGCAGGTGGGCGCGGAAATGCTCAGCGCCGGTTTGGACGCATACCGGGCCGTGCGCGATGCGATGACCGAATACACCTTTTTCAACGTGTACGCCAACCTGTTCCCGTTCCAGCCAAGGAGCGAGCCTACCGCCCGCGCGGGTACCCCGGCGGCGACCGACCCGCATGACCTGCCGGAAGTCAAAGCGGCGCTGGCCGCGGCCGGGCAAGGCGGATACGCCGAGGCCATTGCCCGGCTGGCCTGCCTGCTGAGCCGCAGGGGTGAGCCCCTGCCGCTGTCCAGGCTGGAGCTGCGCAAGGAGCTGGTCACGGACTACGCCGATCTGCTGCCGGAACTTGAGCCGGACGCCTGGCGCGAGATCCGCGGCAGGCAGGAGCTGATCACGCGGTACGCGCCCGAACAGGCGCTTGCGACGCTGCCGGCCTTGCTCAGGTATCAGGCCGACCGCCAGCGGCTGCAGGCGCTGGCGGAGAAGCTGCGTGTCGATGAGCGCCTGCTTGGCGCCAGGCCCACTGTCGAGCAGGCGGCAATGCTGGAGCGGATCCGCACGGCGCTCGGCGCCACGCCGGAACGCGTCCGCGGCGCGGCCGCGCCGCTCACCCGCGCGTCCTAGCGCGCCGCGGCTGGCACACGCCTCGCAGCCGACCGACACCGACGACCCTGACGCAGGAGTAGCCCGTGGACGCCAAGCATGAGAAGTACCAGCGCCTGATTGATTACTGCAAGGCCATGCCGCCTACACCGACCGCGGTGGCGCATCCGTGCGACCAGTCTTCGCTGGAAGGCGCCGTAGAGGCCGCCCGGCTGGGCCTGATCGCGCCGATCCTGGTTGGGCCGCGTTCCCGCATCGAGGACGCCGCGCGCGCGGCCGGCATTGACATCCGCGAGTACCCGATTGTCGATGCCGAGCACAGCCATGCGGCGGCGGCTGCCGCAGTGCAACTGGTGCGCGAAAGCAAGGCAGAGGCTCTGATGAAGGGCAGTCTGCACACCGATGAGCTGATGGGAGCCGTGGTCGCGGGTAGCAGCGGCTTGCGCACCGGCCGGCGCATCAGCCACTGCTTCGTGATGGATGTGCCCGGCCACGAGGACGCTCTGATCATCACCGACGCCGCCGTCAATATTGCCCCGACGCTTGCCGAGAAGGCCGGCATCCTGCAGAACGCGATCGACCTGGCCCATGCCTTGCAGGTCAAGGAGGTCCGCGTGGCGATCCTGTCGGCGATGGAGACCGTCAACCCGATGGTTCCGTCCACACTGGATGCCGCCGCGCTGTGCAAGATGGTCGACCGCCACCAGATCACCGGCGCGATCGTCGACGGACCGCTTGCGCTGGACAACGCGATCAACCTGGACGCGGCGCGGATCAAGAAGATCGACTCACCGGTGGCCGGGCGCGCCAATGTCCTGCTGGTGCCTGACCTGGACGCCGGCAACATGCTCGCCAAGAGCCTGACCTTCCTGGCCGGCGCCGACGCCGCAGGCATCGTGCTGGGCGCGCGCGTGCCCATCATCCTGACCAGCCGTGCCGACTCGGTCATGACCCGGCTGGCGTCGTGCGCGGTGGCCGCGCTGGTGGCCAAGGCACGCCGCGAGTCCGGCCAGGTGGCGGGGTGATGCCATGGCCGAACTGATCCTGGTCCTGAATGCGGGTTCGTCGAGCATCAAGTACTGTGCTTACAATACCCATGACGATGCACTGAGGCTGGTGCTGCGCGGGAGCATCGAAGGTCTCTACGCGGCACCGGCATTCCACGCCACCGACGCCGCGGGCGCTGAGGTCGAGACCAGGCGGTGGGATGCCGGTACCACGCTCGGGCACGAGGGTGCCATTGCCTTCCTGGCGGACTTCCTGCGCGGCCATGGGGAAGGGCATACGCTGAGCGCGGTCGGGCACCGGGTGGTGCACGGCGGGGTACGCTTCACCCAGCCGGAAAGGGTGACCGACGCGCTACTGGCCGAGTTGGACTCGCTATGCCCGCTCGCACCCCTGCACCAGCCACACAACCTCAAACCGATCCGCATCCTTGCCGAGAGGCGCCCGGAACTGCCCCAAGTAGTCTGCTTCGACACCGCCTTCCACCGGGCGCAGCCGGAAGTGGCACAGGCATTCGCATTGCCCGCGGAGATCAGCGCGCGCGGCGTCAGGCGCTACGGCTTCCACGGACTGTCCTATGAGTACATCGCCAGTGTCCTCCCGAGCGTTGATGCGGGTGCGGCGGCGGGCCGCACGATCGTGGCCCACCTCGGCAACGGCAGCAGCATGTGTGCGCTGGTGGCGGGGCGCAGCGTGGCCAGCACGATGGGCTTCACTGCGGTGGATGGCCTGCCGATGGGAACTCGCTGCGGCAGCCTCGATCCGGGCGTCATCCTCTACCTGATCAGCGAACTCGGCATGGATGCCCGCGCCATCGAGGACCTGATCTATCGAAAATCCGGTCTGCTTGGCGTCTCCGGCCTGTCGAGCGACATGCGCGCGCTGCTCGCCAGCGACGATGTGCAGGCCCGTTTTGCCGTCGAACTGTACACGTACCGCGTCGCCCGGGAGCTTGGTTCGCTGGCCGCCGCCGCACAGGGGCTGGACGCGCTGGTCTTCACCGCTGGCATCGGCGAGCATGCCGCGCCGATCCGCGAGCGCGTATGCCGGCTGGCGGCATGGCTGGGGGTGAGTGTCGATCCCGCGGCGAACGCCAGCGACGGACCGCGCATCAGCTTAGCCTCGGGCAATGTCCCGGTCTGGGTCATCCCGACCAACGAGGAACTGATGATTGCCAGGCATACCCGGGAGGTCCTGGCGGCACCCGCTCGATGACCACCGCTACAGCCGACCAAGCCAGCGGCATGGTAGCGACCGCTCGCTGGCAACAATGAATCCAGGAGAGAGTGACATGACTGCAGCGCAACAACTGCCTATCCTCGCCAACGCCCGCGCACTCGTCTGCGGGATTGCGAACGAGCACTCCATTGCTTACGGGTGCGCCAAGGCCTTCCGCGAACTGGGTGCCGAGGTGGCGATTACCTATGCCAGCGAAAAGGCGCGCCAGTTTGTCGAGCCGGTGGCGCAGGAGCTTGACGCTTCCATCTTCCTCCCCCTGGATGTCACGAGCCAGAAGGAAATGGACGAGTTGTTTGCGCGGATCGGGGAGCAGTGGGGAAAGCTCGATATCCTGGTGCATTCGGTGGCCTGGGCGCCGAAAGACGATCTGCAGGGCGGCCTGCTCAATTGTTCGGCCGAAGGCTTCGCCAAGGCCATGGATGTGTCCTGCCACTCCTTCGTGCGCATGGCCCGGCTGGCAGCGCCCCTGATGGGCGATGGTGGCACGATGTTCACCATGAGCTATCACGGCGCCAACAAGGTGGTGCCGAACTACAACGTCATGGGCCCGGTGAAAGCCGCCCTGGAAGCCGTATCACGCTACCTGGCGTACGAGTTGGGCCCGCGCGGCATTCGCGTGCATGCGATCTCGCCCGGGCCGCTGCAGACCCGCGCTGCGTCCGGGCTTAAGAGCTTCGATTTGATGCTTGCTGACGCTGTGGAACGCGCTCCACTTGGCGAGCTGGTCGATATTATGGATGTGGGATACACCTGCGCCTTCCTGGCCACGCCTTACGCCCGGCGGTTGTCGGGCGAAACGCTGTATGTGGATGGCGGCGTCAATATCATGGCGTGAAACGCAGCGCTCGTTGACATCGTGGGAGGAAAAGGGCGTACGAGGAAACTAAAGTGGGTTGACGGCACAAGGCTCATCCAGCCGGTTCAAGAGGGGATGCATGATGCCTTGCCATGGCATCGAGGTTTGGGAGCCTCGGCTGGCAGCCTCGCTCTCAAGGCCCTCAAGGGGCAAGAGGTACGACTCTATTTCTCCCGCCCCATCATCCCATGAGCAGTACAAGGAATTGCTGCAGCTCCTTCAGTTCCAGATCGGATCTTCCTTCTGCATCTGATCCTTGGTCTTCTTCATCCAATAGGAGCCGATCTGGCGCTCGGTGACGTGACCCTGTTTTTTTACGTCGATCTTGTCGAAACTTTCGTAGACCTTTGGCATTCCCGCCTGAGCTTCGTCACGAGTCAGCTTGCCGTCATGATTGGAATCGGCAGCCTTGAATCGCTCGGCAATCAGAGCCTTGGCCTGGGCCGTAGTCGGGGGAGCTTTCGGCACCTCGGCTGGCGCCGCTCCCTGTTGGGATCCTTGTGCCGGCTGGGCGGCCGCGCCTATAGAAATCAGTCCCATCAGGACTGCGAAACCAACTGCTGGCAATTTGCGCACGGTCATGTCGCTCTCCTCAGTTCATTATGTGTGTTTGGACCTTTGGCACGGAAACGACTTCCATTCGAGCTTCTGTGAGTCTTGGCTCACCCAGCATTCTAGGCGCTCGTAGCGGAGACCGGGGGGCAAATTGATTCCGGTCGGACTGGCGCGACAATACGGCTCGATGGCGGCGATGTCGTGCGTAATCGTCTATGTTCGATATCGGGAAAACTGCGCCGGATCAGCTATTATCAAATGCTGCGGGGGAGTGATTCAACGAGCTCGCTTTCATTCCTTACGACACCGTTGCCATGCAAGCCAAGTCTGACGTGACAAACTTCGTCCCGTACAACGTGCCCCTGTGCGACGGACGGGAAGTGCTGGTGCGGGAGATTGCCGAAGACGACAAGGTCGGCCTGTTAGCGGCATTTAACAGACTTTCTGCCGATGCGCGTTACGCCAGATTCATGGCTGCCATGCAACAGCTGCCGGAAGCGATGCTCGAGCAAGCGACGCATCCGTCGGCTGAGCGCGAGTTTGCGCTGGTAGCGCTTGCCACGGAAAACAAGGTGTCGTCTATTGTGGGTGGCGCACGCTACGCCGCCGCGCCGGGTAGCGATACCTGCGAGTTTGCGGTGACTGTCGCCGATGACTGGCATCGACTCGGCCTGGCCAGCCGACTGCTGGGCACACTGATCGACATCGCTCGGAGCCGCGGCTATCGATGCATGGAAGGCTATGTTTTGTCGTCGAATACCGCCATGCGGCGACTGGCTAAACGTTTTGGATTTGCCGATTTAGCGTGTCCAGACGATGCCACGCTGCGCGTGGTGACGCTTGCGCTTTAAGGCAGCGAGAGTAGTGCCAGGTGCAAGCGTCTTGCTGCGATGTCTTCCGTTTGACGTGATCTATATGAACGCGTGCCCTTTGCGCTAGCTCCTCGCGTGCTCGGTTAGACAGGAATCGCGCCTGGAAGAGCTTTGGACTGGGACGCAAGTACGATTACTCCGCGTGGGACGATCAGCCAAATATATGTCCCATTTTGTCAAATGAAGGTGAGTGCCCCTTGGTAGAATCCGGTGCCCTATGCAGCCAGTTCCGCCGGTTGGGCACGTCGCCCCGATCCATACAAGCGTGCTGCCGGTCTGAGTTAACGCGCATGCTGCCACCTGTCATCTCCGTCGTCATCGCAGACGATCACCCGGTAATTCAACTCGCAGTCAAGGCCACCTTGAGCGAGATCCCGAATGTCCGGATTTCCGCAATATGTTCGTCAGGAAAAGAGCTCTTTGCGGCGCTACAAACGCAACAACCTGACCTTATCGTCACCGATTTCACGATGGAGCGTTCCCACGTCAATGATGACGGTCTTCGGCTGGTCCACCGGCTCAGGCAGTCGCGTCCACATACACCGATCGTGGTTTTCACGATGTTGACCAATGGCGGACTGCTCACGCGCATCAAGGAGATGGGCGTTGCGGCCATCGTCGGGAAGAACGAGGAGCCGGGCATCCTGAGGCAAATCTGTGTCGATGCAATAACAGGTACTGGCCAGCGCCTGTCACCGGGCATAGCGGCCAGGATGTCAAGTGCGGGGGCGTTGGTCAACGGCACGGCAAGCCCGCTGTCCCCGCGGGAGATCGAAGTTGTGCGGATGTTCGCGACTGGCAGCACTCTCACGGAAATCGCGGGATATCTCCATCGATCGCTCGCTACCATTGCGACGCAGAAGCGCTCGGCAATGCGCAAGCTGAATATCACCACTAATGCGGACCTTGTCACGTACGCACGCGACAACGGTCTTACCTGATGCAGGAAGAGCGCGAGCGCTCGCAGCAATCGCCACTACACGCCGACCACTCGGTTGAGCGGAATCTGCAGCGGGAGCGCCGTGTGTTCTCGATGGTGGTCCTGCTGCTGGGGCTGGTCGCCATCGCGATCGCTTCGGCAGCCATGCTTGCCCGCCTGAATGAATCCCTGCGCGCCCAGGAGCAGGTCGCGCGCCTGTACGAGCAGGGCGTCGTCGATGCGGTGCTCGAACGCCGCAGCACCCTGACGGCGACGAACCTGATCCTTGAGTTGCGCAGCAATGGCAAAGTCCCCGCGGCGCAGCGCGGGCATGCCGGCAGTCTATGCACACAGGTGTCTCCGTCTGCGCCTCCCGATCCGGTGTTGGAGCAGAGTTGCGACCAGGCTGTCCGGACGCTGACTGCCGCAAGCCAGAAGCCTTCGATCGAAATGATCTCGATTGCGAACGGGGCGACGTATCGGTATGAAGCGGCCGACGCATCGGGATTCGGCGTGGCTGCGACCCTTCCGCCGCTGTCGTCGTCAAGCATCACCACGATGATTCTTGAGCGGTTCCAGAGCCGCGACATGGATCTCTTGCAGGCAGCGCGGGAGAAGCGTGTCGTATGGCTGGGCATCCCGGCGAATGCGGCCGGAGGGAGTCCGGAGATGGTTGGCGCATCGCTGGTCGCGAAAGGCGACGCACTCTACGCCATCGTGTTGACGCGGATCCCGCTGCAAGACTTGTTTCGGCCAGCCTGGCCGACCTTGTCGATCCCGGAGCCAATTGTCGTCGATCGCCTGGGCACGCCACTGGTTGCTTCAGGTGCACGGGCCAACGCACGGCGCCTGGACGCCAGGCTGGAGGGACTTCCGGAGGGGCTGTTTCATTGGGTCCAGGACTATGGATGGGCCCTGCGGCGCCCGCCGCTCATTGCGGATTTCGGCCACCTGGTCTTCGCACTGCCGCTAGGGCAGCAGTTCCGGGAAATGCGGGAGGAACTGCTCGTTACCGGCCTGATTACGGCCGCGCTTCTCGCCTTGCTGTTTGCGATGTATCGATACTGGAACTATCGCTTCCTGACCGGCACATATGCCGAAGCGGCACGCGCACAGCAGCTGTTGCACGAAGCGAGACTTGCCAGCGAGGCTGCGGCCAAGGCCAAGGTGGCGTTCTTTGCTTCGATGAGCCACGAGATACGGACGCCGCTTTCCTCGCTGCTGGGAAACATGGAGCTCGTGGCCCTCGGTAGGCTGGAGCCGGAGCAGCGGGCGCGGGTAAGCTCCATGCAGGTGTCGGCCGAAGGGTTGCTGCAGATCGTCAATGACGTGCTCGATTTTTCGAAGCTCGACGTGGGAGCGATGCGTCTTGCGGAGGAGCCTGTCGTCGTCACGGAACTCCTGGGTCGCATTGCAATCTCGCACGCGCCGCTTGCGGCGCGGCGTGGGCTGAGCTTCTTCGCGGTATATGGCAAGGAGATTCCGGCGCGGCTCAATCTTGACCCGGTGCGCCTGACACAGATCATCAACAACCTGCTTGGCAACGCGTTCAAATTCACCGAGGCGGGGAAGATTGTCCTGCGCGCGCAATGGGTGGATGAAAACCTTGAGATCGTCATCACCGATACCGGCATTGGCATACCGGAGGCGTATAAGGAACGGCTGTTTCAGCCATTCTCCCAGATCGGCAACAATTGTCTCGCGCAGGCCGGCGGGACCGGGCTTGGACTGTCAATCTGCATGCGGCTGGTGGAGCGGATGAACGGACGTATCACGCTGGACAGCGTACTAGGCGTTGGCACGCGCGTCACGGTTCGCCTGCCGCTCAGCCCGCCGGGCGGGCATCAGACCCCGGCGCAATGGCGCCTGGCGCCGCGCCGCGCGCTGGTCCTGTCCCGTGAGCCAGAGTGCCTCGAAGGAATGCTGAACCATTTCGACTGGGGATCATCACAGCCATTTTTTCGTTCCAGCATCGACGAGCCCATTGACGGGGACAGGTTCGACTGCCTGCTCGTGACCGAGTCCTTGGATCCGGCCCAAGTCATGGCGTGGTGGCGGAACCCCGCCACTATCGTATGGCTCAAGCAACTGGGCCCGCTCGTCCCGACCATACGGCCGGATGGCAGCCGGGAGGTGTCTGCCTACAGCCTGGCCGGTATCCATGCCGCTGCACAGGCGGTCCTCAATAATGCTCCGGAGACCAGGCTTGTCGACGAAGATCGTGTCGTGGCTGCCATACACGATCAGTCCGCAGCGCCGTTCGCGGGCCTTTCCGTGTTGGTCGCGGAAGACAATCTGCTGAACAGGAAACTGCTGCGCGACCAGCTTCACCTGTTAGGTGCGAGCGTTATCGAAGCAGGCAACGGCAACGAGGCCCTGGCAGTGTTGTCGGAACAGGGCGTGCATGCAGTGCTGACGGATGTGGACATGCCCGTAATGAATGGATTCGACCTGCTTCGTGAAATCAGGCGGTGCTGGCCGGAGATACCTGTCTATGCCGTAAGCGCAAGCGCGAGACCGAAGGATGTTACCGAGGGGCTGGCAAGCGGATTTACCGGCTATCTCACGAAACCGGTGTCGCTGGCGACGCTGGCTTCGGTGCTCGATGCTGTTGCCGCCAAGGCCGACCCGCCACGTACGGATGATGGGGCGGCGCCAGTGCTGCTAACCGATGACGATCTGCCTGAGCTGCCGTCGGTCGCCGAAGAATACGCCGAAGCGTTCCTGGCGCAGACCATGGTGGACCTGAACGAATTCGAGGCGGTCCGGGCAGCGCGAGACATCCGCCACCTGGAACGGCTGCTGCATCGAATCGCGGGGACGCTCGGGGTCGTGGGGCGCTCAGGACTGTCCGAACTCTGCGCTGACCTGCACGGCCACGTGACTGAAGCCAAACGCTGGGACGATGAGATCGAACTGCAGTCCGCCTTCATCGTTCAAGGCCTGATGAGCGTATGCGAGCGCGGGCGTGGTGAGAACGAGGTCGCCTGCGGTTCCCGTCCGCTGGCCTTCTAACTTCTATGATTGTGAACACACCTACGCACGGTCAGCATGGGGGGGAAGGCTGGATGCCTGCTTAAGGCACCACTCGTCTTGGGTACTGCCCCGTTGCGAGGGCCTTGGTTCGCCCGCCTGTACGGCGGGTATTTTTCTCTGTGCCCCGGCCGGGCGCATTGGCTGGCGCTGATTGCCGCCGCACCGAGGCGCGAATCCCCGCCACCGGGGAATGATAGCGCCATGCCCCGGACTGGCACCTTCTCAGGAGAGTTCATGAGCAGTTGTAGAAGTCTTGCTCTTGCCGTGTGCACGGCGGCACCGCGGAAGGTGGACCGGGCTGGCGGCAGCCGGTCTACCTCGCCGAGCAACTTGTCAGAGGCGTCCTAAAGAACGGCGCAAGCTTCTGCGCTGGCGGTAACGGCAACGTCCACCCGCGCATCATTGCGTAGGACCACGCAGAGGAAGTTGCCGATGGCTTCGCCCGCATGAGGCTTTTCCCGCCAAAGGCGTGGCAGGGGTGCCGTCGAGGCAAGCAGTTCGCCCTGTTCGGATGCGGCATGGGATTCCGTGCCGGCTATGGCATCGCTCCAGGTTATCGCGATGGGCCCCTCCGGCTTGGTGCCAAGGAAGCAGAAGGAGGGTGCCGACAGCGAGCGCCGCGACGCGGGTCCGGTCTCGCAAGGGCCGGCGCGTAGTGCCAGCACGTCATGATCGGTCCGGTTGACAGTGACGATTTTCGTCCACGGCCAGGGCTCCTGGAACGGATGCCAGGTTTCAGAGGTAGGGATCGCGCATCCTGAGATGGCGCTTGCCGTGGCAATGGCGATGACACGTGTGGAAATCGCGGAAACAGCATTCATTGGATAGTCAGTTCAGGTGAACCTGATCTTCACCTGGGAGGGCATACGACGGCGGACAGAGTAAGCCTGCCTCGCCATGGTGGCTATCAAAGGAATTCGAAATACCGGGCGGCCCTTGGCGCGCATCGATTCGACGCACCCTCACTTTCGAATTTCTTTGATAGCCCCGCCCGCGCCACCGGCATAAGGTGTGCACATCCACGGAGAAGCGACCGGCCGCGCCGGTTTGCGTCGACGGTATCTGATCCACTTCGAAGGAAACTACAGGAATGATCAAGCACTGCCTTTCGGCTGTCTCGATAGCGGGCGCCGGCGCGCGCGGTCGTGGGGTGCCAAACCTTGTCATGGCCCTGCTGATTGCCGGCGCCGCGCAATCGTACGCGCAGAACCTGCCCGCTCACACGCAGCGAGACACCGCGGCGCAGCCGGAAGCCTGCTCCGGTACCGGCGCCGGCCTGCAATCCGCGGCCTGCCGTGCGGCCAGCAATGCCGGCCAGAGCAAGTACAACCTCCTGTACGCGGACGATGTGCCGGCCGGCAACAGCGAAAGGTCAACCGGGCCGGTTTCAGCCAGCCCGTGCCGGAACTGCCCAACGGATGCACAATCCGGCCGGCAAGCGGGGCGCATGCCGGATAGCGCCGCCAGGAACAGCCGCAGCGAATCAGCGGGTACTGCGCCGGCCAGCACACTGTAGTTCTCAACGCGACCGAGTACCTGGCAAGTCAAACACCGGGCCCTGGTGCCCTATCTCTCTATTTCCCCGATGAAACTGCGTCAATATCTGCTGGCGGGCCTTGGCCTGCTGGCAATGCATGAACCAGCGTTCGCCTCCTTCCTCAGCGGAAAGGCCCTCGAGAGCGCCGCCAATGCCATCTCCTGGGTGGTGATGATATTCGTGCCGCTCGCAGCCATCTACCTGTTCTGGATGCTGCATATCTGGCCGGATAAGGTCGCCCACCGGAAGCAGCATCCGCAGAGGGAAGCCATCCATGCGCTATGCCTGCTTTCGCTCTTCTTCGGCGGACTGCTGTGGCCGATGGCCTGGCTCTGGGCACACACCAAGCCGGTGTTCTACCGGGCGGCCTATGGCACCGACAAACTACCGGAAGACGAAGCGGCGCGAGGCGCGGCACATGCCCCCATCGGCCGGCCCGGGAACGTCGCGTCCCTGCGGGCGCCGGCACGCGGCGCTACGTCCGGCGCAGGGGAGCAGAGCTGAATGGATGCGCTGCTGCTTGCTATCTACGCGCTGGCCGTCTGGCTGATCTTCTTCAAGTTCAAATGGCTGCCATGGAACACGACGTCCATGGTCATCGTGGTCACGATTCCGGTGGTTGCCCTGACGCTGCTGGTCCTGACGCTGAACGTGGTGGCACCTTCGTCCCATGATGTCAGGGTGGTCGGCAAGGTGCTCCAGGTGGTGCCGCAGGTAAGGGGGCGCATTGTCGAACTTCCGGCCGAGGGTAACCGGCACTACAAGAAAGGCGATGTCCTGCTGCGCATCGACCCGACGCCCTATCAGGCCTCGGTCAGGCAACTTGAGGGCAGGTTGATGGCGGACGACGCCGCGCTTGCCGAAGCGCAGGCCGTTGCTCGCCAACTCAGCGAGTCCGTGCGCGGAGCGGCCGGCAAGGTTGCCACGGTACAGGCCAAGCTGTCGCTCGCCCGACAGCGGCTCAGGGAACATGAGGCACTGCTTGCGGCAGGGGCCGGATCGAAGTTTGACCGGGAAGATGCCCTGGCGCGGCGGCACGAACTGGAAGGCGAACTGGTCAGCGCTCAAGCCGTCGAGGACGAGGCCAGGCAGAAGCTGTCTGCCAAAAGCCAGGGGGAATTCGCCGCCATCGCCACGGCGCGCGCCAAGCGCGCGGAAACCGAAGTCATGCTCGAGAACGCCCGATGGGAACTTGGCCAAACCGAGTACCGGGCGCCCGCCGACGGCAAGGTCGTGAACCTGCAGGTGCGCGTGGGCACGATGCTGGTCCCGTTTCCGTTCTCGCCGGCATTCAGCTTCGTTGAGGACGAGCAGGAGGTGGTCGCCTTCTACAGGCAGAACGAGCTATACAACGTCAAGGCGGGGGATGTCGCCGAGATCTACCTGCCGACGCATCCGGGTGAAATCATCAAGGCAAGGGTGGATTCGATCGTCTGGGCGCAATCACAAGGCCAGTTCGCGCAGGGGGGAATGATTCCGAACACTGCTGCCACGGAAGCCGTACCGAACCGGTTCGCCGTCAAGCTGGACCTGCGCGACGAATCGAAGGGCCAGATGCTTCCGGTCGGGGCGGTCGGCGCGGGTGCCATCTACACCGCGCACATGAAGATGTTCCATATCGTTCGGATGGTCTTCCTGCGCGTCAGTTCCAAGCTGAACTATCTGGTATTCAAGCTCCATTAAAGGCAAGCCTGTGTCGTCATCTCTCAACAAGACTCTTCCGGTACTGCTGGTGCCGCTCGCCATGCTCTTTGGCTGCGCTCTGCAGGCGCCGCCGGATAGCGCCAGCCTTCGAGGCCAGGCGGTCCCCGCGCTTGAAGGGCAGCGCACCTGGGCAAACGAGGCCGCAGCAGGCGAGCCCGCGGACGACTGGCTTGCAAGCTTCGACGATGCTGAGCTGCAGCGGCTGGCCCGGGAAGCGATCGCGCACAACGGCGATCTCAGGCTTGCAGCGGTGCGCGTCGAGCAGGCGCAGGCACTCGTTACCATGCAAAGCAGCGGCCTGTTGCCGAGCGCGGGCGTGAAGGGCAGGGCTGGCCATTCGGAAACCCAGTTCCTTTCGATTGGTGCGAGCTGGGAGATCGATCTCTGGGGCCGCATCCGCGCACAATCGCGTGCCGCGAAATCCCAGTATGCCGCTACCGCGGACGAATATCTCTGGGCGCAGCGCGTCGTCGCAGCCGCTACTGCCAAAGCATGGTTCACGCTGATCCGGTCCGCAAAGCTGGAAGGCCGGCAGCGGCAAGCCGTTGCCGTGCAGGAGCAACTGGTGCAGATCGCCGAGCGGCGGGTTGCCATCGGTGCGGCGCCGGATACTGAACCGGCGGAGGCGAAAAATGCGCTGCGCACGCAGGTGGATTCGCTGCGGAAGGCCGAACTCGCCAGGAGCCAGGCCGCGCAAGCCCTGGAACTGCTGCTTGGCCGCTACCCTGCCGGGGAAATCGGGAATAGTGTGGGGAAGCTGGAGTTGCCCGCCATTCCCATAGCCCCGCAGGCAGGCTTGCCTGCAGACCTGCTTGATCGCCGCCCGGACTTGACGGCCGCGGCGCACCGCGTCGCCGCGGCCTTCGACCTGAGGCAGTCCGCCGAGGCAGCGCGGCTGCCAAGCATTTCAATCAGCGCGGCCATTACCGGCATCCGTAGCGACGTGCTGTTGCTCAACCAGTCCGGCACTCCGATCAAGGGACTGAATGGCGCGATCTTCGCGCCGTTGTTCACGGGAGGAAAGCTCAAGGCCAGGGCGGACTACTACAGCGCCGAGCAGAGGTCCGCCATGATCGCCTATGGCAACAGTGCCCTGCAGGCACTGGGCGAGGTCGATGCGGGGTTGCGCGCTGAATCGAATCTTGCAGATCGCACCAGGCAACTGCAGGATCGGGTGAACGAGAGCCAGCTATTGGTACAGCGCGAGGAGGCGCGCGTTAGCATTGGTGCTTCCGATCCGCGCGGCGTCCTGAAGGCTCGGCAGACAATGCTGGCTGCCGAGATGGATCTGATCCACCTGAGGGGCGATCATCTCAACCAGCGCATTGCGCTATTGTTGGCGCTAGGGGGTGACTGGAGCAGGAAAGCCATGGAAAGCGCTTGAATGGGTCAAAATGCCAGTCAGAGCATGAAGCTGACTGGCATGGTGTGCCTTGGATGGAAGAGATTCACTTCTTGCTTTGAGAATGCGCGTCAAAGCGCGCGACTTCTTCGAGCAGCATCGGCGCACCCATGCTGTTCGCGTGCAAGCCTAGAACGCTAACGCCTTGAAGGACGGCGGCGATCTCTTCCTTGGTGGCGCCCAGCTCGAGCGCGCGGCGGATATGGCGCCGCGTTCCAGGACCGTACATGTGCGTGCAGGATACATCGACGGCAATGGAGATGAACTCCCAGACCTTTGGCTCGATCAGCCCCTTGGTCATCGGATGCATGGCCATGTCGAGGAATTTCTCGGTCCAGATGGGGTCCAGCTCCGTAAAGCTGTTCCACTCCGGATTCCAATAGCCGCTCGCGCGCAAGCTGTCGCTGATGGGTGTGGCTGGCGGGGTGCTTGTACCCGTGTACTTGTCGTCGTGCATGGCGGTCAGTTCAAGGAGGGCTTGTAGTTGATGGCACGCAGTGCCTGACCTGTCCGCTCGTTCTCCCGCTTGAGCGTTTTCTCCAGATCGGCGGAGGTCTGTGTGGGACTCCCTGCGTTCATTCCAAGTGCCGCAAGCTGGCTCTTCACCGAAGGGGATGAGACGGCCTTGATTAGCTCCTGCTGCAGCTTGCTGCGGATGGCAGCTGGCACGTCGGGCGTGGACCAGACGCTGGTGCCCATGATCTGGCTGAGATTTGGGTAGCCCGCTTCCGCCATTGTCGGCACAGCGGGCAGGAACGGCGAACGCTCGGCCGATGTCACCGCCAGCGCCCGGACCTTGCCGGGTTTCACGAGCGCAAGCGCGGTGCCCATGCCGTCAAACATGAACTGAATCTGGCCGCCCATCAGGTCGGTGAGCGCGGGGGGCGAGCCTTTGTAGCCGACGTGCTCCATGTCCAGCCCGGCCGCCTTGTTGAACTGCATGCCTTTGATGTGAGAAAGCGTACCCGGGCTGTAGGACGCATAGGAGACCTTCCCCGGATGTGCCTTCACGTAGGCCACCATCTCGCTGACATTGGTGACCGGCAGACGCGGGTCGGCGACCAGCACCAGCGGCACGCTGGCCACTTCAGCGACCGGTGCCAGATCCTTGAACGGATCGAAGCGGAATTTGTAGCTGTACGGGTTCTCCGTCACAAGCGAGTTGGGAGACAGCACGAATGTGTAGCCATCGCGTGGCGCGGCGAGCATTGCCTCCGTGGCAATGATGCCGCCTGCGCCGGGCTTGTTCTCAACCACCACGGATTGTTTGAGGTTCTGGCGCATGCTTTCCGCAATCGTGCGCGCGATCATGTCGGATGCGCCTCCCGCCGGAGCTGGGACGAGGATGCGAATGGGGCGGTTGGGCCAATCCCCTTCCGCCAGCGCGCCGGACAGGGGCAGGGCGGACAACAGCGTTGCAAGGCAGGTACCGCGTGTGAGTCGGATGATGTTCGAGATCATTTGGCTCTTTGCCTATGTGTTGTTACCGCGTCGTACGCGGTGGCTGTGCGAATGACCGGTGCGTCTGACATGAGCAGGGGCGCTAAGACTTGCTCCTCATGACTGACGCCGGCAGGAGCGAACAAGACAAGACAGATCGATCCAGTTGCTGCAATTCAGGCGCTGGGGTGCACACATCAACTGGACCGATTTGTTGTCTGCGCCGTAGTCGACTCAGGCTACGCGGCGCAGCGGCACGTTCTTGACACCAGGCTTGCGGTTAGGGGTCATGCCATTGCCGGCCAGGGTTTCGTCGACATCGTCGTACCAGGTGCCAATACGGTAGATCTCCCGCGCTTCCTTGCCATCGGCGATCTCGCGGCCCAACTCCTTGGCGATTCGCACAAGCTGCTGAACCTGCTGCACCGAGGTGAAGCGCTTGCCATGCTGATCAATGAGAGTGTCCTCGATGCCGCAGCGCACATGCATCCCCATCGCCAACGCCATCGTGTTCCACGGGAGTACGTTCTTGAACAACGACTCGGCGGTAACGGTGCAGCCATCCGGTGCACGCTGGATGAAGTCGAACAGGTTGTACGGATGCGGACCATGGTGGCCGCCACCGATGCCGATGCAGGTCAGGTTCAGCGGGCCCTTGTAGACCCCCTTGCGCACCATGCGGTCCAGCGTTTCGAGCGCATGCATGCCAACCAACTGAAAATGCGGCTGGATGCCGGCATTCTGCAGGCGGCGCAAGTGTTCTTCCGCCCAGGTCGGGCCTGCCGGAACGATCATTTCACGATAGGCATCGTACGTAGCCGGATTGGCGAGGGACGTGCCTTCGTAGAATTCCGGATAGATCAACTCCATGATGTTCATCTGGATGGTGTTGAGCGCTACCGTCACCTGGTCCGGTTTCGGGTCGAGTTCGGCCAGTGCGTGTCGGGTGTCGTCCGACAGCCACTTTGCAGCCTGGCCATCGTCTTCCGGCGCAAACGAGATCGAGCCGCCGACCTGAATGATCATGTCCGGCACCGCCTTGCGAACGCCGGCGATCAGTTCGTTGAACATGGACAAGCGCTTGGAACCCTTGCCATCCGGCTCGCGCACGTGCAGGTGTAGCACGCTGGCGCCGGCCTCATAGCAATCCACGGCCTTCTGGATTTGCGCTTCCATGGTCACCGGGATGTCTTCGGGGAAATCTTCCGGCATCCACTCCGGACCGTAGGGGGCCACCGTGATCACCACCTTGTCCATATTCTCCGGGTGCAGCGAATCATCCAGAAATTGCATTTCGTTCTCCGTGATAGGGGATTTAGCTATCGGCGCCGCAACGAATTGTTGAGGTCGAACCGGACGCTGCCATGGGGTTCCGTTCATCGTTGATTTACGGGATTAGTCTATTAATCCCGGGGCGGTCGTTTTCTCTCATTTCGTGACATTGATGTCTCCTTTCGTGACAGAATGCTGGGTGCCCGGGTTTCCCCTGAACGAACGGATCCGGGTTACTCCCCGGGTGAATGAGAGAAGATGGGCACATTGATTCGCACTGGCGTGCTAAAGAACTATTTCAAGGTTGCGCAGCACTTGGGTCTGGAACCGCAGCCGTTGTTAAGGAAATTGCGGTTGAGCAGCGAGATGCTTGCGGACCCGGACCATTGGATTCCCGGGAGTGGTGCCGTTACCTTGCTGGAAGAGTCAGCGCGGATCACGCAATGTCCGACATTCGGGTTGCATATGGCCGATTTGTGGCAACTGTCCGATCTCGGTGTCGTCAGCGTTTTGCTCACGCACCAAAGGACCCTGCGCGACGCTGTCGGAACGTTGATTCAGTTTCGGCACCTGATGAATGAGCTCCTGGTCATCCGGATCGAGGAGGTCGGCAAGAAGGTCATCGTGCGGGAGGACGTCGTCGCGGATGATGCCGGCCCGTCCATACAGTCAGTTGAACTGGCACTGGGCACACTGTCACGCATGTGCAGCACGCTTCTGGGCACTTCCTGGTACCCTCTTAGCGTCAATTTCACCCATGACGCCCCATCTGATCTGCGGCTGCACCGCCGCATCTTCGGAGGGAAGCTGGAGTTCGCAAGCTCGTTCAACGGTCTGGTTTGCCGAGCTGCCGACCTGGAGATTCCCAACCCTATTGCCGACCCCGTCATGGCACGCCATGCCCAACGCTTGCTTGAAGGGTTGCCGGGGGCTAACGAGCCGTCGGTTGTACTCGAGGTGCGCAAGGCGATCTACCTGATGCTTCCGATAGGGCGCGCTACCATCGAGCAAGTTGCTCAAGGCCTGGGAATAAACGTGCGCACGCTGCAACGCCAGCTCGAAAGCGCCGGAGAGGTCTTCTCCGACATGGTCAATGGCGTAAGGCGCGATCTCGTCATCCACTACATGGACAACGGAAGCCTCTCGCTGGGACGCATTGCCGAGTCGCTCGGGTACTCCGCTTATGGCTCGTTTTTCCGTTGGTTCACTGCGCAGTTCGGGATGACGCCGACGCGGTGGCGCGACACTAAACCAGCAGACCGGGGAAGGCGCGGCAATTAGCCGTTGTTAGAGACCGCAAAATCGGGGGCAACGACGAAGTCTGCCGCGGAAACGCTGATGAGCCACCTAGAATGCGCGCATGGATTCCGATCCTCGGTCCGAGCATCCGATCTCCGAAAAAGCTGTTTGAACTTCGTTGTGGGCAGGGGGCGGTGACTGAGTGGTTCTGAGTGTGGGGCACGGCTGCGGCAAAGGGACGGCCGGCTTTCCTCCGCCAGAGCCAGTCCCTGCCTACATCACGCGCCCGAACCACCACAACGACAGCAGCCCCGCACACGTGGCCAGCAACGCCCCCAGCGCGGCGAAGAACGCAGTAATTTCAACCTGTTCGCGCTTGCCAAACGTCAGCCGCATATTGAGCGCCCGGTACACCCTCTTCAGTTGCGCGGCATCCGCAAGCGGGAAATACTCTGCCCCTGTCGCATTGGCGACTTCCTTCAACACCTTCTCATCCAGCCTGACGCGTGCCGACCAGCCATCGACCGAGAGCACCACACCGTCGGTCGTGCCAACCCCGACGGTATAAACGCGCACGCCGTGCGCCGCGGCAAGCTGCGCCGCCTGCGTCGCGGCCGGGCCGGTGTTGCTTTCACCGTCGGAAAACAGGACGATCGCCCCGGAGGGATAAGAGCCGGGCGTCACGACTTCGCCGCTGTGGGATGCGTCCGGCTTTTGCAGCGGCGTGGTGTCGCCGTTCATGAGGCGCTCGGCGTCACCAGCCGTCTGCGGCAGCAGCGTCGTCAGCGCGATGAGCAGGCCATTGCCCAGCGCGGTGCCGCCTTGCGGCTTGAGGCGGTCGATCGCCGTGGCCGCGGCATCCTTGCTGCGGCTGGGCGCCTGTGCCACGGCGGCGGTGCCGGCCATCGCGACTACTCCCGCGCTGACGCCCGCGGGCAGTGTGTCGAGTAGAACCTTGGCCGCTTGCTGGGCGGCGCGGATGCGGCTGGGCTGGATATCCTGCGCGCGCATGCTGCCGGACAGATCGATGACCACGACCACGGTCTCGATGTGCGAGGGCAGCATCATCACTGCCTGGGGTCGGGCGATGGCGAAGGTCAGCGCGGCCAGGGCCAGCAGGAGCAGCATGGGCGGCACGTGGCGGCGCAAGGTCGCACCGCCCCTGATGGCAACGCCGACGGATTTCAGGGTGGGATAGTGCACCGTGGCGTGGCGCCGGCGCCTGTCGAGCCATACGTAGCCAGCGGACAGCACGAGGACGAGCGTGAGCAGCCACAGCATGCCTGGCCACAGGAAGCTGAAGACGGGTAGCCGGCTTATGGCATCGGTCATGCTGCCTCCTTGGGCCCGTTCTCCTGCTTTGCTGTTGCGGCGGCACCTTGACGGTGGCGGCGCCGGCGGGTGAAGTGCAGCAGGGCCAGGTCCAGGCGGGCGTAGGTCGACAGCGTCAGGCACGCCACGCCGGCCTGGGTGAAGGCCAGGCGCAATTCGTCCTCGCGCGCCTGGGCGGCGGCGGCGAAGCGTTTGCGGAAGGCCGGGTCGTGCGTGTCGACGAACATCTGCTCGGCGGTTTCGGCATCCTGCAGCACGACCAGGCCCAGGTCGGGCAAGGCCATCTCCAGCGGGTCGACCAGCCGCACGGCGACGACCTCATGGCGCCGGGCCAGCATTTGGAGCGATGCCTGCCAGCCCGGGGCGCTGATGAAGTCGGAGACCACGAACAGCACCGATCGATGTTTCGCGACTGCCCGTGCGCGCTCCAGCAGGTCGCGCAAGCGGGTGTCGCCCGGCGACGCGGCCGGTGTGCCATGCATGCGGTCGAGCAGGTGCAGCAGGTGCCGGCGCCCCGAGCGCGCCGGCACCACCGACGCGCCCGCGTCTGTGGCCCCGCCGTAGAGCAGGGCGCCGACCCGGTTGCCATAGCGCGTCAGCAGCAGCGCCATGACGGTGGTGAAGTCGCTCAGCAGGTCACGCTTGCTCACGCTGCCGGAACCGAAACCGACCGATCCGCTCAGGTCCAGCAGGAACCAGACGGAGACCTCCCGGTCTTCCTGGTACTCACGCACGTGCGGTGTTTGCAGCCGTGCTGTCACGTTCCAGTCGATGTGCCGCACGTCGTCGCCGGGGCGGTATTCGCGCAGGTCGGCAAGATCCAGCCCAAAGCCGCGGAACAGCGTGCGGTAGTCGCCCTGCAGCAGGCCATCGAGGCGGCGCACCACGGTCCATTCCAGGCGGCGCAGCAAGGCCTCGGTCTGCCTTGCGTCGACGCTGGCCAGCGCCGTGCCGGCGGGCATGCTGCCGGGTGCGGCCTCCGGGCCGCTCCGGCGCCGCCTATTGCGCAGGCGCCCGAACATGGGATTCCAATGGGCGCTCCGGGACCGGCAGCGCCTGCAGGATGCGGGTGACGAGCTGGTCGGCAGTCACGCCGTCGGACATGGCCTCGTACGAGAGCACCAGGCGGTGGCGCAAGACATCCGGCACGAGATCGACCACGTCTTCGGGCAGCGCATAGTGCCGGCGGCGCAGGAACGCCAGGGCGCGCGCGCCTTCGATCAGGCCGATGGTGGCGCGGGGGCTGGCACCGAACGCTATGTATCGATCCAGGTCCTCCAGCCCGTAGCCTCCAGGCTTGCGGGTGGCCGCCACCACGCGCACTGCATACTGGAGCAGGCTCGGATCCACATAGATCCTGCCGCATTCGTCCTGCAGGCTTGTCAGGCGCTCCGGCGTCGCGATGGGGCTCACGCTGATGCTGGGGCCGGTGACACGGTTGACGATGACGGCCTCCTCCTCCTCGCTGGGATAGCCCACCAGGACCTTCATCAGGAAGCGGTCGACCTGCGCCTCAGGCAAGGGGTAGGTGCCTTCCGTTTCTATCGGGTTCTGCGTGGCCATGACGAGGAAGGGCGTGGGCACCAGATGGGACTCGCCGGCGATGGTGACCTGCTTCTCCTCCATCACTTCCAGCAAGGCGCTCTGCACCTTGGCCGGCGCGCGGTTGATCTCGTCGGCCAGCAGCAGGTTGGCGAAGACCGGGCCCCGCACGGTGGAGAACTCGCCCGTGCCCTGGTTATACATGCGCGTGCCAATCAGGTCGGCCGGCAGCAGGTCAGGCGTGAACTGGATGCGCTTGAAGGAGCCGCTCATGGTCCTGGCCAGCGTCTTGACGGTCAGCGTCTTGGCCAGGCCCGGCACGCCTTCCACCAGCAGGTGGCCACCCGCAAGGATCGCCACCAGCACCCGTTCGAGGAAGTGGTCCTGCCCCACCACCACGCGCTTCACCTCATACAGCAGGCGTTCCATCAATTCGGCGCTGTCCACTGCGCCCCGGGTTTGGTCGTTCATAGGCCCCCGCGATTAGAAAGGAGAGGATCCGATGGAAGCGCCGGCGCTTTCGATCGTGACAGCAAAGCCGATGCCGAGGAAAGTGCCGCTCTGGTTGGGGTTGAGGATGGCGGTGACGATCCCTACCACCTCGCCATCCAGATTCACCAGCGGTCCGCCGGAGTTGCCCGGATTGGCGGCGGCGTCGAACTGGATGAGCTTGTCCAGGTCCCGCTTGCCGTCCGGCAAGACGAACCTGCGGTCGAGCCCCGACACCACGCCGGCAGACACCGACGGGCCGATGCCGAACGGAAAGCCGACCGCGACGACTTCAGTGCCGGGCGCGAGGTTCCGGCTGGAACCGAGCGTCGCCGGCGGCAGGTCGTCGGGGATGGAACTGGGCCGGATCACGGCTAGGTCTTTCTCCGGGAACGCCTGCACAACCGAGGCCTCGGCCGTGTGGCCGTCGTGGAACCTGACCTCCAGGCGCAGGGCGTCGGCGACGACGTGGTAGCTGGTGAGAATGGTGCCGCTTTCGGTCACGACCACCCCCGAACCGATGTGGCGGGCTGTGCGCTTGCCGCCGGACTCGCCCTTGCTGCCCGGTGGGTCGCCTTTTGCGAGTTCATCGCCCGAAGGCGGCGGGGATAGCGGAGCCGATTCGGGAGGTGCCTTGCGGCGTGTGGCAGGGGGATCACGCTTGGCGTGTGGGGCGGATGCCGCTTTCTTCGGCTTGTCCGCAGCCTTTTCGGCTGGCGCATAGCTGCGAACTTCCACCACCGACTCGCGAACCGCCTCTGCCGCCCTGGCTGTGCGCGAAGGCAGGCGCTTGGTTTCCAGCGTGTGCAGCACGGCGGAGTCGATGTCGGCTTGCTTGAGGACGCGCGGCGTCGGCTGCAACAGCCAGGCAGAGCCAACGACCGCCGCGAGCACCAGCGCCACCGCTGCCGAGACCCATCCGTAGATCGTTACCCGTCTCATTGCCGCTCCCGAGGTCCCGTCCCGCCGTGAAAAATACAGTACCATCGTCTTACCCACGCGCCAAGGAGCAGGTGCATGCAGTTTCTCTGGCCGCAAATGCTCTGGCTGTTGCTTGCGCTGCCCCTGCTGGCAGCCGCTTACCTGTACCTGATTGCGCGGCGCAAGAAAATCGCGCTGTTGTATGCCAGCCTTGCGCTGCCGCGCGCCGCCCTGGGTCCCGGCCAACGGCTGCGGCGTCACATTCCGCCACTGCTCTTCCTGCTCGCGCTGGGCGTGGCCCTGCTGGCTTGCGCCCGTCCTACGGCGACGATCACGCTGCCGTCCGACACCATCACCCTGGTGCTGGCCATGGACACCTCCCGCAGCATGGCGGCGACCGACGTTGCACCAACCCGGATCGGCGCATCCAAGCAGGCTGCCCGGGATCTCATCGTCGGGCTGCCGGCCAGCGTGCGCCTGGGCATGGTCTCTTTTGCCGCCACCGCGACCGTGGTGCTGCCCCCCACCGACAACCGGCAGGACATGCTCGACGCAATCGATCGCTTCCAGCTCCAGCTCGGCACGGCGACCGGCAGCGGGCTGATCCAGGCGCTGGCAGTGTTGTTCCCCGACGATGGCATCGACCTGGAAGCCATCCTTTTCAGCGGCGAGTCGCTCGCACCCGGTCCCGGCGGCAGATCGCTGACAGAGGCCGCCGCGGCGGACGCCGTCCGCAAGCGCGAACAGGAACGGCCGGCGGCGCAGCCCGGCTCGTATCGGCACGGTGCGGTAATCCTGCTCAGCGATGGCCGCCGCACCACCGGCCCGGACCCGCTGGACGCTGCGCGCATGGCCGCCCAGCGCGGCGTGCGCGTCTATACGGTGGGCTTCGGTACGCCGCAGGGCGGAGCCGCGGCAGAGTCGGGCCTGTCTTACTACATGCAGCTCGATGAACCCGCCTTGCGGGCGGTAGCGGCGATAACGAACGGCGAGTACTTCCAGGCTGGCTCGGCTGCGGACCTGAGCCAGGTGTATCGCCAGCTCAGCGCCCGCTTCGCGCTCGAGCGCAAGGAAACCGAGATCAGTGCATTGTTCTCGGCAGCAGCGGTCCTGCTGCTGGGGGTGGCGTGCGGGCTCTCGATGCTGTGGTTCCGGCGGTGACCTGAAGCACGGTTGATGAAGCTGCCGGGTTCATTCCCTGAGCCATCCATGGGCGCAGCGGGTGTATTTTCGGCCTGGATCTCACCCGGGAACCGAGACGCCACACGCTAATGGCCGCATGATCCATGCCGTCTTGCGCATGGACTGCGCCAGCTTTCCGCCCCCGGCGGCGCCACAAGGAGCTGGATGGGCGCCCAGACAGTGACGGAAACAAATGTGCCGCATCTACACGAGCCGCACAAGCAGAAGGATAGCCAGTGAACGGATCAATGGAACGGGCCTGCCACTGCGTCAGTCGAAATCCCCCCGATCGGCTGCGAAGCGAACCAGCGCCAGGAAATGGCAAAGTGGCTGCACCGTTCCCAGTGGGAATCGTCCGACTTCTAGCGGCCTTCTTCGACAAGTCCATGCACTTCAACGGTGGCAGAATGGCTTGTGCCCGCTCTCCCGTCACAGCCTTGACGGAGAGGCACGCCACGCGAGGTTGACGACATTGTGCTGACCCTTACAGATGTCTCCAAGACATACAACGGCGCCCGACCGCGCACGGTTCTCCGCGGAGTCAGTCTTGCGCTGGACGCCGGCGAATTTGTCGCCGTCATGGGCGAATCGGGCGTGGGCAAGTCAACGCTGCTCCACCTGATCGCCGGTCTGGATCGGCCCGACAGTGGCCGCATCCAGTTCGACGGACAGGATCTGGGCAAGCTGGACGACGATGCCGCAACCTTGCTCAGGCGTCGCAAGCTGGGGTTCGTGTTCCAGGCCTTCCACGTGCTGCCGAATTTGAGCGCGGCGCAGAACGTGGCGCTGCCGCTGCTGTTGAACGGCCTCGAGCAAAAAGGGGCGTCGGCGCGCGTTGCCGAGATGCTCGCCGCGGTTGGGCTTGAGGGGCGCGAGGACAGTCTGCCGCGCGAGCTTTCCGGCGGGGAGTTGCAGCGGGTGGCGATTGCGCGTGCCCTGGTACACCGTCCAATGCTGCTGCTGGCGGATGAGCCGACTGGCAACCTTGATCACGAGACGGCCGCGCGGGTGCTGAGCCTGCTGCGCAAACTGGTCAACGCAAACGGCACGGCCGCGATTATCGTCACGCATTCGGCAGTGGCTGCGGCGACGGCGGATCGCGTCTTGCAATTGACGCCGGGCGGATTGACGCCGCTGGGGCCACAGCCGCCGATGAGCGCGGCCGCCTAAGCCATGCGAACGCCGCGCTCACTCGGCCTTGCACTACTCCTGGGCGAATTGCGCGCCCATCCCGGACGCGCCATCATCGGCATCCTTGCCGTGGCCATCGGTGTGGCAATGGGCTATGGCGTGCATCTGGTCAACCACGCTGCGTTGGCAGAGTTTTCCCAGGCGGTGCGCTCCTTGATGGGGAATGCCGATCTGGAGATCCGCGGGCCGCGCATGGGCTTCGACGAATCGCTCTATCCGCGCATCGCGGGCCTGGCGGAGGTGGCGTCGGCCAGCCCCGTGGTGGAAGTCAATGCGCTGGTGCCGGGGCGCACCGGTGCGCTGACGCTGTTTGGCATCGATGTGTTCCGGGCGGCGCCTGTAACACCCAATCTGATCGGGCGGCCCGCCGAGGAGCGCGCGGGCAAGCTCGACGTTCTCGATCCCGACGCCGTGTTCCTGTCGCCGGCGGCGTTGAGCTGGCTCGATCTCAAGCCCGGGGACCCGCTCACCGTACAAGTCGGGCTGACCGCGCTTACGCTGCGTATTGCCGGCACGCTGCCGGCGGCGGGCGAGGGCATGCGCCTGGGCGTGATGGATATCGGTGCCGCGCAGTGGCGCCTCGACCGGCTTGGCCTGCTGCAGCGGATCGACGTCAAGCTCAGGCCGGGAGTGGACACCGACAACTTTGCGCAAGCGCTGGCCGCGCTGCTGCCGCCAGGGGTGGTGGCGGGTTCGCCGCAGGACAACGCGCGCCGGACTTCCAACCTGTCGCGCGCCTATCGGGTGAACCTGAACGTGCTTGCTCTGGTGGCGCTGTTCACAGGCGCCTTCCTGGTGTTCACGATGCAGGCAGTCTCGGTGCTGCGGCGGCGCTCGCAGCTTGCACTGTTGCGCGCCCTTGGGGTGACGCGCGCTGGTCTGCTGCGGCTGCTGCTGGCGGAAGGCGCGGTGCAAGGCGCGCTCGGCGCGATGCTCGGCCTGGCGCTTGGCTTCTTCCTCGCCGCCACGGTGCTCGGGTACGCGGGCGGAGATTTGGGCGGCGGCTACTTTGCAGGTGTAAAGCCCAAGGTCCGCTTCGACGCGCTGGCAGCGCTGATCTTCTTCACACTCGGCCTGTCGGCGGCGGTGCTCGGCAGTCTCGCACCGGCATGGGAGGCCGCACGCGCGCGGCCGGCGCAGGCGCTCAAGGCGGGCGATGAGGAGACACCGCTCAAGCGGCTACGCTCGCCGTGGACCGGGCTTGCTGCGATGGCAGCCGGGCTTGTGCTGACGCCACTGCGGCCGGTGGCGGATCTGCCGGTCTTCGGTTATGCGGCGATCGCCCTGTTGTTGGTGGGCGCCATCCTGCTGATGCCACGGCTGGCGCATCTCGTGTTCGGCTTGCTGCCCTCTTGGCGACGGGCTGTGCCGCAGCTTGCCCTGACCCAGCTCGCCGGCGCACCGGGCCGCGCGGCCATCGCGCTGGCCGGCATAGTCGCCAGCTTTAGCCTGATGGCGGCGATGGCGATCATGGTGTCAAGCTTTCGCATCTCGGTGGACGATTGGTTGCACAATGTCCTGCCGGCCGACCTTTATCTGCGTGCTTCGTCAAGCGGCGACAGCGCGTATTTCTCGCTTGACGACCAGGCGGCCATCGCCAGCGTCCGTGGCGTTGCGCGTGCCGAGTTTCTACGTTCGAGCCAGATCCTGCTTGATCCCGAGCGCCCCCCCGTCACGGTCATTGCCCGGCCGATCGATCCGCACAATCCGGGCGCACGGTTGCCGCTGACGGCAGCGCCCGTCGCGGCGCAGCCGGGGGATCCGCCGGCGGTATGGGTCAGCGAGGCGATGGTCGACCTCTATGGCTTCCGCCCGGGGCAACGTATCACGCTGCCGCTGCAGGGCCGGCCCGTCGCCTTCCTGGTGGGCGGCGTGTGGCGCGATTACGCACGCCAGCATGGTACGGTCGTGATCAGCCAGGACGATTATCGACGGCTCACGGACGAGCGGCGTGTCACTGACGTTGCCCTGTGGCTGGAGCAGGGCACCGGCCCGGCGCAGGTCAAGGAGAGGCTGCGCCAGCGCGTCGCCGGCGGTGAACACATTACCTTCGCCGAGCCTGGCGAGATTCGCGCCGTCACCTTGAGAATCTTCGACCGGAGCTTCGCCGTGACCTACCTGCTGGAGGGCATAGCGGTCGTGATCGGCCTGTTCGGCATTGGCGCCAGCTTCAGCGCGCAGGCCCTGGCGCGTGCGCGCGAATTCGGCATGCTGCGGCATCTCGGCTTCATGCGTTGGCAGATCGGCGCGATGCTGGCACTGGAGGGCGCGTTACTCGCTCTGCTTGGCGTGGTAGCCGGTCTTGCGCTGGGATGGATCATCGCCCTGATCCTGGTTCACGTTGTCAACCCGCAGTCGTTCCACTGGACCATGAGTTTGCATTTGCCCTGGGCATTCCTCGCCCAGTTGGCGAGCGCGGTGGTGGCGGCGGCCTCGCTGGCTGCGCTGGCGAGCGGGCGGCAGGCGATGTCGCGTAGCGCAGTGCGCGCGGTTCAGGAGGATTGGTGAAGAGGCGCTCATTCCTGCTGTTGTTGCCGGGTTCCGGCGTGGCGGCCGCGGCGCTGGGCGCAGCGCCCGCTTATCCGCCGGTCGCCGCGGGACGAACCCTGTCCTTCCCGCGCGACCACGGCGCGCACCCCGACTATCGCACCGAATGGTGGTATGCCACCGGCTGGCTGCAGACGCGGGCAGGAGCGCCGCTCGGCTTCCAGGTTACGTTCTTCCGCTCGCGCCCGCCGTTCGACCAGGCCAACCCAAGCCGCTTCGCGCCGCAGCAACTGCTGTTCGCCAATGTCGCACTGAGCGATCCCGTGGCCGGCAAGCTCCAGCACGACCAACGCGCGGCGCGCAGCGGCTTCGGCCTTGCGCTTGCCGATACTGCCGATACCGATGTGTACATCGACAGCTGGTCGCTGCGCCGAGAGGCGACGGGGCACTACCGAGCCAGATTTCCCGCGCGGGATTTCACGCTCGATCTGACAATGGAACCAACCCAACGGTTGCTGCTACAGGGCGAACGGGGATACAGCCGCAAGGGACCGCTGGCGGCCCAGGCGAGCTATTACTACAGCCAGCCGGGGCTCAAGGTGAGCGGCACCCTGGAACGGCGCAGCCTGCAGGAAACCGTGCACGGTACCGCCTGGCTGGATCACGAATGGTCGTCGACCTTGCTGGCCGACGAGGCCGTCGGCTGGGACTGGCTCGGCCTCAACCTGGATGACGGCAGCGCGTTGATGGCCTTCCAGATCCGGGACAAGCCGGGGCGCAAGTTCTGGGGAGGCGGCACGCTGCGCGGCAGCGACGGTCGCGTCCAGGTACTGGCTCCCGACGAGGTCAACTTCATGCCGGCACGCCGTTGGCGCTCGCCTCGTACCGGCACGAGCTATCCGGTTGCCATGCGGTTGAACGCAGGCGGTCTCACGCTCGAACTGCTACCGCTGATGGATGATCAGGAACTCGATAGCCGCGCGAGTACCGGCGCGGTCTATTGGGAGGGCGCGGTGACGGCGTTGCGGGGAGGCAAGGTGGTCGGACGGGGCTACCTCGAACTGACCGGGTATTTCCAGCGCCTCAATCTTTGACTTGAGGCCCGGCCCGGGTAATAGGGAGCGGCCGGTCGGAGTGCCCGCCCGCCGCTTCGCTCGGCGATTCACACGATTTCCCTCAATCGCAAGATTCTCGCCATACCCCCTCTTTGGTGGGACCTTCTCCAGAGGAAAGCCGATTGCCCTGCTATTTCCGTCACGCTATGATGATTTTCAAACAGCGCGCCGCGTGCTCCCTACTCGTTGGTGATTGCGGGCAGCGTAAAGAAAGGTGCCGCCGGGCAATGGAGGGGTCAATTGGTAAAGGACGACTACAAGCACTGGAGACGCCGGTGGCTGCGGTGGCACTCGCGGTCTCTGCTGGCAAGCGCACTAGTATTGCAGCGAAGTGAGTGTGATGCCTACCTTAACCAGATGCTGAGGGCATACCTTGCCTACGGCGACTTCACCGAAAACGAAGTTGAATTCATTTTTCGGCGAGTCTCCCACGGCGTACGGAAGCTCGGGTCAAACCTGGATGCATCAGTCTTTGCCCGGCGTGCCCAGGAGCGAATCCGAGCCCATGGGCTTAGACTGATGACGGACGCATCCGAGGTCTTCGGCTAGGACCTGGCGGGAAAGGGAGTGACTGCTCGTCGACGTTGGCCGGATGGGACGCGCCAACGCGAGTATAGTCACGGAAGGCGCTCGCGCGGGCTTGGGTGTTGGAGAGTTCCCGCACGAGCGCTAGCGCAGCGCGCACCGCACGCTGCCTACAGGAGCTCCCCATCGCTTTGTGCCGCATTGCGCTCCAGCATGACTTCGCAGGCCCGCTCCTCCGTCCGTTTGTTTGGCGAGTTCCAGCTCGACGGCGCTGGCGCGCCCCTGTTTAACGCAAACTCCCCCCGCTTGCAGGCGCTGCTCGCCTGCCTTGTCCTGCATCGCGACGCACCGCAGACGCGGCAGCAGCTCGCCGTACTGTTCTGGCCTGATTCCTCGCAGGCGCAGGCGCGCAATGCCCTGCGTCAACTGCTGTTTCAGCTGCGCAAGACCTGGCCGGAGGCAGATCAGTTTGTCCATGCCGATGCGCAAACGGTGCGATGGCTGCCCGATTCGCAGCTTGACCTCGATGTAGCGCAGTTCCAGTCCGCGCTTGCTGCTGCGGCCAGGGCCTCGAGGCACGGCGACGCAGGCGCTGAAGAAGAACTGCTGACGCATGCCGCGGATCTCTATCGCGGTGACCTGCTGGCCAACTGCTATGACGAGTGGATCCACCCCGAGCGCGAAAAGTTGCGCGAACAGTGCATCGCGGCGCTCGCGCGCCTCGGTCAACTGAGTGAGGACCGGCGCGACTATGCAAAGGCGTTGAAGTACACACAGCAGTTGCAGCGGCTCGACCCGTGCCGCGAACCCACCTGCCTGGCGCTGATGCGCCTGCACGCGCTGAACCACGATCACGCATCGGCCATGCGCGCCTATCGTAGCTGTGTGGAAACGCTCGCTCGCGAATTGGGCGTCCTGCCCGGCGACCCCATGCGCGAGGCCTATGCGCGGTTGGCTGCGCAGGCTGCGTCAATGCAGCGCCAACGCCCGCGGCGGGATGCGATGCTGCCAATGATTGGCCGGCATGGCGAATGGCGCCGGCTGCTTGAAGTCTGGCAGCGTACCCAGCTGGGCGACAAGCAGTTTGTCCTGATCCTGGGCGAAGCCGGCATCGGCAAATCGCGCCTGGCGGAGGAACTGCTGGTCCATCTGGCCGAGCAAGGCATCACCGTGGCGCATTCGCGCGCCTATGCGGCCGAGGGACAGCTTGCGTTTGCGCCGGTGACCGGCTGGCTGCGCAGCCCTGGCCTGAGTGGTGCGATCGGCAAGCTCGACAGACTGTGGCTGACCGAGGTCACGCGCCTGTTGCCCGAACTCCTCACGCAGCAATCCGGACTGTCGCCGCCGTCGCCTCTTACCGAATACTGGCAACGCCAACGGTTCTTCGAGGCGCTTGCGCGAGCGGTGCTTGCACAAGGCGGGCCGCTTCTGTTGCTGCTCGACGACCTGCAATGGTGCGACGGCGAGACGCTCGAATGGCTGCGCTTCCTGATGCGTTTCGACGTGGCGGCAAGGCTGATGGTGGTCGCAACGGCGCGCCCCGAGGAAATCATGCCGCTGCACGCGGCGAACCGGCTGCTGGACGCACTACGCCGCGACGACCAGTTCATCGAGATCTCATTGGGGACACTCGACGCCGCGGAAACGGCAAAGATAGCGGCCCAGATCCTGGACCGGCCGCTGGCCGACACGGAGGCAACCCGGCTGTTCGAAGAGAGCGAGGGTAACCCGCTGTTTGCCGTCGAAATGATGCGGGCCCGCTCCGACACCATGCCGGTCGGGGACGCACAGGGCGGCATGGCGTCGAAGTTGCCGCCCAAGGTTTACTCCATCATCTCGAACCGGCTGGCACAGCTTCCTCCGGGCGCCCGCGAAATCGTCGGGGTTGCTGCAATCATTGGACGGGCGTTCACGACCGACATCCTCGCCCAGGCAAGCGACCTCGGCGAGGATGCCCTGGCAGGCGCACTGGACGAGCTGTGGCAGCGGCGCATCGTGCGCCAGACCGACGCTCGCGGCCTGGCCTTTGACTTCAGCCATGACAAGATCCGCGACGTGGCATACGCCGACGTGAGTCCGCTACAGCGCCGCCGCCTGCATTTGCGCGTGGCGCGAGCGCTCGAGCAGGCGTCAGGCGATGCGCCCGACGCGGCAAGCGCGCAGATCGCCTCGCACTATGAGCGGGCGGGCCTGCCAGCCCAGGCGGCGGCGTTCTATCGGCGCGCGGCCGTTGTCGCGCAGAGTGTGTATGCCTATGACGATGCCATTGCATTGCTGACGCGCGGGCTGGTGCAAGCGGACCGGATTGCCGATCCGCAGGAGCGCGCCAGTCAATCGCTGGCCCTGCAACTCGACCTTGCGCCACCGATTCGCATCGCCCGAGGCTGGGCGGCACCCGAACTGGAGGCGCCGCTGCGACGCGCGGTGGAACTGAGCCGGCTGGCGGGTGACGCCAGTCAGCAAGCACGCGCCCAGGTCAGCCTTTCATTTTTCCTGGTAGTGAGGGCGGAACTTGCACAGGCACGTAGCCTGAGCGAGGAACTGATTGCGGGATTGGGGCCGCTGGGCTCCGGTACTTACTCGGTGATGGCATGGACCAGCGTCATGGGTAGTCTGGTCCAGCAAGGCGACTGGATGGCTGCCGAGCCCGCGTATCAACGCGCGCACCGCGCTTATGACGAGGCCCAGCACGCCGAGCATGCGTCCCTGATGGGCGGTAACTTCGGCGTGCTGGCCGCCGCGTGGTCGGCGCACGCATTGTGGTTCAGGGGGCTTGCCGATCAGGCCCTTCAGCGTGGACGCGAAGCGCTGGAGGTGGCAAACCGGGTAGCACACCCGTTCTCCCAGGCGCTCGCGCTGTCATATCTCGCGACGCAGCATGCGCTGCGACATGAGCACGGTCTCACGCTGCACTATGCCCGCCTGGCACACGAGATCGCCGAACAGTACCACGTAGGCTACTACCTTGCCTGGGCAGGCATACTGCTCGCCTGGGCGAACGCGAAACAGGCGCCCGGCGCCGACGCCGTGGTGGCGATGCAGGCGGCGATCGAGGGCTTTCACGTAACGGGCGCACGCCTGCGTCTGCCGCTGTATCTGGCCATGTTGGCTGAATGCCTGGGCGACGTAGGAGAGACCGAGGCTGCGTTGGCGGCTTTGGACCAGGCGCTCGAATGCGCCGGGCGCACTGGCGAGCACTGGGTGGACGCCGAGCTGTACCGTCTGCGCGGTGAATTGCTGCTATGCAGCAGCGCCAGCCTCGCCGAAGCCGAGTCATCGCTGATCAAGGCGATCGAGATCGCCACAGCCCAGCACGCGCTACCGCTTGAACTACGTGCCACCCTGTCATTGACAACGCTGCGAACCTCGCAGGGGCGCGTCAATGCGCATGAGGTGGTCGAGGCGCCGCTTGCGCGATTCACCGAGGGCTTCGATCAGCCCGACATCGTCAAGGCGCGGGCGTTACTCGCGCGTTAGCTTCGGCTCGACCACCGCGCCCCGGTCGGGAGGCAGAATCCCCTTGTAACGGTTCACCTAACGCTTTCAAAACGCCGAGGTTGCTAAAACTCCTGCATACCAACCGGACAGGAGGCAACCATGGAAGCTTCATTGAGCGAACCCGTCGCAACCGCCCTCAAGGCGCATTTTCGGGGACAACTGATTCAGCCGGGCGACGCGGCTTACGACCAGGCGCGTGCCGTCTACAACGGAATGATCGACAAGCGACCTGCGATCATCGCGCGCTGCGTCGATGTTGCGGACGTCATCGCGGCGGTGAACGCCGCGCGCGACGGCGGGATGCTGCTGGCCGTGCGTGGCGGCGCGCACAATGGCGCCGGGCTCGGCACATGCGATGGTGGACTGGTGATCGACCTGTCGCCCATGAAGGGCGTGTTTGTCAATGCCGGAAGCAAGACACTGCGGGTTGGCGGTGGCTGCACCTGGGGCGATGTGGATCACGCCGCCAGTGCCTACGGGCTGGCGACGCCGAGTGGCTTCATCTCGACCACCGGCGTGGGCGGACTGACGCTCGGCGGCGGCATCGGCTACCTCAGCCGCGCCTACGGCCTGACGATCGACAATCTGCTCAGCGCCGAGGTCGTTCTGGCCGACGGGCGCATCGTCACAGCAAGCGAGGACGAAAACGCGGACCTGTTCTGGGCGTTGCGCGGCGGCGGTGGCAACTTCGGCGTGGTGACGTCGTTCGAGTTCAAGGCTCATCCCGTAGCCACGGTCTATGGCGGCCCGATGCTGTGGCCGATGGAGCAGGCCCGCGAGCTGATGAAATGGTGGCGCGACTTCATCCTGAGCGCGCCGCAGCACATCAATGGCTGGTTCGGTTTCGTCACGGTGCCTCCCGCAGCGCCCTTCCCGGAGGAAGTTCACCTGCAGAAGATGTGCGCAGTGGTGTGGTGCTACACCGGCCAGATCGATCAGGCCGAAACGCACTTCCGTCCGATTCGCGAGGCCATGCCGCCAGCGGTGGACTTTGCCGGACCAGTCCCCTGGCCTGTCCTGCAGAGCCTGTTCGACGGACTGTATCCGGCGGGCTTGCAGTGGTACTGGAAAGCGGACTTCGTCAGCGACCTGAGCGACAAGGCCATCGATCTGCACATCAAGTACGGGCAGCAGTTGCCGTCGATGCACTCGACCATGCACCTGTATCCGATCAATGGTGCAGCGCATCGCGCCGGCTGCGACGACACGGCCTTCAGCTACCGCGATGCCAACTTTGCCAGCGTGATTGTCGGCGTGGATCCCGACCCGGCCAACAACGATCGCATCGTGCAGTGGGCGAAGGACTACTGGCTGGCCCTGCATCCGCACTCTGCTGGCGGCGGCTACATCAACATGATGATGGACGAGGGCAATGACAACGTGAAGGCGTCCTATCGCGACAACTATGCGCGGCTGGCGGAGATCAAGCGCAAATACGACCCGGCCAACCTGTTCCGCGTGAATCAGAACATCAGGCCCGCCTGACGCACCACGCTTTTGACATGGGGCGCAGGTACCCCTTATCCAGAAGCCCGGCGCGACACCGCTGCCACGGATGGCAGCCGGTACACGCCAGGCAACGGCTTGCACGGCAGAGGCGATCCCGTGTGGCCTGTACCGTTCCGTAGCTGGTCGCCCGCACGAGGAGTGCCGTCGCGGCAACGCCGCCGACACCCCTGTTGGAGATAGCAATGCATAAGACTCTTGCCAAGACCCTGCTTGCCGCTGCCGCACTTGCCGCCGGGCTCAGCCAGACCGCCCACGCCGGTGCCTATGCCGATGGGCTGATCGTCGCCGCGCCGGGACACAGCGACCAGCGCGACGCCTTTACCGATGGCGCGCACAGTCCGCCCACCGAGGCCGCCATGCTGCCCGTGGTCGCGTATCAGGGCAGGTCCGTGTGCGCGGTCCGTGGCTTTGATCCGTACCTGGACGGCATGCGCAAGCCTGACCCTTACACCGATGGCGCCCGCATCAGCTCGCGCGATGGCTTCACCGACGGCGCGCGCAGCGATGCGCGCGACAGCGGGGAATGCTTGTCCTGAGCAGGGCAGGGCAACGGGGCGGTTGGTCTGGGCCTGCTCCGTTGTCCAGGCGCGGGAATATGCGCCATGACTTGGGCATGCCCCGATATGACGCAACCCTGCGGTCAGGCAACCGAGTCCCGATCGACAGGGGTGTAGTCAAATCGCATTGCAATCGCAATGGCCTGTGACAGAACCCGCGTCGATTCGATCGTGGCGATCATGCGTCGTTGATTCTCCGTTTGGCAATAGCGGATCTGCAAAGCAGCAAACCACCTCGGTGAGGAGTCTCCGCGGTGGAATCATCGCGGATGACCCCACCTGCAAGCTGGAACATGACGCAAGCGGTTGCGAGGCATGGCTTCGCCATTCGTACTATTGCAAGGCCATCACCTGGCGCTTACGAACAACTTGCCAGAGCGTCACCGCTAGTCGATCAGCTTGCCCTGCGCGTCAAAGAACGGATGCGCTGCCCCATAGTCCCCGATCGCTGCCGCATGCGTCACGAGTCCGTGTGCCGGATGCCACCAGTGCAGCAGGTAGCCGGGCGGCTCCATGCGAAAGCACGAGGGCGCCTGCGGGTCCAGGTCCAGCGCCACCTGGTGCGCCGGCCCGGGCGCGGTGATCGCGACCGTGCCACCGAAGCGGCGCGTGATGTGCCGATGCAGATGGCCGCACAGCACGCGTTCCACTTGCGGGTGGCGGCGCACGATGGCTTCGAGCGCGTCGGCGTTGGCCAGGCCCTGCTCGTCCATGTGGCCGATGCCGGTAAAGAACGGCGGATGGTGCAGCAACAGCAGGGTGGGGCGGGCCGGGTCGGCAGACAGTGCGGCTTCCAGCCATGGCAGCGCGCCGGGATCGACGCGCCCGCCGGGCTGGCCCGGCACGGTGCAGTCGAAGGCCACCAGCCGCAGCGGTCCCGAGTCGATGCTGTAGTGCACCGGGTCTTCGCCGCTGCCGGTGGCGAACAGATAGTCGTGATCGGCAAAGACGCGGCGTAGCGCGCCGCGGCTGTCGTGATTCCCCGGCAGCAACCGCACGGGCATGGATAGCCGCTGCAGGATCTGGCGCAGGAACTGGTATTCGCTTTCGGCGCCGAAGTCGACCAGGTCGCCGGTGACAATCACTGCGTCGGGCTGTTGCGGGGCTGCCAGCAGGGTGTCGATGCAGCGGTGTAGTGCACCGGCGGTGTCAACCAGCCGGTACGACAGCTTGCCGCCGGCCTTGATGTGGAGGTCGGTGATGTGGGCGACCAGGTAGGGGGCGGTGTTCATGCTGCCAGGGCTTCGGGAAGTGTGATGAGGTGGCCGGTGTCGATGCGCAGGCCGACGCGGTCTCCGGCGTGCCAGTTGTCGCGGCGCGTGGTGTCGACGATGAGCGGCGCGGAGGCGCCGACTTCCACCAGCAGGCGGGTGCAGTTGCCCAGGAACAGGGCCGTGACCACGCTACCGTGCAGATGGGCGTCGTCCGTGTGCACCAGCGCCACGTCTTCGGGGCGGAACATCAGGTCGGCGCGCTGCGCCGGCGCGGATTCGTGCGTCCGGGGCACGACGCCGCCAGGCACGCGCCAGGCGCCGTTCTCGGCAGCGGCGGACAGGCGGTTCATGGTGCCGATGAAATCCGCCACGAAGGCATTGGCCGGCGCGCGGTAGATATCCTGCGGCGTGCCCGTCTGGGCGATGCGGCCCTTGTCCATAACGATGATGCGGTCGCCCAGCGCCATGGCCTCGGCCTGGTCATGCGTGACATAGACGGCGGTGATGCCCAGGTTGCGCAGCAACTGGTTGATGTCGGCGCGCAGGGCGTCGCGCAGCTTGGCGTCGAGCGCGGTCAGCGGCTCGTCCAGCAGTAGCACGCGCGGTTGCACGGCAATGGCGCGTGCGAGCGCCACGCGCTGGCGCTGGCCGCCCGAGAGCTGGTCCACGCGGCGGTCGGCGAAGGGTTCGAGATGCATCATCGCGAGCATGTCGGCAACCCGCGTGCGGCGCGTGGCGGCGTCCACGCGCCGCACGCGCAGCCCGTAGCCGATGTTCTCGGAGACGGTCATATTGGGGAACAGCGCGTAGCTCTGGAACACCATGCCCACGCCGCGCTGCTCGATCGGCAGCGCGGTCACGCAGGTATCGCCGAACCAGACTTCGCCGCCTGCATCGGGATACTCCAGCCCGGCGATGATGCGCAGCGTGGTGGTCTTGCCGCAGCCGGACGGGCCTAGCAGTACCACGGTTTCCGCGGCGCCGATGTCGAGATCCAGCGGCTGCAGCGCCAGCGTGCCGTCGGCAAACGTCTTGCCGCAATCGCGCAGCCTGATGGTGGTGGGTTCATGCATGACGGGTCTCGGTATGAGGGTTGGCCGGCGTGGCGGCAACAGCAGGGGCGGGCACCGCTTCGGGAACATACTTGCGGGAACGCGCGCCCAGCGCGCTGAGCGCCTGCATCAGCACCAGCAGCGGAATGATCATGACGAAGAAGACGATGGTGTAGGCCGAGCCGATCTCCAGCCGCATCGAGGCATAGCTGTCGGCCAGGCCCACCGGCAACGTCTGCGTGGTGGGCGTGTGCAGCATCCAGGTGAGGTTGAATTCGCCCACCGACAGCGTGACCACCATGAGCGCGCCGGCCAGGATGCCCTGGCGGCAATTGGGCAGCACCACGGTAAAGAAGCGCTGCAGGCGGCTGGCGCCAAGGCTGGCCGCTGCGTCCTCCAGCGTGCGGATATCGATGGCGGAAAGGATGGCCAGCACCGAACGCACCATAAAGGGCAGGGTGAACAGCACATGGCCGATCAGGATAAACAGCCAGCTCGTGCGCAGGGCCTGCCAGGTGCCGTAGAGCAGGATCAGGCCAAGCGCGGTCGCGAGGCCCGGAACGGCCACCGGCAGCATCAGCAGTTCCTCGATCAGCCGGGTGATGCGGTTGCGCCGCAGCGCCATGTAGTACGCGGCCGGCACGCCCAGCACCAGCGTGCAGGCAAGGCAGGCCAGCGCGATCAGCAGCGACAGGAAGATGGTATTGCGATAGAGCGACCAGACTTCCGCGAGCCAGCGCGTGGTCAGGCCGCTTTCCAGGCCGATGAAGACATTGTTGGTCAGGCCAGCCAGCACGGAGAGCACGACCGGCACGGTCATGAAGGCGCAGACCGCCAGTGTGAGCGCCAGTTGCAGCCAGTAGCCGGGGCGGCGATGGGTTGGGGTCATGGGATGGCTCCTAGGCGGTCGCGGCCACGGCGTCGCCGGAAAACCAGCGCGCGAGCGCCAGCAAGGCCCAGGTGACGGTGCCCAACAGGATGGACAGCGCAGCGGCCATGCCGAAGTTGGCGTAGTTGGTGAACTCGTTGTAGATGGTGAGCGGCAGCACGTCGAGTTGCGTGGCCAGCGTGAAGGCGGTACCGAACGCGCCCATGCTGGTGGCAAAGCAGATCGCGCCGCTGGAGATCATGGCCGGCATCATCGCGGGCAGCATCACGTCGCGCACCACGCGCCAGGGCCCGGCGCCCAGCGAGCGGGCAGCTTCTTCCAGCGAGGCGTCGAGCTTCTCCACTGCCGCCATCACGGTCAGGATCACGCGCGGGATCGAAAAGTACAGGTAGCCGACGAACAGCCCGGCCAGGCCGTAGGCAAAGGTCCAGCGCTCGCCGGCGAGCTTGTCGCCGACCATGGCCAGCAGGCCGTTGCGGCCGCCGAGCATGATGACCATGAAGCCGATCACCACGCCGGGAAACGCCAGCGGAAAGGTCAGCATGGCCACCAGCACGGACTTGCCAGGCACCGCGTTGCGCTGCAGGAAGGTGCCGGCAATGCCGGCAATCACCAGCGTGACCAGTGTCACGGCTGCCGACAGCAGCACGGTGACCATCAGGCTGTGCAGGTAGCGCGGACTGGAGACCACAGTCCAGTACACGCCCGCGCCTTGCTCGCCGTTGATGCTGACCGCCACGAGCCGCGCCATCGGCAGGCAGAAGAAGGCCAGGAAGACCACCAGTGCCGGCAAGGCAAACAGGAAGAGGGAGGGGGATCGGTTTGTCATGGCTGTGACGGGGTGATGGGCGGTGGGCGATGGCTTGGGCGAGCCGCCCGGCTGTCTCCCCGCTTGCGGGAAGACAGCCATCAGACGGGAGACACCATCGCCAGTCGTCAGCGCGCTTGTCAGCGCACCTGTCAGCGCACCTCCTTCAGATACTGCTCGCTGAACGCCTTTTGCACGTCGGCCATCTTGCCGAAGTCCACCGCCTTGGCCCGTGCGTATTCGGTGGCCGGCAGGAAACGCGCCTGTACTTCCTTAGGCACCACGCCGGCGCGCACCGGGCGCAGGTAGGCGTTGGCCCACAGCGCCTGGCCGGCGTCGGACAGCACGAAATCGAGCACCTTGCGGCCTTCGGCCTCATGCGGCGCCTTGTTGACCAGGCTCATCACGTAGGGAACCACCACTGAGCCCTCCCTGGGGATTACGAAGGCAACGTTGGCGTTGTCCTTGTAGCGGGCGCGATAGGCGTTGAAGTCGTAATCGAGCAGGATAGGGATTTCACCGGACAGCACGCGCGCATAAGCGGTCTGCTTGGGCACGATCGGCTGGTTCTTCTGCAGGTCCTTGAAATACTTGAAGGCCGGGCCGAAGTTGTCGAGCGTGCCGCCCATGGCCTGGTTGACGGCCACTGCGCCCACGTAGCCGACGAAGGCGCTGGCGGGGTCGAGATAGCCGACCAGGCCCTTGTACTCGGGCTTGAGCAGGTCGGCCCATGACTGCGGCACCGGCTTGCCGCGCAGCGCGTCGACATTGACCATGAAGCCCAGCGTGCCGGAATGGATGGCGAACCAGTTGCCCTGCGGGTCCTTCAGGCCGTCGGGAATGTCGTTCCAGTGGGCGGGCTTGTAGGCGGCGGTGACGCCGTCCTTCTTGGCCTGGATGCCGAAGGTCACGCCGTAGTAGACCACATCGGCCACCGGGCTGGCCTTCTCGGCGACCAGCTGCGCCAGCGACTGGCCGGAGTTCTTGTTGTCCAGCGGCACGGCAACGCCGGTCTTTTCCTTGATGGCGCGGATCTGTGCCGCCCAGTCGGCCCATTCGGGCGGGCAGTTGTAGCAGATCGCGGTCTGGGCGGCCACGCCCTGGCTGAACGCGGCGGCGCTTAGCGCCAGGGCAATCCAGCGCAGCGGGCGGCGCCAGGAAGGAATAGGTTGCATGAGAGGCTCCTTGGTTGAGGACAGGGGTGGGGGATGCAACATGCGCACGCGGTTACGCGCGGTTACATTGATGGCGGAGCGGCCACGGTGCCGTTGACGCGCAGTGCGTGCGGCAGCAGCGTGACGCGCGGCGGCGCCGCCGAGGCTCGTCCGCCATCGTGCAGCCAGGCAAGCAGCCGGCCGACGGCGCTGGCGCCGATCTCCGAATTGGGTTGCACGACGGTGGCCAGCGGCGGTTCGACCACGCTGCCCAGCGCGATACCGTCATAGCCCAGCACGGAGATGTCGCGCGGCACGCTCAGGCCGAGGCGCCTTAGGTCGGAGATCACGCCGATGGCCAGCAGGTCATTGGTGCAGAAAAAGGCGGTGGGCGCATCGTTTGCCCGGACCAGCGCGCGGATCTGTTCGGCATTGCTGGCGGTGTGCGATGGCAGGCAGACTGGCGCGGCGGGCCTTAGCCCGTGCGCGCGCATGGCGTCCTGATAGCCGGCAAAGCGCTGGCGCGCGCGGTCCGAGGCGACGAAGGCGCCCGATACCACGACGATGCGGCGGTGCCCGGCGGCAATCAGGGCCTCCACGCCGGCGCAGGCGCTGCGCCGGTTGTCCACCGATACCGAATGACGCCGGCTGCGCGGTCCGGCCTGGTTGTACGCCAGCACGTATGGCACGCCCTCGCCGTCGAGTTGATCCAGCACCGTGCTGTGCGCCGCGTCGGCCACGGTCAGCACCATGCCGTCCACGCGATGGCGCAGCAGGTACTCCACACGCTCGCATTCGCGAGCCGGATCGTAGCCGCTGGTGACCAGCATCAGCGAATAGCCGCCCGCCAGCGCCGCTTCCTCGATGCCGTGCCAGCATTCGGCGAACACCGCGTTTTCCAGCGTTGGCACCATCACACCGATCATGCGGGTCTGCTGGGCGCGCAGCTTGCTGCCGAGGAGGTTGGGGCGAAAGCTGAGCCGGCGCGCCGCCTCGCGCACGCGCTGCGCCGTGCTGTCGCGCACCAGGTGCGGGCTGCTGAACACGCGCGATGCGGTGGCGAGCGACACCCGCGCGGCTTGCGCCACGTCGATCAGGGTGGCGCCACCTGTCGTGTCGGGCCTGCCCCCCGCTGGATCTTTGCGATTCACGCTTAGAGCTCCGGATGAAAACGTTTTCATTGAAGGTGGAAAAAACGGGGCGTCAAGACATTCCGTCGCTGCACTGCCGCAGAAGGCGGCTGGCGGACGGGCGCCTGCACCCTGCCTGGATGGCATTTTGTTTGGCGTGGATGACAGGGGGATGACATCCGGGTGCAAAGGCCGGATGCCGGCCGCGTAGGAAAACGCCGCCTACGGAGTGCGCACCGCAGGTCGCGTGTCGCGTACCGTGGTCGGGGCGGGGTACACGTCGTCGCTGGGCGCAATCGGCTGACGCGGCGGTGGCGGTGTCGCCGCGGTATCCCGGGGGACTCCCTCGCATCCCGCCAGGGCTGCGGCCAGAAGGGCAATGAGGGAGCACTCAGCCAAGCCGCAACGGAAGGCGTGACCGGTGCGGGGGAAGAGCGTGCGGTGCTGCATAAGCGGACCCCAGGTGGCAATCCTGCCTCTAGCTTATGCTACTGGCGCACAACAGAGCTCTCCTGGAATGTGTGGTTCAAGCCTGACATCCCCGTATCCACCCGACAGCTGTATATTCTGGGCCGCGACGCATAAAGGCACGTGCCTGACTCACAAGCCTTGCTTCGTGGAAAGAGCTGCCGCCTGTGTATGCACTTCCTTATGCCGGCTCCTGTTGGCCCCTGACTGTTTTGCGCAGCATTTTCATAAGCCAATGCCTGCTGGCTAAGACATGAAGCCATGTGCCTGCAAACTCGCAACAAGCCGGGGCAGTGTGTAACGAATCTATTATGTAGTGGTGCATATGCCACATTTGAGCGGATGCAAGCAGGTAGAATCGCGCCTTCCGTGCCAATCGCAACATTCCTATAACAATGAGCCCCCGTCCGTCGCGCCTGCCGTGCATTGACGCCCTGAAAGCGGTCAGCTCCCAGTTGATCGTGCTCCATCACCTGGCCTTCTATGGCCCGATGTCCGATACCGCGTATCGGCTGGCCCCGGGGCTGGTGGACTGGCTCTACGACTACGCCCGCATCGCCGTGCAGGTCTTTCTGGTGGTCAGCGGTTTCCTCGCCGCGCGCAGCCTGGCGCCGCATGGCCAGCTGGAAATCAGCCAGCATCCGCTGCTGGTGCTGTGGCGGCGCTACCAGAAGCTGGTGGTGCCATTTGCTGCGGCGCTGCTGCTCAGCATTGCCGGGGCCGCCCTGGCGCGCCAATGGATGGTGCATGATTCGATCCCTGCGCCGCCCGGCCTGCTGCAGTTCCTTGCGCACGTGACGCTGCTGCATAACGTGCTCGATGTCGACGCGCTCTCGGCCGGGGTCTGGTACGTGGCCATCGACCTGCAGCTGTTTGCGCTGCTGCTGGGTGCGCTGTGGGCCGCGCGCGCCGTGGCGCGCGGGAAAGCGCCGGCGGGTGCCGGGGTCAGCATTGGCATTGTGGTGCTGGTGGCGGTGGCATCGCTGTTCTGGTTCAACCGCGATGCCGCGTGGGATATCTGGGCGCTGTACTTCTTCGGCGCCTATGGCATGGGGGCGCTGGCCTACTGGGCGTCCAACCCCGGTCGCCCGGTGTTGCCGCTGCTGGTCCTCGGCGCGGTAACGTTGGCGGCGCTGGCCTTCGATTTCCGGCTGCGCATCGCGGTGGCGCTGGCGACTGCGCTGCTGCTGGCGGTGGCGCGCCGCGGCGGCTGGCTGGAGCGCTGGCCGCGGGCGCGCGTGATCGGCTTCTTCGGGCGCATTTCCTATTCGGTGTTCCTGGTTCACTTTCCGGTCTGCCTGCTGGTCAACGCGCTGGTGTCGAACCTGGCGCCGGGCCAGCCGGTGCTGAACGCGCTCGGCATGGTTGCCGCATGGGCGCTCAGCAATGTGGCCGGCGCGTTGTTCTATCGCTACATCGAAAGCGCCCGGCCGTTGGCGGCGCTGCGTGCGCTACTGGGCAACGGCCGCGACCGCGCCAGCCGGCAAAGCGTGTAACGTTTGCAGGCATGGCCGTGCAGCGGTGGTACGGTTTCTCCCGGACGGCGACGTGCCAGCATGGCCGTGCGCGCTTCTTGTTGGTGCTTGTGCACCCGTCATGCCACGTCGCCTGCACGCCATGCGTGCATGCCGCCCGCGCAAACTTGCGTTCGGCGCCACACACATCGGAGCAACACTCGCGTAAATGGCATTGGGCGATGGCACAAAGGTTGCCTAGTATGGAATCGTAAACCTGACCATTTGGTCAGGATTCCATCGGGAACCGAGGGTGCCATGTCCGACCATATCGTCCTGACCTCGCACGCACGCCGCGACAAGCCGGCCGAGCCTATCCACTGGGGCGCCCCCACGGCGGCCGAGCGCGGGCCGGTCATCGCCAGCCTGGCGAATCCGGCGCAGCGCAATGTGATCGGCACTCACGCAGGTGCCTACGCCATCTACCGGGCCCTGGCGGTTGCCGCGGGCGCATTGCAGCGCGACCATCGCACCGACCTGACCGATACCGCGCCGGCGGAGGCGATCGGCCCGCATCCGCAGTGGGGCGACCCGGAGAAGATAGTTTCGCTGGATCCCTGGGGCCACCTGGTGTCCACCGTGTTTGCCGACCGCATCGCGGCCGGCGTGGATATCCGCCCGACCATCGCCGTCACCCGCGCGCATATCAACATGCCGGAGCTGATGTCGGCCATCGCGGCCGGCCGGCTCAAGCCCGACGGCGACATCCTCCATGCCAATGGCGATGTGCGCGTGACCAAGGCTGCGGTCGATCCGGTCTGGTATCTGCCCGGGCTGGCGGCCCGTTTCGGCATCAAGGAAAGCGTGCTGCGCCGCAGCCTGTTCGAGCAGACCGGCGGCATGTTCCCGGAACTGGTGACGCGGCCGGACCTGAAGGTGTTCCTGCCGCCCATCGGCGGCATGACGCTGTATTTCTTCGGCGACGTGAGCCAGCTGGGCAAGCCTGAAACCCGCGTGGCCTGCCGCGTGCACGATGAATGCAACGGATCGGACGTGTTCGGGTCAGACATCTGTACCTGCCGGCCGTATCTGGCACATGGCATCGAGGTGTGCATCGAGATGGCGCAGCAGGGCGGTGTCGGGCTGGTGGTCTACAACCGCAAGGAGGGCCGCGCGCTGGGCGAGGTGACCAAGTTCCTGGTCTACAACGCCCGCAAGCGGCAGGTGGGCGGCGACCGTGCCGAGACTTACTTTGCCCGCACCGAATGCGTGGCAGGCGTGCAGGACATGCGTTTCCAGGAGCTGATGCCGGATGTGTTCCACTGGCTGGGCATCCGCCGCATCGACCGCTGGGCGTCGATGAGCAACATGAAGCATGGCGCGCTGGTGGCGCAGGGCATCGAGGTGGTCGAGCAGGTGGCCATCCCCGAGACCCTGATTCCCGCCGACGCCCGTGTCGAGATCGATGCCAAGGTGGCCGCGGGCTACTTTACGCACTACACGCCGCCGGATGCGAACGAACTGGCCCTGGCAAAGGGCAGGGGGTTGAACGAATGACGATGTTTCCCGAGGATGGCAAGCCCGGCATGGACCGCCAGGGCACAGGTAACGAGATGCGGCCTGGTGCCGGCTGGCTGAGCCCGGTGCCGGAAGGGCATCCCGCTTCGGCGCTGCTGTGTGCCGAGGCGGTGCGCACGCATTGCGCGGCGGTCACCGAGAACGTGGCCAGCGGCGCGTCCGAACTTTTCACCTGGCATCCGGACCGCGTGCATGCCATTGCCGACTATGTCGCCAGCACCATCCGCCAGCGCTATCCTGACCTGCAGGTGCCGTACCACAGCCGCTGGCGCCATTTTGAAAGCGCCGGCGTCGACCAGCGCGCGGACCGGTGGCAGGTGCTGTGCGAGCGTGCCGCGCTGAGCGGGCCCGAGCACCGCGAGGAGCGCGCCCGCATCGGCATCGACCTGGTGATTCCAAGCGTATTGCTCGATGCCGGCGCCGGCCCTGACTGGCGTTACCGCGATCCGGCCAGCGACCTGGTGCTGACGCGCTCGGAAGGGCTGGGCGTGGCCAGTTTCGACCTGTTCGCGCGCGGCGGCTTCTCGGCCGCGCCGGGCGATCCGCTGCGCGCGGACGCCGAGCGGCTGCAGCGCATCGATGCCGACAGCATCGCCCACGCCTTCCAGGTCGCGCAGCACAACCCGCTGGTGGGGCTGGAAGGCCGCGCCGGCCTGCTGCGCCGCCTCGGCGAGGTGATGGAGGCGACCCCGGCGCTGTTCGGCCGGCCGGCACGGCTGGGCAACCTGTACGACTACCTGAAGGCGCATGCGGTCAACGGGCACCTCGACGCCGGCTTCCTGCTGCGCACGCTGCTGGTCGGCCTGGGGCCGGTATGGCCGGGGCGGATCATTGTCGAAGGCGTGTCGCTGGGCGACTGCTGGCGGCATCCGGCCGCGCCGGGCGGGCTGGTGCCGTTCCACAAGCTCACGCAATGGCTGACGTATTCGCTGCTGGAGCCGCTGGAGGACGCCGGCCTGACCGTGACCGGGCTGGACGCGCTGACGGGCCTGCCCGAATACCGCAACGGCGGCCTGCTCTACGACTTCGAGCTGATGGTGCCGCGCGACCCCGGCTTTGCCGCCGTGCCGCATGCGGTGGATGAGCCCGTGATCGTCGAATGGCGCGCGCTGACCGTGACCGGCCTGGACCTGGTGGCCGACGGCGTGCGCCAGGCGCTTGGCTTGCAGGAAGAAAATTTCCCGCTGGCGCGCGTGCTCGAAGGCGGCACCTGGGCGGCGGGGCGCCGCATTGCCGCCAAGCGGCGCCCGGGTGGCGCGCCGCCGTTCGCCATCATCAGCGACGGCACGGTGTTCTGAGCAAGGTCGGCCGCCAGGCGGCCGACCTTGCCGGCAGGCATTGCGTGTGAAACCTGGCATCTGGAGCGTCACCATGAACGACATGTCCGCTGTTCCCGCTGTTGAACCACTCGATGCCGATCCTGCCGGCCTGGCCGGGGTGCTGGTCGTCGACCACCCGCTGGTGCAGCACAAGGTCACCCTGGTGCGCAGCGAGGACACCACCACCGACAACTTCCGCCGGCTGGTGCGTGAAATCAGCCAGTTGCTGACCTACGAAGCCACGCGCGACCTGGCCATGGAGACGGTCGCCATCCGCACGCCGATCGCGCCGATGCAGTCGCGGGTGCTGTCGGGCAAGAAGCTGTGCCTGGTGTCGATCCTGCGCGCGGGCAACGGCTTTATCGACGGCATGCTGGAGCTGCTGCCGGCGGCGCGCGTCGGGCATATCGGCCTGTACCGCGACCCCGAGACGCTGGAGCCGATCGAGTACTACTTCAAGATGCCGGAAGACATCCAGGAGCGCATGGTGATCGTGGTGGACCCGATGCTGGCCACCGGCAACTCGGCCATTGCCGCGCTGAACCGCCTGAAAGAGGCCGGCGTCACCACCATGAAGTACGTGTGCCTGATCGCCTCGCGCCCGGGGCTGCGCGCGCTGCGCGCGGCGCACCCTGAGGTCGGCATCGTCACCGCGGCCATCGACGAAACGCTCAACGAGCACGGCTATATCGTGCCCGGGCTGGGCGACGCCGGCGACCGCCTCTACGGCACGCGCTGATGGACACGCAGGCCAGCGCCGCGGCGCGGCGCCCGCTGCCCGCGTGCGATGCGCCGGGCGGGCGCATCCGGCAGGAGAACCAGGCCATGATCCTGCGCGCGGCCGAGCATGTCTTTGCGCGCGCGGGCTTTGCCGGCGCCACCATGGCCGAGATCGCGGTGCGCGCCGGCGTGCCCAAGTCCAACCTGCATTACTACTTCCGCACCAAGCAGGCGCTGTACCGCGCCGTGCTGGCGCATACGCTGCAGCTGTGGCTGTCGGAGACTGACATCATCCGCGCCGAGCTGCCGCCGCAGGTGGCGCTGGAACAATACATCCGCGCCAAGATGCGGCTGTCGGCCAGTCATCCGGATGCATCGCGCGTATTTGCCAACGAACTGCTGCACGGCGCGCATGAGATCGGCGAGGTCCTGCGGCAGGTGCTGCGCGAACTGGTGTCGCGCAAGGCCGCGGTGGTGCAGCAGTGGATCGACCGCGGCCAGATGGCGCCGGTCGACCCCCAGCACCTGTTCTTCACGATCTGGGCGGCCACGCAGACCTATGCGGATTTCGAGTCGCAGGTATGCGCGGTGCTCGGCGTCAGCCAGCTGGAGCAGCGGGACTATGCGCAGGCCACCGAGCACCTGGTGGCGCTGCTGCTGCGCGGCTGCGGACTCGACCCCGAGCCCGCGGCGCCCGACCGGCGCGCATGACGCCGTGGCGCCGGAGCCGGCGCCGTGAGAACATCGCCGTATCGCCGTGCCTCCTGCCTGAGAGACCTCCATGCTCGACCTGATCCTGCGGCACTGCAACCTGCCCGACGGGCGCACCGACATCGATATCGGCATTGCCGCGGGCCGCATCGCCGCGGTTGAGCCGGCACTGGCCGCGCACGCCGCCGACGAGATCGATGCGGCCGGCCACCTGGTGACGCCGCCGTTCGTCGATGCGCACTTCCATATGGACGCCACACTGTCGTACGGGCTGCCGCGCGTGAACCAGTCGGGCACGCTGCTCGAAGGCATTGCGCTGTGGGGCGAGCTCAAGCCGATGCTGACGCAGGACGCGCTGGTCGAGCGCGCGCTGGCCTACTGCGACTGGGCGGTGGCGCGCGGGCTGCTGGCGATCCGCTCGCATGTGGACGTGTGCGATCCGCGGCTGCTCGCGGTGGAGGCGCTGCTGCACGTGCGCGAGCGCGTGCGCCCCTACCTGGACCTGCAGCTGGTGGCGTTCCCGCAGGACGGCGTGCTGCGCGCGCCCGGCGCGCTGGACAACCTGAAGCGCGCGCTGGACATGGGCGTCGACGTGGTCGGCGGCATCCCGCATTTCGAGCGCACCATGGCGCAGGGCGCCGAATCTGTGCGGCTGCTGTGCGAGCTGGCGGCGGACCGCGGCCTGCGCGTCGACATGCATTGCGACGAGAGCGACGACCCGCTGTCGCGCCATATCGAGACGCTGGCCAGCGAGACCGTGCGGCTCGGCCTGCAGGGCAGGGTGGCGGGCTCGCACCTGACCTCGATGCATTCAATGGACAACTATTACGTATCCAAGCTGATCCCGCTGATGCGCGAGGCCGGCGTGGCGGCGATCGCCAATCCGCTGATCAACATCACGCTGCAGGGGCGGCACGATACCTATCCGCGGCGCCGCGGCATGACGCGGGTGCCGGAGTTGCTGGCGGCCGGCGTGCCGGTGGCGTTCGGCCACGATTGTGTGATGGATCCGTGGTACAGCCTGGGCTCCGGCGACATGCTGGAAGTGGCGCACATGGGGCTGCATGTCGCGCAGATGACCGGGCAGGAAGCCATGCGCGCGTGCTTCGCCGCCGTGACCGCCATGCCTGCGCAGATCCTGGGGCTGGATGGCTACGGCGTGGCGCCTGGCTGCCGCGCCGACCTGGTGCTGCTGCAGGCGCGCGACCCGGTGGAGGCGATCCGCCTGCGCGCCACGCGGCTGCGGGTGCTGCGTGCCGGCAAGACCATCGCCAGCATGCCTCTGGCGATGGCTGCGCTGGACCTGCCTGGCCGGCCGGCGCAGGTGGATTTCCTGCGGCGCGGCGGCGGGCAATAAGGATCACAAATTTTTTGTGTCAGGGTGTTGACAGTCCCTGACGCGCTCGGCATAATTTCGTTCTTCGCATCGCGGCAGCAATGCAGCGAAACGAAGCCCAGATGGCGGAATTGGTAGACGCACTAGGTTCAGGTCCTAGCGGTGGCAACACTGTGGAGGTTCGAGTCCTCTTCTGGGCACCAATATTTAGAAAGGCTCGCGCAAGCGAGCCTTTCTTCGTTTTAGCCCGGCGTGAGTGACCGGGTCACCGCCATTCGATACCGAGGCGGCGGTGCCGGATATGTGGAAGAAGCCCGCAGCGATGCGGGTTTTTTTCGTCCATCGTTTCCGTGCTGGTGCCGGGGCCGGCCTGCTTCAGCCGGCTGCCACCCCTTCCTCGCGCTGTGCCTCGCGCACGCAGTTGCGCCCTTCGGCCTTGGCGCGGTACATGGCAGCGTCGGCCGCGCCGAACAGCCGCTGCCAGTGACGCTCGCCGCCGCGCCCGATGGCCACGCCGAAGCTGGCGGTGACGCACAGCTGGGTGCTGCCCGACAGGTAGACCGGGCGCGACGCGATTTCCGCGCGCAGGGTTTCGGCCAGCGCGGCGGCCTCGCCCGGCCTGCCGTGCGGCAGCAGCAGCGCGAACTCCTCGCCGCCGAAGCGTGCCAGCACGCCTTCGGGCGGCACCAGCGCGCGCATCATCGCAGCGATGTCGCGCAGCACCTGGTCGCCGGCGGCATGGCCATGGCGGTCGTTGATCTGCTTGAAGCGGTCCACGTCGATCAGCACCAGGCTGGCGCTGTCGTGTGCCGCGTACTGCGCGGCCACCAGCTCCAGCGCGCGCCGGTTCAGCAGCCCGGTCAGGCTGTCGGTGCGCGCCTGGTGTTCCAGTTGTTCGGTCAGCGAGGCGCGCTCGCGCAGCTTGCGGCGCAGGATCTCGATGGCATCGAACAGGCGCCGCATCTCCGCCGCGGGCCTGGCGGACGCCGCTGGCGCAGCGTAGTGCGGGTGTTCGCGCGCCTCGGCCAGGCCGATCACTTCGTCGCCGGCGCGCAGCAGCGGCAGGATCACCGAGCGCTGCATGAACACCAGCACGTAGCCCAGCACGGCAAGGATCAGCGCCGACGTGCCGCACGCTGCCGTCAGTTCGCGCAGCGCTTGTGCGCGCGCTGCGGTGAAATGCGCGACCACCTCGTCCAGGAATACCCTGCGCAACCGCTCCAGCGGCTCCAGCGTGCGCACGTAGCGGTTGGTCAGCTCCGTCGGCGTCATCGAGTAATTGCCCGAGACGCGGCCCTGCGCAACCAGGCTGTCGATCATCGACAGGCCCTGGCCGAAGAACTGGTGGCCGGCGTCGGCGTATGCCTGCTCCAGCGCGGGCACGGCGCCGAACATGTTGTACGCCGGCCCCGCCAGCTGCCATAGCTCCAGCAGCCGGCCGCGCGAGCGCGTGGCGTCCACCAGGCTCTGCACTGGCATCGGCTGGCGCGCCGCCACGGGCGCCATGATCTGCGAGGCGATGCGCCCGCCATACTCGCGCAGGTCGCCCAGCATCCTGCCGGTCAGCGCCGGCGCCGCCAGGCCGTCGTCGCAGGCGGACAGTTCGCGCACCTGCCAGGCGATGACCGGCTGCAGCGCGTCCACGACCTCGAACATGCTTTCGATGGCATGGCGGATTTCGTCCATGTCACGGTCCTGGCGCGGCCGCCCGGCGAGTTCGTCGATCTCGGCCCGCGCCCGCGCCAGGCGTTCGCGCACGCGCTCGACCATCAGCGGCGGCAGGTGGTGGTTGTGCAGGCCGAAGGGTGCCGGCGGCGGCGCGGCCAGGCGCGCCAGCGCGGCGTCGCTGCGGGCGCGGAACGCTTGCAGGCGCTCACGCGCGGAGGTGTTGGGCGAGGGTGGATCTCCCAGCACGCTGTTGGCCGGTCCACGTTCCGCGGACAGCACGTTGGCGGCCTCGAGCAGCTCGCGGTATGCCGAGATGTCGTACAGGTTCTGCCGCGCCGAGGTGAAGTCGCCATACGAGCGGGCCATCACCAGCGCGGCGAGCACCAGAGTGCAGAGCCCGCCGACCGCCGTGGCGATCGCCAGCTTGCGCTTCAGGCTGCGGCTGCGTCCGGCCGGCGGTGCCATGCCCCCGGGTTCGGACTCACGCCGGCGCGCACGTTGCCACAAGGCCATAAGGTTTGCTCCCGGCGGCAGCTTGCCGGGCGATGTCTGCAAGATTTGTCATTACCGCCATTATTGACGAAAAGGCGCAGCGGCCAGGCCGAATTTGCTCGCTGACAGAGTTGTACGGGGCGCGCGCGGCCGAACATTCCCGGCTAACGCTGGCAGGGCATTTGACCTATGCTCGAACTCATCGGGCAGGCACATATAACGTCCGAAGGTGGTTGCCATGACTACGGTCTTGTCATCGAGAGAAAGGGAGGCGGGGACTTGCCCCGGGTGGCACGTATGTGCCGCGCATCACGGCATGGTCCTGCATCACCTGCAGTACAGCGTCATCCTGGCCATGCTGATGTGTGCACTGGCCCATGCAGATGACGCCGTTCCGGAAAGCCAGGGCGTCTCCGGCTGGGACCAGCCGCTGCAGGCGCAAGCCGGGCAGCCCGCCATGGCCGACGTGCCCGATCTGCTGGTTGCCGACACCGCTGCTCCTGCCTGGTCCGCCACGCCCGCCGAGCCCGTCACCGTCGAGTATGCCGCGCCGTCGCAGTCATCCCCATCCGCGTTAACGCTTGCCATGGGCCCCGGGCCCGATGACGATGTGCCCGGCCTTGCCGCGGTCGACCGTGAAACCGCCGCCATGGCCGAACGCCCGCGCCGGGTGTCGCTGCACCTGGATGACATCACCAGCGCAGGCGGTTTTGCCGACAGTCGCATGCGCACCATGGCGCTGGCGGTCGATGCCGTGGTGCCGCGCACAGGCGGGCTGACCATCCAGCCGCGCTTGCAGCTGGCCTACCAGCCTGGCATGTCGCCCGTCTCCGGCATGCCGATGCAAGCCATGCCCGGCGATGCCAGCGCCGCCGGTATCGGCGTGCGCCTGTACGGCGCGCAGCCGACGCGGCTGGCCGGCATTTATCCCTTTGTCGAGGCTGACTGGTGGCAGGACAGCCGCAAACAGGTCATCAACATCAACGGCACCAAGATCGATGCCGACCTGCTGCGCGGGCTGTTCTCCTTCAACATCGGCGCGCATGGCAATACATCGACCGGCATGAAGCTGTGGTTCAAGGTGAGGGCGGGGCGCAACCCGGGCGGAACGGTCGGGGCGCGCTATCGGTGGTAGTGGTGGTAGTGGTGGTAGTGGTGGTAGTGGTGGTAGTGGTGGTAGTGGGGAGGGTGGCGCCAAATGCGAGCGCCGCAATGAAAAAGGGCTTCCGTTTCCGGAAGCCCTTTTTCTTTCTGCATAGGTGGCGCGGCTGGCAGGATTCGAACCCACGACCCCTTGGTTCGTAGCCAAGTACTCTATCCAACTGAGCTACAGCCGCACACGAGAGGCGCCATTGTAGCGCAATTTCTGATTTGCGCAAGCCCCCCGCCAAAAATCTTCAACTGGCCCCGATGCCCGCGCCGGTGCTACGCCGTGGCGTTCGACCAGATGCCGTCCGCTTCCTGCGCCTTGCCGTCATCGCGCAGCTTGAGCAGGTGCGCCAGCAGCGATCGCTGCGCAACCGGATGCATGCGCGGCGGCACATCGTCGTAGACGCGCAGCAGCAGCTCGCCGATCGGTGCCGGGCCCAGTTCGCGCAGTGCGGCAACGACCTTGGCCTCGCGCTGCAGCCGGTGCCGGACCAGGATGCGGATGGCGTCCTGCGGGCGCGCGATCAGGAAGCCATGGCCCGGCGCCAGCCAGTCGAGGTCTTCATCCTGCAGTGCTGCGAGCGAGTCCAGGTAGGCGCGCATGTCGCCATCGGGCGGGCCGATGACGACGGTCGAGCCCTGCATCACGTGGTCGCCGGTAAAGAGTGTCTGTTCTTCTTCCAGCAGGTAGCAGAGGTGGTTCGAGGCGTGGCCCGGCGTGTGGCACACGCGCAGGGTGCAGTCCTCGGTGATGGCAAGGCGCTCGCCGTGGTTCAGTTCGCGCTGTGGCTCGAAGCTGAGGTCCTGCCACTGGCCGGCAGGCGCGGCACGCCCGAGCACCGTGGCGCCGGTGGCGGCCTGCAGCGCGGCGGCAGCGGGCGAATGGTCCAGGTGGGTATGCGTGGCGAGGATCCAGCGGATCGGGCCGGGTGCGGCAGCAAGGATGGCGCGCACATGCTCGCCATCGTCCGGGCCCGGATCGATCACGGCCCATTCATTGCGCGCGCCGCCGCCTATCAGGTAGGTGTTGGTGCCCGGGCCCGTCATCACGCTGCCGTTGTTGGCGGTCACGCGCCAGACGCGCTCGGACAGTCGTACCGGCACGCCCGGTACCAGCTCATAACGGCCGTGCGTGTTGCCGTCGGGATCGATGCGGCCGATCTCGGCGTAGCACGGCTCGTTCGGCATCACCGGGCGCACGCCGGCCGCGCCGGTGGCCAGCCGCGGCATGATGCAGGCAATGCCGCGCAGCTGCGAGTAATAAGCGAAGCAGGCCGCGGCGCTTTCAAACTGCGCGATCGAGCTCAGCGTGCGGCGCGTGACGTGCATCAGCGGCAGGCCGCTGGCGGGATCGGCGGCCTCGCCGGGGCGAATCCAGCGGTGCTCCACGATCTCGGTGCCGTCGGGCACGGCCACCTGGCCTTCGGGGGCGATGGCGACAAAGAAGCGGGTATCGAAACGCTTGGGCAGGCCGGGGGGCGTCAGCCAGTAGCTGTGATAGGCGAGCCGGTCGGCCGCCAGGCGCAGGCCCAGTTGCTCGCAAGCGTGGGCCAGGCCGGGGCCGCCGCGCTGCACTGCCTCGCGCAGCAGCGCCTGGCCGGCGGCGTCGAGCTGGTGCGGCGAATGCGGGCGCCCGTCGCGGTCACAGGCAAACAGCAGGCCGGCCTCTTCATAGCATTCTCGCAAGGCGGCCAGGTAGAAGTCCAGGCCGCTGGCCGGCATGCCCAGGCGTTCGCTGGCAAGGGCGTCGTCCAGGCCGTGGGCATGCGCGTGCAGGGCCTTGTCCTGCGCGTCGAGCGTGCCGCCCGGGAAAACGTAGGCGCCGCTGCTGCGGTCGTTGGCGCGTTCGACGCGGCGTACCAGCAGCACTTCCATGCCGGCCGGCGCATCGCGCACGACGAGCAGGCTGGCGGCGGTGCGCAGCAGGGGAGCAGGGGTGGCAGGGCGGTTGCCGCTTGTCTCTGTGGTTGTCATTGTGTCGGCATCGTGGTTGTGCTGGCGGCACGCACCTGGCCGGAACCCGGGGCGCTGCCGCGTGCCATAGTTTAGCCGCGTTCAAGGATTCGCTATCGGCGGGGCATTGCCGGGCTGCCCGGGCGCGCCGGCTTTGGCTTTTCCGGCCAGAGGCAGTAACCTGATAGCTCCGCTTCACTTTTTGGGGTGCCCGTTGCCGGCGCCCTCCTTCTGAGGAGGTCCGCGTGATCCGAGCTTCTTGCCTGTGCCTGCCGCTGGTGTGCCTGCTGGCCGCCTGCGAAACGCCGCCGCAGATGGCACCGCGCCCTGTGCCCCCGGCCACCACCCGCATCACCGTCGATCCACAAGCCGCATCCAGGGCCGCGTCCATGGCCTGCGAGCCGGCCGTGGCGGAAGCCCTCAAGCGCCGCTACCCGCAGCCTGGCAGCGTGATGCTGATGGCCGACCGCGAGCAGTACTACCTGCGCCCCAATGCGCAAACCTCGGTCAATGGCGAAGGCGTGTTCGAGCCTGACGACAGTTCGTCGGCGATCGGCTTCCACTACGCCTGCCTGTACAACGCGCGTACGGGCAAGGTCGATGATGTGCAGATGCGCTATTGATCCTGCCGATCGGCCGCATTGCATGGCCTGCGTAGAAAATTCCAGGCCTCATTCAACAATTGTTGCGCGAAACGAATGTAATCGCGCGTCCCCATTTCCTTGACCAACCGGTCGACCGGCTCTTAGCATAGCCACGCGTATTTTCGAGGTTCGCATATAGAACTGCAGTTCTAATGGCGTAACTTTGGCCGAAACTGGAGACAAGGAAGCTATGAGCAAGATTGCCGGGTTCTTCACCGAACTCATGCGCCGGTACCTGCCGGATCCCTTTGTATTTGCCATCGGCCTGACCTTGCTGACGATGGCGCTGGCGGTGACGGTGCAAGGGCAGGCAGCGCCGGCCGTGATCGCCAGCTGGGGCAAGGGGTTCTGGAACCTGCTGGCATTTACCACGCAGATGGCGGTGATCCTGGCGATGGGCTACGTGCTGGCCACCGCGCCGTTCACTGACCGCATGCTCGACCGCATCGTCAGCGCCGTGCACTCGCCGCGCACCGCGGTGATCGTCGCCACGCTGGTGGGCGGCATCGGCAGCTACCTGAACTGGGGCTTCGGGCTGGTGATCGGCGGCATCATCGCCAGGAAGCTGGCGCTGAAGGTCCGTGGCGTGCATTACCCGCTCATCATCGCCGCCGCGTACAGCGGCTTCACCCTGTACGGGCTGGGCCTGTCGGCCAGCATCCCGGTGCTGATCTCCACCCCGGGCCACCCGATGGAAAAGCTGATGGGCGTGATCCCGCTGTCTGAAACCATCTTCTCCACGCCGATGCTGCTGACCAGCCTGGCGGTGATCGTCACGCTGCCGCTGCTCAATGCCTGGCTGCATCCGCGCAACCCGGCCGATGTGGTGGAGATCCGCCGCGACCAGGAACCCGCCAAGGCCGAGGCCGGCTCGGCCCACAGCATGGGCGGCGAGAACACCCTGGCCGCGCGCCTGAACAACAGCCGTATCCTGAGCCTGGCCATCGGCCTGTGCGGCATGGCCTACGCGGTCATCTACTTCACGCAGGGCGGCTCGCTCGACCTGAACCTGATCAACTTCCTGATCCTGTTCGCGGGCGTGCTGCTGCTGGGCACGCCGGTCAACTACGTGGCCAAGCTGAACGAAGGCATCAAGACCATTTCCGGCATCATCCTGCAGTATCCGTTCTATGCAGGCATCATGGCGATCATGGCCGGCTCGGGGCTGGTGGATACCATCTCGCGTGTGTTCGTGGAGATCGCCACGCCGCAGACGCTGCCGTTCTGGGGGCTGCTCAGTTCGTTCGTGATCAACTTCTTCGCACCGTCGGGCGGTGGCCACTGGATGATCCAGGGCCCGTTCATGGTCGATGCGGCCAAGGCCATCAACAGCTCGGTCAGCCAGACCTCGATGTCGGTGATGCTCGGCAATGCCTGGAACGACCTGGTGCAGCCGTTCTGGATATTGCCGGCGCTGGCGCTGTCCAGGCTGAACCTGAAGGACGTGATGGGCTACACCGTGATCATGATGTTCTGGGTGGGCCTGATCTACATTGCCGCGCTGCTGCTGTGGGGCGCGCAGATTACCTGACTTTGACCCGCGGCCAGCGTGCCGCTGACAGGAGGATTGCCATGCCGTACCTGATCGAAACCGTCGACAAGCCCAATCACCAGCACGTGCGCCAGGCCACCCGTGCCAGCCACCTGGATTACCTGGAAGCCAACAAGGACTTGCTGCTGGCTTGCGGCGCCAAGCTCAACGACGATGGCTCGGATGCCGGCGGCGGCATCTATATCGTCGATGTCGACACCCGCGACGCGGCACAGCAATTCATCGACGCCGATCCGTTCACCGAGGCGGGTTTGTTTGCCGAGGTGCGCATCGTGCGCTGGCGCAAGGCCTATCTCGACGGCGTGCGCCATCTTTGACGAGGCAGCCCGCGCTGCCTCCATCCCACCATACCCCCGGACAAGGAGACCCCATGTTGTTCATGGCAGAAATGACCGTCAAGATTCCCGCATCGCTCGATCCACAACTGGTGGAGCAGCTCAAGGCCGACGAGAAGGCCATGTCGCAGCGCCTGCAGCGCGAAGGCAAGTGGCGCCACCTGTGGCGTGTGGTGGGCCAGTACGCCAACGTCAGCATCTTCGATGTCGGCGACAACGACGAACTGCACACGCTGCTGACCATGCTGCCGCTGTACCCGTACATGGAGATCAAGGTCACGCCGCTGGCGCAACACGGTTCGGCCATCGCGCCGAACTGAGCGCCTGCCATCCAGCCACCTGATCCTGAGCCAAACGCCATGCCATACGCCGACCTCGCCAACCTCCGACTGCATTACCGCCTCGATGGCGCCGAGCACCTGCCGGTGCTGGTGCTGTCCAATTCGCTGGGCACCAGCTTCAGCATGTGGGAGCCGCAGGTGGCGGCCTTCAGCCAGCACTTCCGCGTGCTGCGCTATGACACGCGCGGCCATGGCGAGTCGTCGGTGCCGGCGGGTCCGTACAGCATCGCGCAACTCGGCGGCGACGTGATCGCGTTGCTCGATCACCTTGGCATCGGCGAAGCCAGTTTCTGCGGCTTGTCGATGGGTGGCATCACTGGCATGTGGCTGGCCCTGAACCATGGTCCGCGCCTGCGCAAGCTGGTGTTGTGCAATACCGCTGCCTATATCGGCCCGCCGGAGAACTGGACCAACCGCGCCGCTGCGGTCGGGCGCGACGGCGTGGCATCGATCGCTGCCGCGGTAGTCGACAAATGGCTCACCCCGCCGTACGCGGCCGCGCATCCGGGGCTGGTGGCATCGCTGCGCGCCATGCTCGGGGCCACCCCGGCTGCGGGCTACGCGGCCAACTGCCTGGCGGTGCGCGATGCCGACCTGCGCGCGCAAATCGAAAAGATCGCCACGCCGACGCTGGTGATCGCTGGCTCGGGCGACCTGCCCACGCCGCCGCGCGATGGCGTGTTCCTGGCGCAGACGATCCCGGGCGCCCACTATGTCGAGCTGGAGGCCGCACATATCTCCAACCTGGAGCAGGCCGAGGCGTTCAGCAAGGTGGTGCTGGATTTCCTGACGCGCTGAGGCTCTGAGGCGGAAAGGCCGAGCCATGCGTGCGGCTTTCATCACCCCTGATAGTGCTTATGATTCACCCGTGACCGATGCCGCCGGCGTTCGGTGCGCTTGCCCTCGCTTCCCGGCTTCAGAGGAATTGACAGGTCACCGGCGCGCGGGACAAGATGCGCACGGAATAGATGCGCCTTCGGGACGACATGCCGGCAGTCATAGCCGCAACACCCGAAAAGCCGCAAAAACATTGGGAAAACGGGGTCATGAAGCCATCCTTGCGTCAACTGGCGAGCGCGGTCACGCTTGCCGTCATGCTGTCCGGCTGTGCGTCCGCGCCGGATCACGGAACCAGCCCGGCAGTCGCCGAGCAACCGCCGTCCGACCAGGCGATGAAGGCCTTGTCTGCCGAGGTCTTCACCTTCGCCTATCCGATGGTGCTGATGGACGTGACGCGCGAGCTGATGACGCTGCGCACGCCGGCCAATACCTTCCACCACAAGCGCACCTTCCCGGACGCCAGCTTCACCGACGTGGTCAGCCCCAACGCCGACACGCTGTATTCGTCGGCCTGGCTCGACCTGTCCAGGGAGCCGGTCATCCTGTCGGTGCCCGATACGTACGGGCGCTACTACCTGATGCCGCTGATGGATGCGTGGACCAATGTGTTCGCGTCGCCGGGCAAGCGCACCACCGGCACCCGCCGCGGCAACTTCGCCATCACCGGGCCTGACTGGCGCGGCACGCTGCCCAAGGGCATGCAGGAGATCCGTTCGCCCACGTCGATGGTCTGGTTGATCGGCCGTACGCAGGCCAATGGCAAGCAGGACTTCCCGGCGGTGCACCGGCTCCAGGACCAGTACCGGCTGACGCCGCTGTCGGCCTGGGGTGGCGGGCGGCGCGTGCCGGAGAAGGCCGCGCCGCGGCCCACGGCCATCGACCCTGAAAGCTCGCCCGTGGAGCTGGTGGCGGCAATGGATGCACAGGCCTTCTTCACGCGCTTTGCCGCCTTGCTGCCGGCCAATCCGCCGGCGCCCGCCGATGCCGCCATGGTGGACAAGCTCCGCCGCATGGGCATCACCCCGGGGGTGCCGTTTAAGACCACGGTGATGGAGCCCTCCACCGCGCGCGCGGTGCAGGAGGGTGCTACCGCTGCGCTGGCCGCGATCGTTCAGGGTGCGCGCAAGGGCAATGCCGATGCCGGCAACGGCTGGGTCATGCATCGCGACCTGGGCACTTATGGCACCAGCTACGGCCGCCGCGCGGTGACCGCGTGGGTGGGCCTGGGTGCCAACCTGCCCGAAGACGCGATCTACGCCTCCACCCGCACGGATGCCAACGGCAAGCCGCTGCAGGGCGGGGCGCGCTATGTGCTGCATTTCGACAAGGACCAGTTGCCGCCGGCGCGCGCGTTCTGGTCGCTGACGCTGTACAACGACCGGCAGGCGTTCATTCCCAACCCGATCCAGCGCTACGCCGTGGGCAGCCGCGACCGCCTGCGCTACAACCGCGACGGCTCACTCGATATCTATATCCAGCACGAGCGCCCGGCCGGCGCCAAGGCGGCGAACTGGCTGCCGGCGCCGCCCGATGGCCTGAACATGATGCTGCGCGCGTACTGGCCGGAGCAGGTGCTGCTGGACGGCAACTGGATGCCGCCGGCGGTGATGCAGGTGGACTGACGAGGCCGCCATCGAGGACAAAGGCCGCATGCCTGTGAGGGGCATGCGGCCTTTGTCTTTTCCTGCCAGCGCAACTGGCGCTACGCCGTCTCAGTTCGCGTGCGTGGCGCAGGCCGTGCAGGCGTTGCCGGCGTGGGGCACTGCCGCGGCGGTGGCGGCTGCAGGCTTGCTGAGGCGCTTCCAGGTCGTTGCGCCCCGCGCCGACAGCCGCGCGCGCAGCGCGCGGGCCGCGCTGACCATATTGGCCAGCGCTGCTTCGGTCTCTTCCCAGCCGCGCGTCTTCAGGCCGCAGTCCGGGTTGACCCACAGCCGCTGCGGCGGCACCACCTCGCAGGCGCGGTCGAGCAGCCGCTCCATGGCCTGCACCGACGGCACGCGCGGCGAGTGGATGTCGTAGACACCCGGCCCGATCTCGTTCGGGTAGTCGAAGTCGCCGAAGCCTTCCAGCAGTTCCATCGCCGAGCGCGAGGTCTCGATGGTGATCACGTCCGCGTCCATGGCCGCGATGGCGGGCAGGATATCGTTGAACTCGGCATAGCACATATGCGTGTGGATCTGGGTCTGGTCCTGCACGCCGCTGGCCGACAGGCGGAAGGCAGTGACGGCCCAGTCCAGGTAGGCATCCCAGTCGGCACGGCGCAGCGGCAGGCCTTCGCGCAGCGCGGGCTCGTCGATCTGGATCACGCGGATGCCGGCCTGCTCCAGGTCGCACACTTCGTCGCGGATGGCCAGGGCCAGCTGGCGCGCGGTGGTGGCACGCGGCTGGTCGTCGCGCACGAAGGACCACTGCAGCATGGTGATGGGGCCGGTGAGCATGCCCTTCATCGGCCGCTCGGTCAGCGATTGCGCGTAGCGGGCGGTATCGACCGTCATCGGCTCGGGCCGGTACACGTCGCCGTAGATCACCGGCGGCTTGACGCAGCGCGAGCCATAGCTCTGCACCCAGCCGTTCTCGGTAAAGCCGTAGCCGCACAGCTGCTCGCCGAAGTACTCGACCATGTCGTTGCGCTCGGCTTCGCCGTGCACCAGCACGTCCAGGCCCAGTGCTTCCTGCTTGCGCACGGCCACCGCGATCTCGGCACGGATGCGTTCCAGGTATTCGAGCGCGCCGATCTCGCCACGCTTGAACGCGGCGCGGGTCTGGCGGATGGCCGCGGTCTGAGGGAACGAGCCGATCGTGGTGGTCGGCAACAGCGGCAGCTGCAGCGCCTGGCGCTGGCGCTCGATGCGCTCGGCAAAGGGGCTGGCGCGGTCGGCCATGCCGGCGCTCACGGCTGCCAGCCGCTGCTGCACCCGCGGGTTGACCACCCGGCGCGAGGCGCGGCGCGAGGCCTGCGCGGCGTCGGATGCTGCCAGCGCTTCGGCGACCACGGCGTCGCCTTGATTCAACGCGCGGCCCAGCACGGACAGCTCGTCGAGCTTTTCGGTGGCAAAGGCGAGCCACGACTTCAGCTCGACATCGAGACGCACTTCATGCGCGAGCGACACCGGCACATGCAGCAGCGAGCACGACGGTGCCAGCCACAGGCGCTCGCCCAGCGCGGCCTGCACCGGGCGCAGCGTGTCCAGGACTCGGCGCAGGTCGGTGCGCCAGATATTGCGGCCGTCGATCACGCCCAGCGACAGCACGGCGTGCGCGGGCAGCGCGGCCTGCCATGCGGCCAGTTGTTCCGGCGCCCGCACCAGGTCGATATGGAAGCCGTCGACCGGCAGGGCGGCGGCGCGCTGCGCATGGTCGGCGGCGGTGTCGAAATAGGTGGCCAGCAGCAACTTGGGGCCGGCTTCGCGCAAGGCAGCGTAGGCGGTGTCGAATGCGTCGAGCCAGGCCGGCTCCAGGTCCAGGCACAAGGCCGGCTCGTCGATCTGCACCCATTCGATGCCGCGCGCCTTGAGCTGGCCGAGGATGCGGCGATAGCCCTGCAGCAGTTGCGGCAGCAGGGTCAGGCGGTCGAAGCCCGCCACATGGCTCTTGGACAGCCACAGGTAGGTGACCGGCCCGATCAGCACCGGGCGGGCGCGCAGGCCAAGCGCCAGCGCCTCATCGGCTTCCTCGAAGAACCAGGCCGGGCCGCCGCCGAAAGTGGTCTCGGCGTCCAGCTCAGGGACCAGGTAGTGGTAGTTGGTGTCGAACCACTTGGTCATTTCCATGGCCGGCTGCTCGCGGTTGCCGCGTGCCAGCTCGAAGTACTGCGTCAGCGTGAGCCGGGCCGGATCGAAGCCGAAGCGGCGCGGCAGCGCGCCCAGCAGCGCGGTCAGGCTCAGCATCTGGTCGTAATACGCAAAGTCGCCGGTGGCCACCGTGTCCAGGCCGTGGTCGGCCTGCAGCTGCCAGTGGCGGCGGCGCAGTTGCGCGGCCACGTCGCGCAGCTCGGCTTCGGTGCGATCGCCGCGCCAGAACGCTTCTTGCGCAAATTTCAGTTCGCGGCGTTCGCCGATGCGGGGAAAGCCGAGGATATGGGTGCGTGCCATGGAGGTTGCTCCGGAAGATGTCTGGCGCACAGTGTCGGTTTGCCCGTAAAATGAATCAAGCGACAAGTTTTAAACAACATATGAATGAGTTTCATATCAAGACAGACGGGCAACAGGTTGGGGGCGCCGCATGATCGAAGTCCGCCATTTGCGCTCGCTGGTGGCGATTGCCGAGTCCGGCAAGCTGGCCACCGCGGCCGAGCGCGTGCATGTCAGCCAGTCAGCGCTGTCGCACCAGATCAAGGCGATCGAATCGCACTACGGCCTGCCGCTGTTCGACCGCACGCGCCAGGGGCTGCGCTTCACGCCGGCGGGCGAACGCCTGCTGGCGCTGGCGCGCGAGGTGCTGGCCGCGGTCAGCGCCGCCGACCGCGATATCGAACGGCTCAAGGGCGACACCCGTGGCGAGCTGCGCGTGGTGCTGGAATGCCATACCTGCTTCGACTGGCTGATGCCCGTGATGGACGAGTTCCGCCGCCGCTGGCCGGAAGTGGAGGTGGATCTGGTGGCGGGCTTCCACGCCGACCCGATCGCGCTGCTCAGCGACGGCCGCGCCGACATGGTGATAGGCTCGCAGCCGGCGGCCCGACGCGGGCTGGAGGTGGCGCCGCTGTTCCGCTTCGAGATCCTGGCGGTCATCGCCAATGAACACCGGCTGCGCAACAAGCGCCGCATCGAAGCCGGAGACCTGGCCGGCGAAACGCTGATTACCTATCCGGTGCCCGAGCAGCGCATCGACCTGATCCGCGAGGTGCTGGAGCCCGCGGGCATCCACCTGGAACGGCGCACGGCGGAACTGACGGTGGCGGTGCTGCAGCTGGTAGCCAGCCGCCGCGGCGTGGCGGCGCTGCCCAACTGGGGGGTGAAGAACTACGTCGACCACGACTACGTGCTGGCCAAGCGCATCGGTGCCAGAGGCTTGTGGAGCGAGCTCTATGCCACGGTGCCGGCGGCGATGGCGCGCAGGCCCTACGTGGCGGACTTTGTCTCGATCGTGCGCGATACGTGCGCGGCGCAGCTCGATGGGATCGAACTGCTGCCGCAGGCTGCTTAGGCGCGGTTCACGCGGGCAGGGCCAGGGCCGGCTCACTGTTGGTGCGGCGCATGGCGGCGCGCGGTGCCGGCTCGGCCACGGCGTCGCTGTCGGGGTCATCCACGTCGGCAAACAGCAGTTCCACGTCGAAACCATTGTCGAGGCGGCGCAGGAACAGCCACAGCTGGCCGGCATCCTGCGCCGTCAGGGTGGCATGCAGCACGGCCTGCCGGGCCGCGTCGAAGCTGAGTTGCGCGGGCGCCAGGCCGGTACGGCGCGCATTGGCCAGCACCCATTCCATGGCGCCGAACAGGTCGGCGGTTTCGAGTCGCAGCGAGAGGTGCAAGGTGGGGAGGGTGGTGGCTGGCATGTGTTGTTTCCGGCAGGTCGTTCGATAAGGTAAATTTACCAGCCGTTACGCAAAATTGGCTTCTAAATTTTCTTCGATATGGCTTCTATTGGAGAATAAACATCCATTCATGGCAGAATATAAGGATGTTTCTTTTCTTGTAGATATTGCGATGGCACAGCCGCCCAAACTCGACGACACCGACCGGCGCATCCTGCGTGAACTGCGGCGCGATGGCCGCCTGTCCAATGCGCGGCTGGCCGAGCAAGTCGGCCTGTCGGCCACGCCCTGCTGGAACCGTGTGCGCGCGCTGGAAGAAAGCGGGGTGATCGAAGGCTACGCCGCGCTGCTGAACCAGAAGGCGCTGGGATTGCCGGATACCGTGCTGATCGAGGTCACGCTGGAGCGGCACGACGACGACATGCTGTACCGCTTCGGCAAGGCCCTGGCGGAATTGCCTGAGGTGATGGAGGCCCACTTGCTGACGGGCGAATATGACTACCTGATCAAGGTCGCCGTGGCGGGGACCCTGGGTTATGAGGAGTTCCTGCGGCACAAGCTATACAAGCTGCCTGGCCTGCGCCACAGCCGCTCGACCTTTGTGCTGCGCACGCTCAAGCGCGAGCCTTCGGTCGAGCCCTGAGCAGCTTGTCAGGCTGTCCTGAGCACCTCGGCGGTGGTATTGCGCAGCGCGCGCATAGCCTCGTTGCATTGCTGCGGCGTGGTCGGGTGTACCAGTAGCGCCCAGCGGCCATGCTGCACGGCCTCACGCACCGGCGTTATTACCAGTTGATGGTCCGGTCGTGCGGTCACCAGCCCCGCCAACAGCATGCCGAACACCATGCCCAGGAAGAGGGCCGCCCCGATTGCGAATCCCGGGCTGTCCATGACGGCCTCGACTCCCTGCCGGTGCAGGATGCCGACAATGGCCAGCCCGACCACCGCGCCCAGCGTACCCATCATCAGGTGCGAGCGCACCGCGGTGCGCGCGATGGCGTCGTTCTCGGGCTCCAGCTTGCGGCCGAAGTGCGCTTCGTATGGATGCACCAGCCGCACCTGCCCGCGCCGGAGATGGGCCTCATGGCAGACCCGTTCGGCGGCGTCGTTGGCTGCCGACCTGGTATCGAACAGTGCTGCGATCTTGGTACTGGCTTGCTCAGCGTTCAAGGGATTACCGGTCATGGCCTGCTCCTGCTGGGGCCGGGGGCCGCCGTCAGGTGATGCGCACTGCGCTTTTTGTCGCCTGGAACGGCTCCGGCGATGTCCTGTAAACCGAGTCTACCGACCCGCTTGAAGCGGCTGCATAAGGGGATTGCGCGTACTGCTGTAGGACTTCGCCGACGGCTGTCCCGCCCCGCCTCGGCGGGGAATCCGAGCGCGAAGGTGCAATTCCGCTCATAATGTCGGCGGTGCCGGGCCGCGCCCCCGCCTTTTGACCAAGAATTCCGGTATGAATGACACAGAAATTGAGCTGATCGACTCGGCGCGCCTGCCGACGCGATTCGGCGACTTTACGGCGCACGCCTTCAAGGGCGCCGATTCAGGCATCGAACACCTAGCCCTCAGCGTGGGCGATGTGACGGGCGATGGCGTCCTGATCCGCATGCATTCCGAATGCCTGACCGGCGACGTCTTCGGTTCCTGCCGGTGCGACTGCGGTCCGCAGCTCGAGCTCGCCATGGAAAAGATTGCCGCCGAAGGCCGCGGCATCCTGCTGTACCTGCGCGGGCATGAAGGCCGCGGCATTGGCCTGGCCGAGAAGATCCGCGCCTACCGCCTGCAAGACGGCGGGCTCGACACGGTCGACGCCAACCTGGCCCTGGGCCAGGCGATCGACGCACGCAACTACGCCTTCGCCGCCGACCTGCTGCACCAGTGGGGCGTCAAGTCCGTGCGCCTGATGAGCAACAATCCGCTCAAGGCCGCAGCGCTCGAGAAGGCCGGCATCACGGTTACCGAGCAGTTGCGCCACATCGTGCCGTCCAACGCCGAGAACGAGAAGTACCTGGCTACGAAGCGCACGCGCATGGGGCACCTGCTCGACTGATCGCGCTTGAGCGCTGCAGGCAGCCGCCGCGCTGCCTGGACCGGCCCGCTGCCAGGAATCCTGGGGCGGGCCTTTTCTTTTGCCCGGCGATCCCGCGAAGAACCGTACTTACCCTTGGTTAGTTGCTCATGGAAACTATTGCCCATAGAATCTATCGGCCGCCTGATCACCCGTTCCCATGTCCAACACTGCCAGCACCACCGATTCCATCCTGGAATTCATGTCGTTTCGCCTGAACCGCCTTTGCGAAATGACCAAGAGTTCCGCCTCCGGCTTTTACGAGCGCGAGTTCGGCATCGGCCTGCGGGAGTTGCGTGTGCTGCGTTTTGCCGGGCTGGAGCCGGGCCTGACGTTGACGCGCCTGATCGAACTGGTGTTGCTGGAGAAAACGGTGACTTCCAAGCTGGTCACCGCGCTGGCAAAGCGGGGCCTGCTGCGCCGTGAAGTCGGCGAGGCCGACGCCAGGCAGCTGAACCTTTACCTGACCGCGGCGGGCGAAGCACTGGTCGCACGGACGTACCAGCGCGGCGACATGCTGGAGAAGATGTTCCTCTCGGTGCTGACGGAAGCGGAAGTGCAGACGCTGGACCGCTGCATCGACAAGCTGACCGCGGCCTTGATCGAGCACCAGCAGGGCGCGGATGCGCAGGCTGGCTAGCCCCGCGCGCGGCAATCCCTCAAACAAAACAAAGCAAGGAGACAGCATGTCGTTGAAGACCTATCCGGAATCCTCGCGCCCCTGGCGCCGCCTGGCATGCATGGCGCTGTGCGCGGCCAGCCTGCCGGCCTGGAGCCAGAGCGCCGGCAGCGCTGCCGGGAGTGTGGCCGCCCCGGCAGCCGCGGCGCCGACCCTGGTTGCAGCGCTGGACAGCGACCCGAACCGCATGGGCTGGATGCAGGGCTTCCCGCCGCCGCCGGACAAGCTGATCACGCATACGCCGGGCGCCGACAGGTTTCCGCGCAATCGCTGGCTGTTCTCGCATATCCGAGAACTGGTGCCGACCGCGTCCGTCTGGCGCGGCGCCGGCCCGGCCAGCGCGCTGCCGCGTGCGGAACGGGATGTCGGCTCGGTGCAGTTCACCGATGCGGACGGCACCCGCCGCACCTTCGACGAGATGCTGGCGCTGACCTACACCGACGGCATCCTGGTGATGCACAAGGGCAAAGTCATCTATGAGCGCTATTTCGGTGCGCTCGACGGGCACACGCCCCATATCGCCATGTCGGTCACGAAGTCATTTGTCGGCACGCTGGCCGCGATGCTCGCGGCCGACGGCAAGCTCGACCCGGCGGCATCGGTGACGCGCTACCTGCCCGAACTGGCTGGCACGGCCTACGGTGACGCCACGGTGCGGCAGGTCATGGACATGACCATCGGCGTGCGCTACTCCGAGGACTATGCCAATCCCAAGGCAGAGGTGTGGGACTACGCGCGTGCGGGCGGCATGCTGGCCCGCCCGGCGGGCTACAGCGGCCCGGGGACGTTCTACGACTTCCTGAAGACCCTGCAGAAGGAAGGCGACCACAATGCGGTGTTTGCCTACAAGACGGTCAATGCCGAGGTGCTGGCGTGGATCGTGCGCAGGGCCTCGGGTCAGTCGCTGGCCAAGCTGCTCTCGGAGCGGATCTGGCAACCGATGGGCGCGGAGCAGGATGCGTACTTCACCGTGGACAGCATCGGCACGGAGTCGGGCGGCGGCGGGCTGAACACCACGCTGCGCGACCTTGCGCGCTTTGGCGAGACCATCCGCGGCAACGGGCGCTTCAATGGCAAGCAGATCATTCCGGCCTCGGTCGTGGCGGATATCCGCAGCGGCGGCGACCGGGACCAGTTTGCCAGGTCGGCCAGCGCGCCGGTGCTGCCGGGCTGGAGCTATCGCGACATGTGGTGGGTCTCGCACGACAGCCACGGCATGTTCCAGGCCGCCGGCATCCATGGCCAGCGCATCTATATCGACCCCAAGGCCGAGCTGACCATCGTGCGATACGCGTCGCACCCCGTGGCCGGCAACGCGGCCAACAATCCGATCACGTTCCGTGCTTTCCGGGCGCTGGCGGAAACGCTGATGCGATAGGGAGATGGCCCCGGGGCGGCGTGGGCAGCGCCGCCCCGGCAATACCGTTTTCTACTTTTCAGCGGCCGGTTGACTGGCCGCCGCGGCATCGCGCGGCGCCACTTCCGCCATGATGCGCTCGCCGTGGTCGCGCTGCGCGACCTTCAGGTCATAGTCCAGCTGCAGGTTCAGCCACGACTGCGCATCGCCGCCAAAATAGCGCGCCAGGCGCAGGGCGGTGTCCGGCGTGATGCCACGTTGCTCGCGGACGATGTCGTTGATGCGCGCCGCGGTCACGCGCAGCGCGAGGGCCAGGGCGTTGGCGCTCATGTTGAGCGGTACCAGGAAATCCTCGCGCAGGATTTCGCCCGGGTGGATGGGACGCATGCCGTCCTTGAAGCGAACCATGTCTGTCTTCCTCAGTGGTAGTCGATGATCTCAACGACCGCGGGGCCGTCGTGGGTCCAGATGAAGCAGATTCGCCATTGCTCGTTGATGCGGATGCTGTAGCGGCCTTTGCGGTCGCCGGTCAGCAACTGCAGGCGATTGCCCGGCGGGGAGCGCAGGAACTCCAGCGTCGACGCTCTCTGCAGCAGCCGCAGCTTGCGTTCGGCCACGGCGCGGATATTGCCGAAGCGCGGTACACAGCGGCCCGCGAACAGTTCAGCGGTGTCGGAACATCTGAATGACTGAATCATATCGCATATCGGTAATCGATAAATAGCAATGCAGCGAAAGTCAGACTTTGGCCTGGCGCGAACGGTCATGAAAGCCGCTCGCCTCTCGCACCGCACCGTCACTTGTCTGATTCCGTGCGACGTGATCGATACCAATTCTTTTCCAACCTGATAGACTGTATGGATGTACAGTGGTCGGACCGTCCCCGGTCTCCTCCTTAACGTCCTGATTCGAAAAGAGAAATCGTGTCGAGCAAGCAGCTAATCCGCATTCGCGGCGCCCGCCAGCACAACCTCAAGAATGTCGATCTCGACCTGCGCCCCGGCGAGATGACCGTGGTGACCGGGCCGTCCGGCTCGGGCAAGTCCAGCCTGGTGTTCGACACGCTCTATGCCGAAGGCCAGCGCCGCTACGTCGAGACCTTCAGCGCCTACGCCCGCCAGTTCCTGGACCGGATGGACCGGCCCCAGGTGGAGCGCGTGGACGGGGTGCCGCCCGCCATCGCCATCGACCAGACCAACCCGGTGCGCAGCTCGCGTTCGACGGTGGGCACGATGACGGAGCTGAATGACCACCTGAAGCTGCTCTATGCGCGCGCGGCGGAGCTGTTCGACAAGCAGACCGCGCTGCCGGTGCGCCATGACTCGCCCGAAACCATCTACGCCGAGCTGCTGGCGCGCACGGCCGAGGGCCAGCCGCATCACGACGCGCGCCTCGTGGTGACCTTCCCGGTCGAACTGCCCGAGTCCGCCACCGACGATGAGGTCCAGCAGTGGCTGTCGGTCAGCGGCTATACGCGCGTGCAGGCGCAGCGCGTGGTGCAGTCGCCCACCGGCGCACGCAAGCTGCTCGATGTGGTGGCGGACCGCTTCCGCATCGGCAATGCGGAGAAGGTGCGCGTGGTGGAGGCGATCGAAGCTTCGCTCAAGCGCGGCGGCGGCCGCGTCAACATCTATGTGCTGGCTGACGGCGACGAGGGCCCCGTATGGCGCTTTTCCACCGGCCTGCACAGCCCCGACAGCGACCTGCGCTATGCGGACCCGCAGCCGGCGCTGTTCTCGTTCAACTCCGCCTACGGCGCGTGCGAGACCTGCCGCGGCTTCGGCCGCGTGATCGGCGTCGATCTTGGCCTGGTGATCCCCGACGCGCGCAAGACGCTGCGCGGGGGCGCGATCAAGCCGATGCAGACCCCGGCCTGGAAGGAGTGCCAGGACGACCTGATGCGCTACGCGGGCAAGGCCGGCATTCCGCGCGACACCCCCTGGGCGGAGATGACCGAGGCCGAGCGCCACTGGGTCATCCATGGCTCGCCGGACTGGACCGGCCAGTGGAACAAGCACTGGTACGGCGTGATGCGGTTCTTCAACTACCTGGAGTCGAAGGCGTACAAGATGCACATCCGCGTGCTGCTGTCGAAGTACCGCAGCTACACGCCGTGCGAAACCTGCGGCGGCGCACGCCTGAAGACCGAGTCGCTGCTGTGGCGCCTGGGCTCGAAGGACAATGCCGACGCCGTGCTGGCGCCGCCACGCCGCTTCCTGCCGCGCGGGGTGGACTGGGACCGCACCCGGCTGGAGGCTTTGCCCGGCCTGACCGTGCATGACCTGATGCTGCTGCCGATCGAGCGCATCCGCCGTTTCTTCGACGAGCTGACCCTGCCCAGCGCGATGCTGGACGATGCCCTCAAGCTGCTGCTGGCCGAGGTGCGCACGCGCCTGAAATACCTGTGCGACGTGGGTTTGGGCTACCTGACGCTGGACCGCCAGAGCCGCACGCTGTCCGGCGGCGAGGTGCAGCGTATCAACCTGACCACGGCGCTGGGTACCTCGCTGGTCAACACCTTGTTCGTGCTGGACGAGCCCAGCATTGGCCTGCACCCGCGCGACCTGAACCGCATTGTCGAGGCCATGCACCGGCTGCGCGATGCGGGCAACACGCTGGTGGTGGTTGAGCACGATCCGTCCGTGATGCTGGCTGCCGACCGACTGATCGACATGGGCCCGGGCCCCGGCGAGCGCGGCGGCAATATCATCTTCGACGGCACGCCGGCGGACATCCGCAATGCCGGCACGCTGACCGGCGAGTACCTGGGCGGGCGCCGCCGCGTGGCCGATGCCTCGCACTGGCAGCGCCGACCGGTGGATGCCAAGCTGCCGCGCATCGTGCTGGAAGGCGCCACCGAGCACAATCTGCAGGACGTCACGGTCGAGATCCCGCTGCAGCGGCTGGTGTGCGTGACCGGCGTGTCGGGTTCGGGCAAGTCCACGCTGCTGCAGGACGTGCTGCATCCGGCCATGGCGCGGCACTTCGGCAAGGCCACCGAGTCGCCGGGCGCGTTCCGCCAGCTGACCGGCGCGGACCTGGTCGACGATGTGGTCTTTGTCGACCAGTCGCCGATCGGCAAGACCGCGCGTTCCAACCCGGCCAGCTACGTGGGCGCGTTCGACGAGATCCGCAAGATCTTCGCCAAGGCGCCGATGGCGCTGCAGCGCAGCTACACCGCGGGCACCTTCAGCTTCAACTCGGGCGACGGGCGTTGCCCGACCTGCGGCGGCTCGGGCTTCGAGCATGTCGAGATGCAGTTCCTGAGCGATGTCTACCTGCGCTGCCCGGATTGCGACGGCACCCGCTATCGCCCCGAAGTGCTGGAAGTGAAGATCGAGCGTGCCGCCCCCGGCCAGCCGCCGCGCTTGCTGAGCATTGCCGACGTGCTGGAGCTGACCGTCAGCGAAGCGGCCGCCTGCTTTGCCGCCGACCCCGCGGTGCTGCGCGTGCTGCAGCCCATCGTCGATGTCGGCCTGGAATACATGAAGCTGGGCCAGCCGGTGCCGACGCTGTCGGGCGGCGAGGCGCAGCGCCTGAAGCTGGCCGGCTTCCTCGCCGAAGCGGTGCAGGCCACGCCGTCGCGGACCCGGCCCAGCGCCATCCCGCGCCGGCTGTTCATGTTCGACGAGCCGACCACGGGCCTGCACTTCGACGATATCGCCAAGCTGATGCGCGCCTTCGGCAAGCTGCTGGACGGCGGCCATTCGCTGATCGTGATCGAGCACAACCTGGACGTGATCCGCGCCGCGGACTGGCTGATCGACCTTGGCCCCGAGGGCGGCGACGCCGGCGGGCGCGTGGTCTGCACCGGCACCCCGGAAGACATGAAGCGCTGCGCCGAATCGCATACCGGCCAGGCGCTGATCCACTATGACGCGGCGCTCGGCGAAGCCGGCACGCTGGCCGCCGAGCGCGCCGAGATCGAAGGCGTGCCGCTGCAGGCCGCGCTGCAGGCACGGCGCGCGCGCCGCGAGGTCGAGGGCGAGGACGTGGTGCGCATCGTCAATGCGCATGAGCACAACCTGAAGGCGCTCAACGTCGATATTCCGCACGGCAAGTTCAACGTGGTCACCGGTGTGTCCGGATCGGGCAAGTCGACGCTGGCCTTCGACATCCTGTTCCACGAAGGCCAGCGCCGCTACCTGGAGTCGCTCAATGCCTATGCGCGTTCCATCGTGCAGCCGGCGGGCCGGCCCGAGGTGGATGCGGTCTACGGCATCCCGCCGACGGTGGCGATCGAGCAGCGCCTGTCGCGCGGCGGCCGCAAGAGCACGGTGGCGACCACCTCCGAGGTCTGGCACTTCCTGCGCCTGCTGTACGTCAAGCTGGGCATCCAGCATTGCGTGCATGACGGCGCGCCGGTGACCTCGCAGAGCCCGGAGTCGATTGCCGCCCAGCTGCTGCGCGACCATCGCGGCCAGCACGTGGGGCTGCTGGCGCCGCTGGTGGTCAACCGCAAGGGGGTCTATACCGACCTGGCCAAGTGGGCCAAGGCGCGCGGCAATACTCACCTGCGTGTCGATGGCGAATTCCTGCCGGTCGACCCGTGGCCGCGGCTGGACCGCTTCCGCGAGCACACCATCGAGCTGCCGGTGGGCGACCTGGTGGTCTCGCCTGAGAACGAGGCCGAGCTGCGCGCGCTGCTGGCGCAGACGCTTGAGGCCGGCAAGGGCGTGATGCACCTGCTGGCGCCGCTGGACGGCCTGCACCACGCCATGCACAACGGCGGCACCGCGCACGTGGGCGAGGTCAAGGTGTTCTCGACCAAGCGCGCCTGCCCGGTGTGCGGCACCAGCTACCCTGAGCTGGACCCGCGCATGTTCTCGTACAACAGCAAGCACGGCTGGTGCACCACCTGCGTGGGCACCGGGCTGGCACTGACGCGCGAGCAGCGCGCGGCGTTCGACGATACCGTGCTGGTGGAAGACAACCGCGGCCGCGAGCAGAGCCTGCCGTCGGAAGAGCAGGAGCCCGAAGGCGTGGTCGACACGCCGTGCCCGGATTGCCACGGCACGCGCCTGAACCTGGTCGCGCGCGCGGTGACCTTCGACGAGAATGCAATCGTCGACGTAGCGCAGTGGACCGTGTCCGATACCCGCCGCTGGGTCGAGGGCCTGCACCTCACGGGGCGCGATGCCGAGATCGCCCGCGATGTCATCAGCGAGATCGGCAGCCGCCTGCAGTTCCTGGAGGAAGTGGGGCTGGGCTACCTGAGCCTGGACCGTGCCGCGCCCAGCCTGTCTGGCGGCGAGGCCCAGCGCATCCGCCTGGCCGCGCAGCTGGGCAGCAACCTGCAGGGCGTCTGCTACGTGCTGGACGAGCCCACCATCGGCCTGCATCCGCGCGACAACCAGATCCTGCTGGACGCGCTGCGCAAGCTCGGCGACAAGGGCAATACGCTGGTGGTGGTCGAGCATGATGAAGACACCATCCGCCGTGCCGACCACATCATCGATATCGGCCCCGGTGCGGGCAAGCGCGGCGGCACGCTGGTGGCACAGGGCGGCGTGGCCGACCTGTCGGCGGCGCCGGACTCCACCACCGGGCAGTTCCTGGCGCACCCGATCATCCATCCGCTGCAGGCCAGGCGCAAGGTGAAGCCCGGCGCCGCCGGCAAGCCCGCCGATCCGCCGGAATGGCTGACCGTGCACGGCGCGTCGCTGCATAACCTGCGCAAGGTGACGGCGCGCATTCCGCTGTCGCGGCTGGTGGCCATTACCGGCGTGTCCGGTTCGGGCAAATCCACGCTGGCGCGCGATGTGCTGATGACCAACCTGCTCGATGCGGTGGGCCGCTCGGTGCTGTCGTCGCCGGCGACCCGGCGCGCGCGCAACGCTGCGAAGGATGAGGCCAAGGCAGCCAAGTCGAGCGCCAGGAAGCCGCTCAATGTCGAGCACAACTGGCATGGCTGCGACGCCGTCACCGGCTGGGAATCGATCGACCGCGTGCTGGAGGTGGACCAGACCCCGATCGGCAAGACGCCGCGCTCATGCCCGGCCACCTATATCGGCGTGTGGGACACCATTCGCCGGCTCTTTGCCGATACGCTGGAAGCGCGCGCACGCGGCTACACGGCGTCGCGTTTCTCGTTCAACACCGGCGACGGGCGTTGCCCGGCATGCGAAGGGCAGGGCGTGCGCACCATCGGCATGAGCTTCCTGCCGGATGTGAAGGTGCCGTGCGATGTCTGCCACGGCCAGCGCTTCAACCCCGAGACCCTGGCGGTCACCTGGCGCGGCAAGAATATCGGCGACGTGCTGACGATGGAGATCGACGAGGCGGTGGAGTTCTTCTCGGCCATGTCGAACATCGCCCATCCGCTGCAGCTGATGAAGGACGTGGGCCTGGGCTACCTGACGCTGGGCCAGCCGTCGCCAACGCTGTCCGGCGGCGAGGCGCAGCGCATCAAGCTGGTGACTGAACTGAGCAAGGTGCGCGACGACATCACGCGACGTGGCCAGAAGGCGCCGCATACGCTGTACGTGCTGGACGAGCCCACCGTGGGCCTGCATATGGCCGACGTGGCGCGCCTGATCCGCGTGCTGCATCGGCTCACGGACGGCGGGCACAGCGTGGTGGTGATCGAGCATGACCTCGACGTGATTGCCGAGGCCGACTGGATCATCGACCTTGGCCCCGAAGGCGGTGCGGGCGGGGGCGCCATTGTCGGCGCGGCCGATCCGGAGGCCTTGTCGCGCAATGCGGCCAGCCATACCGGTGCAGCGCTGGTGCCGGTGCTGGCACGGGGCAATGCCGGGGCAGGCAAGGTGAGCATCGCCTGAGGGATTGGCGCAGCGAAGGGCGTACGGGCACGCCTTTCGCTTGACCATGGCTACTGGCGTGCACATCGCGCGCAACCGGAGGTAACCATGAAGCATATCCGTCCCAGCCGAATCCTTGCGGCCGTGGCCCTGGCCGCTGCCGCAATCCCCGCCCTGGCGCAGGCGCCGGGCACGCCGCGCGGCACCTATGACCCGTATTCGCAAGGCGCGCGCAGCACCGACAAGTTCGACCCGTACACCCAGGGCGCCAACGCCCCCACCCGAACCGACCTGGCACCCGCGCCAGAGGCCCAGCCTTCGACCGTGCCGGCGCAGCCTGGCGTGCCTGGCACGACCATGCAGCGCGCCCCGGATCCATACACGGAGGGCGCACGTTGGGAAAGCCCAGACCTCGGCCGCCGCATCGGCAAGCCGAACCCGTTCCTGGATGGCGCCTGAGCATTGCGGCCAGCGCTGCCGGCCATGCGAATGCAACCGGACTTACCGCCTCTTGTAAATCCTGCCCAGGCGCGTGACCCTGGCGACACGCCTGCGGTCGCCAGCGCGCGGGCAGGGCTGCACTGCGCGGCGGACGCGGCCGGCATCGCCAGCATGACGGTGGTCAGCTACAACATCCACCGCGCCGTGGGCACGGACCGCCGCTATCGGCCTGACCGCATCGCAACGGTGCTGGAGGAACTGGACGCCGATATCGTCGCGCTGCAGGAAGTGGAATCCGGCAGCAGCAACGACCATACCCTGGAATACCTGTCCGGCCATACCGGCATGCACGTGGTCTCTGGATTTACGCGCGTGCGCGGCAATGCCGACTATGGCAATGCGCTGCTGGCGCGCTTTGCGCCGCAGGCGGTGAACCAGATCGACCTGACGGTGAAGGGCTGCGAGCCGCGCGGTGCCATCGATGTCACGCTGGCGTGCACGGCCTCGGGCTGGGAGAGCGCGCTGCGCGTGATTGCCACCCACCTGGGCCTGCGCCCCGGTGAGCGCCGGCGCCAGGTGCAGCAGTTGCTCAACTACGTGGCCGCCGCACCGCCGTTGCCGACCATCCTGCTCGGTGACGTCAATGAATGGTTCCTGTGGGGCCGGCCATTGCGCTGGCTGCATGCGTATTTCGAGCATGCGCCGCACACCGCCACCTTCCCGTCGCGCTGGCCGGTGTTTGCCCTCGATCGCATCTGGGTGTCGCCGCGCGCGCACCTGGTGTCGGTGGCCAGCCACCGTTCGCCGCTGGCGCGCGTGGCCTCCGACCACCTGCCGCTGCTGGCTCGCTTTGAGGTGCCCGCAGCGCCGCAGTATGACGGTGGAGACCTCAGTACGACATAGCGGTGGCTTTGATGAGCGTCCCGGCCGATCAAGACGGGGGTTCCGGGCGCACCGGGGCCCCCGTTCGTCTTGCCGCACGGATACGTCCTTGCCGGGCGCTAGCTAACGCGGTGCGCGGGGTGGGCGTTCCTCGCGCTCATCGGTGTGGTCAGCCTTGTCGACCGGCACTTCGGCCGGCAGGTCTTCGGCGGCATGCATCACTTCATCGGCGATCTCTTCCTCCGGGCTTTCCTCATCCTGCGCGGTGTGGGCCTCGTTCTCGCGTTGCTCGATTTCTTCGTCGATATCGTCGGTTTCCTGTTCGAGATCGGGGTCGAGCGTGCTCGGGATATGGCCCGCGTCGGCGCGCGCGGCACCGGACGCGGTGTTCTCGCGCGAACGGCGGCCGGCGGAAGCCTGCGCGCCTTCGCGCGGCGCGGGCGCGGTGCCGCCCACACGGTCACCGTGGCGTGGGCCGATACGGTGGGTACGTACGGTCTTGCTCATCGTGCCTCCTGTTCGGTTGGCTCGGCGGATTCAGTGGTTCTCCACTGGCGCTTCGCTGTCATCGGGCCTGTCGCCGCGGCGCCTGACTGAAGGCGGCTCGGTGTTCTCGTCCGGGATGTCATGCTCGCGCTCGACATCGTGGCGGCGGTCGCGCCCGGGCTTGCCCCGTTCATGTTCGGTGTCGGGGCCGCCCTTGTGCGGGTCGGGACGCTCGCTGCGGCGTCGCGTGGTGTCATGGTCGGGCTGGCGATGGGTGCTCATGGCGTCTCCACGGAGGTTGGCATGGCGCTGCCGGTCAGTCGGTGCCGGCGCGCAGCTCGTCGGATACGGCGCTCACACCGCGCACCGAACGAGCCAGTTCCATTGCCATCGTACGCTGTTTATCGTCGCGCACGGTGCCTTCCAGCTTGACCACGCCGTCAGTGGTGGATACGCGGATCCTGGCGGGGTCCAGCGTGCGCGCGTTGGCCAGGCGGGCCTGGACTTCGGCAGTGATGGCGCGGTCGCTGGCGGCTGCGGTGTCGCGCGGCGCGGCCGTGCGGCCCGTTGATGACGGCGCCGCCGGCGCATCGGTCGGGGCGGCCGCAACGGACTGGGAGGCGGCCATCGCCAGCACCGCCAGAGGCAGCGCCAGGCGGGCGATGCGGAAGCGTGGTGTCATGACGATCCTCCTGTACTTGGCAACGGGCAGGGCGATTCCTGCTCCGCATCTGTCTTTGACCTGCAAGCTCCGTTCCCGGCGCCGGCGCCGGCGCCGCCGGTGCGGAGCTGGGTCCTGTGCGGCTTGCGACGCTGCCGGTTCGGCGCACACGGCGTAGTTTTTACAGCCGCGGCAGAAACTGCATGTGCAGCCTGCCAGCGCCCGCGCGGCATGACCGGCGCGATGCTTGCGCCGTCGTGTGATTGCGTGCCGTCGTGTCTATAGTGGAGGAAATGCTGGCAAAAACTGGCGAGCGGCAAGTGCCGGCGAGCACAGCCCGCAACGCCGGCCCCATGCCGCGGCGGCCCCCTGTGCGCCGCGTGCCGCCGGGCCCGACAGCGCAGCCGGGGGGAGCGGCTCATCCGTTGCGAGGTAGTCATGAACCTAGCCAGCATCCTGTCCACCGTCGTCCTGGCCTCGTCCGTCTCGGTGTCTTCGGCGCCGGTGGAGCGCCAGCTGCTTGCGATGACGCCCACGGACTTCGCCCAGCGCTTCAATGCCGTGGCCCACGACACCGGCTCCGGCCTGGCCCTGCCCAGCTTCAAGGTCAAGCCGGGCTGGCACCGCGCCGCGCCCAGCTCGGGGGTGTCGGTGCTGGTGCGCGCCAGCCGCTCGGGCTACGCCATCGATGAGGTGGTGGTGGTGTGCCGCGAGGTCGAGCGCTGCTTCCTGACCATCTGCACGGCCGCGCTTGCGATTGACGACAGCGTCAACCCGCTGCTGCTGCAGCGCTTTATCGTGGCGCGCATCGCGACCGAGCTCGGTGAGGTCGGCCTGGTGATGTCGGGCCTGGCGTATATCGTCGTCACGCCCAAGGAGGACGATTACGTTGCCGTCGTGATCCGGCCCTACCTGCCGCAGGAACGCGGCGCTTCGCCCGGCCAGGCGAGGCGTGGGCCGCACGACGGCGCGCAGCCGCCGCAGCACGGCCAGGCGGTGCCGCATGGCACGCCACGCCATCACCACGGCCCGCTGACGCCGATCGTGTTGCACACGGCAGTGCAGAAGTCCTGAGGCCGCGAGCGTTCGCGCTGCCCCTGGGCCGCTTACGGCTGGCGCAGCAGCAGCGCCACCGGCAAGCCGCCCAGCACCTCGCGCAGGCGCAGCCGGCCCATGGGTGCGTCCAGCACGTGGCCGGTCAGCGCATCGGTCCAGCGGCTCGGCTGCGGCGCGCCCACGTTCAGGGCGGTGTCGCCCCAGCCCGCGGGCGGGATGCGCGGCATGGTCGGGTCGACCTGCGTGGCCACCAGCCGCGTCACCACGGTGATGGCCTGGTGCGCATCCGCGGTGCGGGCAAAGGCCAGCACCTGCGGCACCAGCGCGCCTTGCGCCGCCAGCATGCTGTATTGCCCGTCGGCAAAGAGCCGGGGATGGGCGTGGCGTACTGCAAGCACCTGGCGTATCAGCTGCTGCTTGATGCGCCCGTCGCGCCAGTGCGCCAGCCAGTGGGCCCAGCCAGCGCTGCAGCCCAGGCGCGCGCGCAGTTGCGCAAAATCGGGCGGGCGCCGGTTGTCGGGGTCTACCAGGCTCAGGTCCCAGCCTTCGCATCCCTGGTAGCGGTCGGGGATGCCTGGTGCGGTCAGCTGGACCAGCACCTGTGCCAGGCTGTTGACGGCGCCTGCCACGGCAATGTGCTGCGCAAACTGGCCGATATGCGCCAGCACACCCGATGGCCAGTCCGCCGCGATGGCGCGCAGGAAGCCCTCGCACGCGGCTTCGTAGGCTGCGTCGGGGCAGGTCCAGTTGCCGTGGCGCTTGGCTTCGCGGATGGCCTTGAGCTGCCACGCGGACACGCGCTCCAGGAAGGCCTCGACGGTGTTGCTGCCTGCAGGCTTGCCGATGTCCTCCATCGGCCACGCGCCGACCAGGGTCTGGTACAGCATCAGGCGGTCGCCGGGGTCCGGGGCCTGCGGCAGCGTCGACAGCAGCGGTGTGCAGGCGCGTTCCCATGCCGCCACGGCCTCGGCCCAGGCAGCGGGCATCTCGCTCAGCACGGCCAGGCGCATGCGTGTGTCCTCGCCGCGCTTGTGGTCGTGGGTCGCAGTGGCCAGCATGGCATGAGGACAGGCCATGCGCCGCGCCGCCATGCGCGCGTGGAACTGCGCCGGCGGCAGCGCCAGCGTGCCGGGGTCGCTGCCTACCTCGTTGCGCGACAGCAGCCGCCCGTAGCGGTAGAACGCGGTGTCTTCGCCGGCCTTGGCTGCCAGGGCGGGCATCAGTTGCTGCAGGCGGCGGCGCAGCACGCCGGTTTCGCTGTCGGGCGGGGCTGGCGTGCGCAGGCAGCCGCCGATAAAGGCCAGTGCCACGGCCTCGTCCGGGGCGAGGTCGGCGCGCGCCGCCTGCATGGCCTGGTCCAGCATGGCATGGTCGGCCTGTGCGGCAGAGGCGTCGCGTGCGCCGGGTTGCGCGTCAAAGTAGCTGCGGTAGACGGGCACCGCCGCCATCAGCGCGGCCAGCGCGCGCCGCAGCGCCGCGCGTGTCAGGTCACGCGTGCCGGGCTCCTGCTTCGCGCAGTCGTGCAGGCAGGCGGCGGCGCCTTCGTACTCGGTTACCAGGTGCCGCTCCAGCACCTGGCGCCGTGCCGCCGCGACATGGGCGGCATACGGGCGCGCATCGCCGCTGGCCGAAGTCCACAGCGCGCCCAGCGGCGCCTCGCCGTTGCCGTCGTGCAGCACGGCGGCAACCTCGTCCATGAAGTCGTAGCCCGTGGTGCCATCCACCTGCCAGTCCGGCGCCAGCCGTTCGCGCGGGCCCAGGATCTTCTCGACCACCAGCCACGGGTGCGCCAGCCGCAGCAACGGCGGGCGCGCGGCGGCGTGCCGGTCCAGTTCGGCGCGCAGCCGGCGGCAGTAGCCGGCAGGATCGGCCAGGCCGTCGACATGATCGACACGCACGCCGTCGATCCAGCCTTCGCGCAGCAGGCGGAAGACCAGCGCGTGGACGGCGTCGAATACCTGCGGGTCTTCCTCGCGCACGCCGACGAGATCGCTGATCTCGAAAAAGCGCCGCCAGTTCAGTGCCGCGGCGGCGGTGCGCCACCAGGTCAGCCGGTAGTGCTGGCGCTCCAGCAGTGCGTGCAGCCGGGTGCGGCCTTCGGCCTGCGTGGGGTCGTACCAGCCGGGCTGGGTTGCGGCGGCGGCATCCACGCTGCCCGGCGCCAGCGGCAGCGAGTGCTCGAAGTAGCGCAGGTGGGCGGCATCGTCTGCGCTTGCAGGCACCCATTGCAGCTCGCCCGCCACCAGCGTGTCCCAGTAGGACTGGCCCAGCATCGGCAGCAGCACCTTGCCATGCAGGGCGGGGTCGCGCGGGGTCCAGTCGATGTCGAAGCTGGCGGCGCAGCGGCTGGCGCGTCCGTGGGTCAGCACGTCGCGCCACCAGTGGTTGTGGGTGGGGTCGGCCGCCATGTGGTTGGGCACGATGTCCAGCACCAGGCCGAGGCCGGCGGCGCGGGCGCGCCCGGCCAGCGCTTTCAGGCCGGGCTCGCCGCCCAGCTCGTCGCGCACGCGGGTGAAGTCGGTGACATCGTAGCCATGGGTGGAGGCGGGCCGCGCGCTGCACACAGGCGACAGGTACAGGTGGCTGACGCCGAGCGCGGCGTAGTAGTCGACCACGGCAGCAGCATCGGCAAAGGTAAAGCCCGGGTGCAGCTGCAGCCGCGCGGTGGCGCGGGGCAGGTCATGGTCGCCGCCATCGCCATCGCCATGGCTGCCTGGCAGGGATTCCGGCAAGCCGGCGGGCATTATCTGGCGCGCGCCGCTGCGGGCTCGCACATGGTGGCGACGCAGGCCAGCGGCGGCAGCATGCCCGCGGACAGCTCGGCCGCGGCGCCGGGCAGGCTTTCATGCAGCGCCGCGCTCATGTCGTGGCATGGCCGCATGCATGGCACGGCTTCGCTGCCCAGGTTCAGCCACAGGCTCAGCTCCATGCCGTCCATCAGCCGCCAGCGTGCGCACAGCGCGGCCGGCCCCAGGATATCGACGCCGGCCGACTGGCAGCCGGCCAGCCGGTCCAGCAGTTCACGGCGGCGCACCGCGAGCAGCTCGTGGTAGTACGGGGTCCAGTCGCCGTCGTCTTCCAGCTCGGGGCGCGACGCCTCGAAGGTGGCCGGGTCGTTGGGATCGGGGATGGCCGCGGCGCGCGCATCGTCGCGGAATGCCGTGGAAGCCGCAAACTCGCGGCGCCGGCCGTCGCGCACGGCCTGCGCCAGTTCGGGCGGGTGGCTGGTGAAGTAGAGGAAGGGCCGCTGCGTGCCGGTTTCCTCGCCCATGAACACCAGCGGCACCTGCGGGCACAGCAACTGCAGCGCCACCGCCGCGCGCAGCGCATTGCGGTCCGCCAGGCCGGCCAGCCGGTCGCCCAGTGCGCGGTTGCCGGTCTGGTCGTGGTTCTGCAGGAAGCAGACGAAGGCCGTGGGCGGCAGGTGCGCGCTGGGCTGGCCGCGGCGCACGCTGTCCGCGCTTGACGGCACGCCCGGCGCGGCGGCGGAGCGGTGCGCCGACAACTCGCCCTGGTAGGCAAAGCCTTCGCCCAGCACGCGCGCAAGGTGGCGCAGCGCGGGCTCGCCGCGCCCCGCGGGCGCATCCTCGCCCTCATCGGCGCAGCGGGTGTAGTCGCAGTAATAGCCGTCGCCCTCGCCGGTCAGCAGCACGTGCAGGGCATGGTGGGCGTCATCGTTCCACTGTGCGTCGTAGCCCTTGGCCAGCAGTTCGGCATCGTTGTTGTCGTTTTCCAGCACCAGGTGGAGATGGCGGCTGGCGCCGTCGCCTTCGGCCAGCATGGTGCGCAGCTCGCCGGGCAGCGCCGCCAGCCAGCCTTCGTCCTCGATCGCGTGCACGGCGTCCAGGCGCAGGCCGTCGAAGCGGAACTGCTCCAGCCAGTAGCGCGCGTTCTCGGTGAAAAAACGCCGCACCTGCGGCCGGCGGAAATCGATGGCCGGCCCCCACGGGGTCTGCCGGTCTGCGCGGAAGAACGCGCTGGCGTAGCGGTGCAGGTAGTTGCCCTCCGGCCCGAAGTGGTTGTAGACCACGTCCAGCAGCACCATCATGCCGAGCTGGTGGGCGCGGTCCACCAGCGCGCGCAGTTCGTCCGGGGTGCCGTAGGCGGACTCCGGCGCGAATGGCAGCACGCCGTCATAGCCCCAGTTGCGCGTGCCGGGGAACTCCGCCACCGGCATCAGCTCGACCGCGGTGAAGCCCAGCGCCGCCAGCCGCGGCAGCTGCTGCGCCGCGCCGGCAAAGCCGCCGCACAGGCCCACGTGCAACTCATAGACGATGGCTTCATGCCAGGGGCGCCCGCGCCAGTCCGGACACGCCCACGCAAAGGCGCCGGCGGCGTCGGGCGCGGGCACGATGCTGGGCCCGTGCACATCGTCGGCCTGGCAGCGCGAGGCCGGGTCGGGCACGGTGGTGCCGTCGTCAAGCCGGAACCAGTAGCGTGCCCCATTGCAGCACGGAACGATGGCCTCGAACCAGCCGTTGGCGCCGGCCGCCATGCGCACCGGACCGAGCCCGGCGATCTCCAGCCGTACCGCCTGGCCTTGCTCGGCTGCGTCCGGGGCCCACAGGCGGAACCGCACGCGGCCGTCCGGCAACCAAGCCGGCCCGAACAGGTAGTCATGCGCATTGTCGTCGTTGCCGGGCAGGCCCAGCGGCCCGGCGGCAGTGGGCGCTGCAAAGCAGTCGTGCGGGGCCAGGCTGGGCATGGCGGAGCGGGCGCCGGGGGCGAGCAGAAACGGGTTGGCGTGCAAATTCGGCTCCTGGCTTTGGGACGGCCGTGGGGAATGCCAAGGGAGAGCCGGCCGGATGGCCGGTCTTGGCACAATGCGAACTCCATGCCCGCAGAACAACGCTTGGCGAGGCCGCGGGCTGGCGGGGGCAAGCGCCAGCGCGGGCTTTGTTACATGGGCCATTGTAGAAACTACCTGCGCGATGCGGACGTGCGCTAGCCCACGCCCGCAGTGCCGCCTTAGGCGGCGCGCGGTGCGTGCGCCGGAGATTCAACCTGCCAGGGCGCACCGCTGGCGCGGTGCAGCAGCCGCACCGGCACCGGCTCGATGTGCCAGATGCGCTCGCAATACTCGCGGATCGCCCGGTCCGAGGAAAAGCGCCCGGAGCGCGCGCACGACAGCACCGACATGCGTTGCCAGCGCGCCGGCTCGGCAAAGGCCTGGGAGACTTTCTCCTGGCACTCGATGTATGAGGCGAAGTCGGCCATCAGCAGGTAGGGGTCGTGCCTCTGCTGCGGGTCAAACAGCGGACGGAACAGCGCCGGGTCGCCGCGCGAGAAGAAGCCTTGCTGGACCAGGTCGATCACTGCGCGCAGCTGCGGGTTGCCGTGGTAGTAGGCGGCAGGGTCGTAGCCGCTTGCACGCAGCGCATAGACCTCAGGCGCGGTCAGGCCGAACGGGAAGAAGTTGTCGTTGCCCACGGCTTCGCGCAGCTCGATGTTGGCGCCGTCCATGGTGCCGATATTGAGCGCGCCATTCATCGCGAACTTCATGTTGCCGGTGCCGGACGCTTCCTTGCCCGCCAGCGAGATCTGCTCGGCCAGGTCGGCCGCCGGGTAGATGCGCTGCCCGTAGGTGACATTGAAGTTGGGCAGGAACACAACCTTGAGCCGGTCGCGCACCTGCGGGTCGCGGTTGACCACGTCGGCCACCGAGGTGATGAAGCGGATCATCAGCTTGGCATAGGCGTAGCCCGGCGCCGCCTTGCCGCCGAACAGGAAGGTGCGCGGCTGGATCTCGGTGCCGGGGTCGGACTTGATGCGGTGGTACAGCGCGATCACATGCAGCACCGCCAGGTGCTGGCGCTTGTATTCGTGGATGCGCTTGACCATCACATCGAACATGGAGGACGGGTCCACCACCACGCCGGTGGTTTCGCGGACCAGCTCGGCCAGCGCCACCTTGTTCTGGTGCCGCGCGGCCTGCCATTGTTCGCGAAAGCCCGCGTCCTCGGCATACGGCTCGAGCGCGCGGAGCTGCGCCAGGTCGGAGATCCAGCCGTCGCCGATCGCCTCCGACACCAGCCGCGTCAGGCGCGGGTTGGACAGCGCCAGCCAGCGCCGCGGCGTCACGCCATTGGTGATGCTGGTGAACTTCTCCGGCCACATCTCGTAGAAATCCTTGAGCACGTCCTCGCGCATCAGCCGTGAGTGCAGCTCGGCCACACCGTTGATGGCGTGGCTGCCCACACACGCCAGGTTGGCCATGCGCACCTGCTTTTCGCCGTACTCACTGATCAGCGACAGCCGTGCCAGGCGCGATTCGTCGCCGTAGAAGCGGATCCGCACCTCGTCCAGCAAGCGCGCGTTGATTTCCAGGATGATCTCGAGATGGCGCGGCAGCACCCGGGCAAACAGCGGCAGCGGCCACTGCTCCAGCGCCTCGGGCAGCAGCGTGTGGTTGGTGTAGGCAAAGGCATTCTGCGTGATGTGCCAGGCCTCGTTCCAGGGCAGGTCATGGTCGTCGACCAGCAGCCGCATCAGCTCGGCAATGCCCACGGCCGGGTGGGTGTCGTTCAGCTGCACCGCGAACTTCTCGTGGAAGCGCGTCACCGGGATGCCGTCGACGGCGAGCAGCCGCAGCATGTCTTGCAGCGAACAGGCGACGAAGAAGTATTGCTGCTCCAGCCGCAGCTCCTTGCCCTGGCTGGTCTCGTCGTTGGGGTAGAGGACCTTGGTCAGGTTCTCGGAAGTGACCTTCTTGCTGACCGCGCCCAGGTAGTCGCCGCGGTTGAAGGTATGGAAGTCGAACGCCTCGGTGGCGTCCGCGCGCCACAGCCGCAGGGTGTTCACGGTATTGACGCGGTAGCCCAGGATCGGCGAGTCAAACGGCACACCCACCACGGTCTTGGCCGGCACCCAGCGTACGCGGTAGTGGCCGCGGTCGTCGGTGTAGTGCTCGGTGTGCCCGCCCAGGCGCACCTGCACGGCCCACTCTGAGCGCTGGATCTCCCAGGGGTTGCCGTTGCGCAGCCAGGTATCGGTGGATTCCACCTGCATGCCGTCGATGATGGTCTGCTGGAAGATGCCGTACTCGTAGCGGATGCCATAGCCGAGCGCGGGGATTTCCAGCGTCGCCAGCGAATCCATGAAGCAGGCCGCGAGCCGGCCCAGGCCGCCATTTCCCAGCCCCGGCTCGACCTCTTGCTCCAGGATGCGGTCTAGATCCAGCCCGGCAGCGGCCATGGCCTCGCGCACCTCGTCGAAGATGCCCAGGTTGATCAGGTTGTTGCCCAGGTGCGGGCCCATCAGGAATTCCGCCGACAGGTAGGCGACGGTGCGCGAGGGCTGGCCCAGGTAGGCCTCGGCGGTGCTGATCCAGCGCTGCACCAGGCGGTCGCGCACGGTATGCGCCGCTGCCTGGTAGAGATCGTTCTGGCTGGCGTGGCCGGGCAGCTTGCCCTGGGTATGGAAGACGTGGTCGAGGAAGGCCCGGCGCAGGCTGGCGCCGGACAGGGCGGTACGGGTGTCATCGGCATGCTCGGGCCGGACAGATTCCTTCATGGCGAGGCTCCTGCGCATGTACGTGGGTCAAGCTTAGTGGATGGAGCAATCCCTGCAGGGAGATCGCGGAGCTGGTCTTGCAAGCGGCACTTTTTGCGGGCGAGCCGTGGCTACGCGCGTGGCGGCGGATGGCGTGCGCCGTGGCGGCCGCCGCGCAGGGCGTTGGCGCGCGCCCGCACCATCGGGGTATCGAACAGCGCACGTACATCGGCGTCGAGCCGGCGCTGCCAGTTGGGGTGGACGCTGGTGGTGCCGGGCAGGTTGGGTTGCTCGGCCTCGCCCAGCAGGTCTTCCAGTGGCACCAGGCGCATGGCGGTGCGCGCGGTGCCCAGCCACGCCAGCACGGCATCGAGCGGGGCATCGGCGGGGTCCGGCACGGCGCCGCTGCACAGCCCCGCTGCGCACAGCGCCTGCCAGAGCGCGCCGCGCTCGCGCGCACGGCCGGCCTGCATCGCCGCGAGGGTTTCGCCCGGCGCCAGCAGGTGCAGCCGGTCGCGCCACGCAAGGTCGCGGCCGGCCCACCAGCCGGTGACTGTGGGGAGGTCGTGGGTCGAGGTGGTGGCGATGGCATCGGGCGGCCAGGCTGCGGGAGGCAGGAAGGCCGGCACGGTGTCGGGCGCCGGGGCGGGCACCCGCTGAGCTGCCTCGGCCGCATCCACTGGCGCGCTCTCTTCGCGCTGGAACCACAGCACATCGATGCCCAGCACGCCACGGGCCGACAGCGCCGCATTCAGCTCCGGCGGCACCGTGCCCAGGTTTTCGCCGATGATGATGGCGCGGTGCCGCCATGATTCCAGCGCCACCAGCCGCAACATGTCCTGCAGCGGATAGCGCAGGTAGGCGCCTTCACTGGCCGGGGCACCGGCAGGCACCAGCCACATGCGTGCCAGGCCCAGCACATGGTCGATGCGCAGCCCGCCGGCATGGGCCAGGTTGGCGCGCAGCATCTCCAGGAAGGCCGCGTAGCCGCGGCGGCGCAGCCCGCGCGGCGAGAACACCGCCACGCCCCAGTCCTGCCCGAGCGGGTTGTACAGGTCCGGCGGTGCGCCGGCATGGAAGCCCGCCAGGATTTCCTGTTGCCGCGTCCAGGCCTGACTGCCGCCAGGGTCGGCCCCCACCGCCAGGTCGGAGACGATGCCGACCGCCATGCCCGCGCCGCGCGCCGCACGCTGCGCGCGTGCCATGCCGTCGGCCGTAATCCATTGCAGGAAAGCGTGGTAGGCGACCTCATCGGCATGGGCCTGTGCAAAGGCCGCCACGGCGGCATCGCCGGGCGCGCGCAGCGTGACCGGCCAGCAGCGCCAGTCAGGCGCGGGGTTGTGGTTCATGCCGTTGGCGCTGTCGGCCAGGCGCCGGGCCTGGATCGCCTCGTAGCATGCGTGCGCGTGCAACGCGGTGCCGCCGCGCGCGCGAAAGGCGGCGCAGTCATCGAGCGCCGCGCGCGGCAGCAGCGCATCGCTGCGCTCCCATAGCCACCGCAGGATGGCGTAGCGCAGCGGCGTCAGCTTGACCCAGTCGATCTCGCTGCGGGCTTCCAGCGCTTGCAGCGACTCGCCCGCGCCGAGCGCGGCGACGGCCCAGTCTACCGCGGCCTGCCCGAATTGCACGGCGGGGTCGGCATAGAGCGGATTCAGGAACAGGCGGCTGGACGGCGCATACGGGCTATAGCGCTCGGGCAGGGCGGCAAAGCCGGCGTGCAGCGGGTTGATGGCGACGGCGTCGGCGCTGGCGCCGGCTGCGCTGATGCAGCACTGGGTCAGCGCGCTCAGGTCGCCCAGGCCGCAGGGCGCGCCGCGGCGCAGGCCGTAGAGCTGCACTGCCAGGCCCCAGGGCCGGGTCAGTTCGCCCGCGCGGCCGGCGTGCCGCAGCGCATCGGCAACGCCGTAGCAGCGCGGCGGCGCGATTGCCAGCACGGTGTGCGCATCGCCGAGTTCCAGGCGGTGGTAGCCGCATACGTCGATGGCGGGCAGCAGCATGGTGCCGTCGCTGTCGCGCGCGCTGCCATCGTTGCCACGCTCCGCGGTGCCGGTGACGATGGCGCCGTCTTCCAGCGTCAGCCGGTAGGACCGCTGCGGCAGGGTATGTGGCCACGGCACCGCCACCGGCTTGCCGCGCTCGGCGGTGACCAGCGGCGGCAGTGCATGCGCGGCGTCATCGGAGGCAAGCCATGCGCGCGACGCTTCGCACTGGCCAGTGGTGGCGCAAGGCAGGCCCAGGCCGTCCAGGACGCGCCGCAGTGCGGCGTCCGACACGGTCTGGGGCTGGTTCCAGGCATCCGTCCACCGGGGCAGCAGGCCCGCGCGCAGTGCCAGCGCATGCAGCGCCGTGGGCGTGTCGTGGCGGGTGGCGCGCCGGCTCATGCCTGTGCCTCCTGCGGCGCGCCCAGCGGCGGGCTTTCCTGGGGCGCGCTCTGGCGGCTGCGGGCCTGGGCCGCCAGCAGCACCAGCGAGTGGCCCGCCACCGCCTGGCTGTCGGCGACCGCCTCGCCCGCGAGTTCGGCCTCGGTGGCGTCGGGCCGGCTGCTGTCGAACAGCAGTTTCCAGGCCAGCGTGGGCCCGGGCAGCAGGAAGGAGGCCTCGGCATCGCCGGCGTTGAGCAGCAGCAAGGTTACCTGCACGGCGCCGGCATCGTTCTCTTCGTCCTGCGCCAGCGAGCCCAGCTGCGCGCGCTCCGGTTGGGGCGGCGCGGCCGCGCGGCGCAGCGCGAGCGTGCGGATCTCCGGGTCGGCCCATTCCTCGGGGGTGGGCGGTTTGCCGTCGGTATCGAACCAGGCAATATCGGCAATGCCCTGCGCCGGTTCCTCGCGCCCGTGCGCGAAGCGGTCGCCGGCCAGGGAGTGCAGCCGCCGGCGCAGGTCCAGCAGGCGGCGCACCATGTGCTGCAGCGGCTGGGCGCCGGGCGTCTGGGCCTGCTTCCAGTCCAGCCACGAGATCTCGTCGTCCTGGCAGTAGGCGTTGTTGTTGCCTTGCTGGCTGCGGCCCCATTCATCGCCGGCGGTCAGCATCGGCGTGCCCTGCGACAGCAGCAGCGTGGCCATCAGTGCCTGTGCCACGCGCGCGCGGCAGGCCAGGATGGCGGGGTCGTCGGTGGGGCCTTCGATGCTGCCGTCGGGGCTCCAGTTGGCGCTGGCGTTGTCGTCGGTGCCGTCGCGGTTGTCTTCGCCGTTGGCCTCGTTGTGCTTGCTGCTGTAGCTGACCAGGTCGGCCAGCGTGAAGCCGTCGTGTGCGGTGATGAAGTTGATGCTGGCCCACGGGCGCCGGTGGCGGCGGTCGAAGAGGTCGGCCGAGGCCGCCAGCCGCGCCGCCAGTTCGCCGCGGTGGCCGGCGTCGCCGCGCCAGAAGCGGCGCGCCACGTCGCGGAACTTGTCGTTCCACTCGGCAAAGCCGGGCGGGTGGTTGCCAAGCTGGTAGCCGCCCGGGCCCAGGTCCCACGGCTCGGAGATCAGCTTGACGCGGCTCAGCACCGGATCCTGCATCAGTGCATCGAAAAAGCCCGAGCCCGCATCGAAGCCGTTGCCCTCGCGCCCGAGGGTGGTGCCCAGGTCGAAGCGGAAGCCATCGACGTGGTAGCAGTGCACCCAGTAGCGCAACGAGTCCATCACCATCTGCAGCACGCGCGGATGCGACAGGTTGAGCGTATTGCCGCAGCCGGTGTCGTTGATGTAGTGGCGCTCGTCGCCCGGCACCAGCCGGTAGTAGCTGGCGTTGTCCAGCCCGCGCCACGACACCGTCGGCCCCAGCTCGTTGCCCTCGCAGGTATGGTTGTAGACCACGTCCAGGATCACTTCGATGCCGGCCGCGTGCAGGCGCCGCATCGCCACCTTGAACTCCTGCAGTTGCCCGGTGCCCAGGTAAGCGGGCTCCGGCGCGAAGTACGCCATGGTGTTGTAGCCCCAGTAGTTGCGCAGTCCGCGCTCCAGCAGGAAGCGGTCCTGCAGGATGGCGTGGACCGGCAGCAGCTCGACGGTGGTGATGCCGAGCTGCACCAGGTGGTCGATAAAGCGCGGGTCGCACAGCGCGGCGAAGGAGCCGCGCAGGTTGGGCAGCAGATCGCCGCGCAGCATCGACAGGCCCCGCAGGTGGGCTTCATAGATGACGGTGGACGGCCACGGCACCGCGGGCGGGCGGTCGTCGCCCCAGTGGAAGCTCTCGTCGACCACCACCGCCTTGGGCATGGTGGGGGCGCTGTCGCGGCGGTCCGGTGTCAGGTCGCCGCGCGCGCTTTGCAGGCGGTAGCCGAACAGCGCATCGGACCAGCGCACCGGGCCGCTCAACTGGCGCGCATACGGGTCGAGCAGCAGCTTGTGCGGGTTGAAGCGGTGGCCGTGCGCGGGATCGTAGGGGCCGTGCGCGCGGTAGCCGTACAGCGTGCCGAGCGCCGCATCGGGCAGGTAGCCGTGCCAGATCTCGTCGGTGCGTTCCGGCAGCTGCAGGCGCGCCAGCTCCTTGCGCCCGTTGTCGGAGAACAGGCACAGGTCGATGCGCGAGGCATGGGCCGAGAACACCGCGAAATTGACACCCAGGCCGTCCCAGTGGGCCCCGAGGGGATACGGCTTGCCCGGCAGCAGCCGGTCCGCGAACTGTCGGCTCATGTCGATGCGCCCTGGATGCCGCCACCAGGATCGAAGCGCAGCACCAGCGTGGCCAGCGGCGGCAGCGTCAGCGCGAGCGAAGCCGGCTGCCCGTGCGAAGGCACGTCCACTGCCGCTACCGCGCCGCTGTTGCCGACATTGGTGCCGCCATACACGGCGGCATCGGTATTCAGGCATTCCTGCCAGGCGCCGGCATACGGCACCCCGAGCCGGTAGCCATAGCGCGGCACCGGGGTCATGTTGACCACCACCAGCACCACTTCGCGGCTGTATGGGCCCGCGCGGCGCAGCCACGCAAACACGCTGTTATGGTTGTCGTCGCCCACCACCCACTGGAAGCCTTCCGGGCGGTGGTCCAGCGCATGCAGCGCGGGCAGCTCCCGGTAGAGGCGGTTCAGATCCCGCACCAGCGTGTGCATGCCGCGGTGCATGGGGTGGTCCAGCAAGGCCCAGTCAAGCTCGGCATCGTGGTTCCATTCCTGCCACTGCGCCAGTTCGCCGCCCATGAACAGCAGCTTCTTGCCCGGGTGCGCCCACATGAAGCCGTAGTAGGCGCGCAGGCCGGCAAAGCGCTGCCACTCGTCGCCGGGCACCTTGCCGATCATCGAGGCCTTGCCGTGCACCACCTCGTCATGCGACAGCGGCAGCACGAAGGCCTCGGACCACGCATAGACCAGCCCGAAGGTCATGTCCTGGTGGTGCCAGGCGCGATGGACGGGCTCGTGACCGAGATAATGCAGCGTGTCGTGCATCCAGCCCATGTTCCACTTGAAGTCGAAGCCAAGCCCGCCGCTGGCGACGCTGGCGGTCACGCCGGGCCAGGCGGTGGATTCTTCGGCGATGGTCAGCGCACCGGGGCAGCGTTCGTGGACCACGGCGTTCAGTTCGCGCAGGAAGTCGATGGCTTCCAGGTTTTCCCGGCCGCCGAAGCGGTTCGGCACCCACTGGCCGGGCTCGCGGCTGTAGTCGCGGTAGAGCATGGATGCCACCGCGTCCACGCGCAGGCCGTCGGCGTGGAAGTGCTCCAGCCAGTGCAGCGCGCCGGCCAGCAGGAAGCCGCGCACCTCGTTGCGGCCGAGGTTGTAGATCAGGGTGTTCCAGTCCTGGTGGAAGCCTTCGCGCGGGTCCTCGTGCTCATACAGGGCGGTGCCGTCGAAGCGCGCCAGCCCGTGCGGATCGGTCGGGAAGTGCGCGGGCACCCAGTCCAGGAGCACGCCGATGCCGGCCTGGTGGCAGCGGTCGATAAAGGCGGCGAAGGCCTGCGGCGGCCCCAGCCGCGCGGTGGGCGCATACAGCGACAGCGGCTGGTAGCCCCACGAGCCGCCGAACGGATGCTCGGTGATCGGCAGCAGTTCGATATGCGTAAAGCCCAGTTCCTGCACGTATGGCACCAGCCGCTCGGCCAGGATCTCCCAGCCGCGCTGCGTGTCGTTGGCCGCGCGCAGCCACGACAGAGCGTGGACCTCGTAGACCGACATCGGCGCTGCGTAGGGATCGGCGCCGCCGCGGCGCGCCATCCAGTCGGCGTCATGCCAGGCGAAGGGGGGCGCGCCCTGGCCCGGTCCGGCCACCACCGAGGCGGTGGCGGGGGGCGCCTCGGTGGCCAGCGCGAGCGGGTCGGCCTTGTCCGGCAGCTCGGTGCCGTGCGGGTCGAGCAGGTCGTACTTGTAGCGGCTGCCGGGCTGCGCGCCCAGTGCGGCGGGGATGAACAGCTCCCAGATGCCGCTGGGGTGGCGCAGCCGCATCGGGTGCCGCGCCGGATGCCAGCCGTTGAAGTCAGCGATCACAGAGACCCGCCGCGCGTTCGGCGCCCATACGGCAAAGCGCACGCCGTCGATGCCGTCCACGCGCTGCCACTGCGCGCCCAGGCAGGCGCCGAGCTCGAAGTGGCGGCCCTCGGCGATCAGGTGCAGGTCCAGCTCACCCAGCAGCAGGCCAAAGGCGTAAGGGTCGGCGCCGCACTGCCCGCTGCCGTCGGACCATTGCACGCGCAGCCGGTAATCGGGCGCACCGCCCTTGTATTCGCGCGGCAGCCGCGCGGCGAAGACGCCGCCGCCATGCAGCCGTGCCATCTCCGCCAGTGGCGTGCCGCCCGCATCGGTCAGCTGCACCGACGCCGCCCCTGGCAGGCAGGCGCGCACCAGCGTGCCGTCGCCGTCAGGGTGCGGGCCCAGCACGGCAAACGGATCATGGTGGCGCGCACCAAGCAAGGCCTCGAACTCGTGGCCCGGCAGCATGCCGGGCTGCGTGCCATGGGCGGGGGTCATGGCTGGTCTCCCGGCGCCAGCAGCTTGCGCACCAGGCGCGCCAGGCCGCTGACCGGCAGGTCGATCCAAGCCACGCGGTTGGCGGCTTCGTAGTCGACCTCATAGGCTGCCCGTTCCAGCAGGAACAGGTCCAGCAATGGCTGCAGCTGGCCGGGCGCGACCCAGGGTGTGCCCGAGTCCTGCATGTGCAGGTGGTAGCAGTTCAGGAGGGCTTCGCTGGCGGTGCTGCGGAAGCGCTCCAGCAGCACCGCGCGGCGTTCGGCCAGCTGCGGCGGCAGTTCGCTGTGGGTGCGCTCCTGGCGGTCGGTGCCGACCGTGGCCGCGGCGTAGTCAAGCGAGCGCAGCAGCCCGGCCACATCGCGCAGCGGCGAGGTCTTGCGCCGGCGCCAGTCCAGCGGCAGGCCGGGCTCGCCTTCGAAGTCGACCAGGTAGGTGTCGTTCTGCGCAATCAGCACCTGGCCCAGGTGGAAGTCGCCGTGGATGCGTGTCTGCAGGCTGCCCGGCGCGGCAGCGGCGAGCTGTTCGACCAGCGCGGGCAGCGCGTCGCGCGCGGCCAGCAGGGTCTGCACGTCGGCCTCGAAGCCCTGGCGCACCGGTCCCGGCACGGTGGCGGGCGCGGACTCCAGCCGCGTCAGGGCGCGCTGCAGCGCACGCAAGGCTTGCTCGGCCCACGCGCGCGCATCGCCTTCGGTGGCCGGCAACGGCGCGAACGCGTCGTCGCCGCTGGGCCGTGCCAGCACCGCATGGAGTTCGGCGAGCCGGCGGCCGAGCGTGCCAGCCAGCGCGGCATAGCCGTTCATGGCCTCGGCAAACTCGTCCTCGCTCTCCTGCGAGGGCAGCGCGTCATCGATGGCGCGGCCCAGGTAGTCCAGGGTCCAGTCCCAGCCATTGCCCTGGTTCAGGACATAGCCCTGCAGCAGCATCAGCGTATGCGGCACGCCATCCGGTCCGGTGCGCACCACCTCGCCCAGCAGCGGCGCCGCGTGCGCATAGCCCTGCACGGTCAGGTAGCGCGTCATCTCGGCCTCGGGGTGGATGCCGCCAGAGACCCGGCGCACCATCTTGAGCACGGCGGTGTTGTTATAGGACAGCGAGCTGTTGGACTGCTCTGCCGACATGTATTCGATCGGGTCGCGCTCCAGTTCCAGCGCGGCCAGGCCGGCTTCGGCGCGGAAGTGGATGATGTCGTTGCCGGCGTGCACCTGCACGTCATTGCGCAGCGCGCGCACCACCTCGCGCGCAAAGGGCTCGACCACGAAACCGTCGGTGGCCAGCCCCACGCGGCTGCCCTGGCGCACGCGCGCCATCGACAGTCCATGTGCCAGCTGCGACACGCTGTCGGCGCTCTCGCGGTCCCACAGGATGCCCAGCGGCAGCTGGTAGCGTTCGGTGCGGCCAGGCAGGGTCACCTCCACCTCGCCCAGGTAGACATCTTCGCCGCTGCTGCCGCGCGCAAATGGCAGCAGGTACGCCAGGTCGATGCGCTCGATGCGCTCGTGCTTGGCGCCGAACCAGCGGCGCCGGCTGATGTAGTGCGGCAGCACGTCGCTGGCCATGATGCGGCGCGAGGCGTCGGTCAGCTCCGGCCGGCTCGTGTTCTGCATCACCAGGGTGATCTGGTCCGGCATCTGCTCGGGTGCTTCCACGTGCCATGACGGGGGCTGCGCCTCGTCACTGAGTACGAACCAGTAGAAGCCGTAAGGCGGCAGCGTGAGCAGGTAGGTCAGCGTGCCGATGGCCGGGAACGGCGTGGCGCCCATCATCTCCACCGGCACGCGGCCGTTGAAGGCGGACAGGTCCAGTTCGACGGCCTGCGGCGCGCGCGACAGGTTGGCCACGCACATGATGTGCTCGTCCTCGTATTCGCGCAGGTAGGCCAGGATCTTGCGGTTGCCCGGAAACAGGAAGCGCAGCGTGCCGCGGCCGAAGGCGCGGTGCTTGCGCCGCAGCGCCAGCATGCGCCGCATCCAGTTCAGCAGCGAATGCGGGTCGCGCGCCTGCGCCTCGACGTTGACGGCTTCGTAGCCATACAGCGGGCCTTGCAGCGGCGGCAGCACCAGGCGCTCGGGGTCGGCGTGCGAGAAGCCGCCGTTGCGGTCGGGTGACCACTGCATCGGCGTGCGCACGCCGTCGCGGTCGCCCAGGTGGATGTTGTCGCCCATGCCGATCTCGTCGCCGTAGTAGATCACCGGCGTGCCCGGCATCGAGAACAGCAGGCTGTTCATCAGCTCGATGCGGCGGCGGTCGCGCTCCATCAGGGGTGCCAGCCGGCGGCGGATGCCCAGGTTGATGCGGGCGCGCCGGTCGGTGGCGTAGACCTCCCACAGGTAGTCGCGCTCGCTGCTGGTCACCATCTCCAGCGTCAGTTCGTCATGGTTGCGCAGGAAGATGGCCCACTGGCAGTTGGGCGGCACCTCCGGCGTCTGGCGCATGATGTCGGTGATCGGGAAGCGGTCTTCGCGCGCGATCGCCATGTACATGCGCGGCATCAGCGGGAAGTGGAAGGCCATGTGGCATTCGTCGCCTTCCGGCTCCGGCCCGGTCAGGCCAAAGTACTGCTGCGCGTCCTCCGGCCACATATTGGCTTCTGCCAGCAGCATGCGGCCGGGGAAGCGCGCGTCCAGGTGGGCACGGATATGGCGGATGACGGCATGGGTCTCGGGCAGGTTCTCGTTGCTGGTGCCTTCGCGCTCGACCAGGTAGGGCACCGCGTCCAGGCGCAGCCCGTCGACGCCCATGTCGAGCCAGTAGCGCATCACCGACAGCACCTCGTTGAGCACCTGCGGGTTGTCGAAGTTCAGGTCCGGCTGGTGCGAGTAGAAGCGGTGCCAGAAGTAGGCGCCCGCCACCGGGTCCCAGCTCCAGTTGGACTTCTCGGTGTCGCAGAAGATGATGCGGGTGCCGGCGTAGGCCTGGTCATGGTCCGACCACACGTAGTAGCGCCGTGCCGCCGAGCCGGGCTTGGCGGCGCGCGCGCGCTGGAACCACGGATGCTGGTCGGAGGTGTGGTTGATCACCAGCTCGGTGATCACGCGCAGTCCGCGCGCGTGCGCCGCGGCGATAAAGCGGCGCGCCTCGGCCAGCGTGCCGTAGTCGGGGTGGACGTTGCGGTAGTCGGCGATGTCGTAGCCGTCGTCGCGGCGCGGCGACGGATAGAACGGCAGCAGCCAGACCGTGTCCACACCCAGGTTGACCAGGTAGTCGAGCTTGGCCAGCAACCCGGCAAAATCGCCCACGCCGTCGCCGTTGGCGTCGTAGAAGGACTTGATGTGGAGCTGGTAGATGATCGCGTCCTTGTACCAGAGCGGATCGGCGTTGAGCAGGGCGGCACTGCCGGTTTCGGTAAGGCGTTTCATCCGTGTCTCCACGTATGCCTGTCAGGCGCCGTGCGGGTCGGTCGAGGCCGGCGCCGAGGGTGGGCGGGGAGCGGGGCGCTCCAGCGGGCGCACATGCCAGACCGTGAACGGCAGTTGCGCCGGATCGAGCCGGATGCGCTGGTGCTTGCCGCGCAGCTCGAAGCGCCGGCCGTGCATCAGGTCGTGCACCGCCAGGCCGGCCTGGTCGGGCAGCCCCCATTCCCACAACGGGATTTCGATGTCGGTCTCGTGCGCCGTGCGCGGATCCAGGTTGATCGCGGCCAGCAGCACGTCGTCGCCGAACAGGTAGTCGGTGCCCGGCATGAAGCGCGCGAACCACAGCACGGCGTCGCTGCCGGCATGGTAGAAGCGCAGCCCCAGGTGGTTCTGCAGCGCCGGGTGCCCGGCGCGGATCTCGTTGAGCCGTGAGATCTCCGCGACGATATTGCCGGGCTGCTGCCAGTCGCGCACGCGCAGCTGGTATTTCTCGGAATCGAGATATTCCTCGCGCACCTTGCCGTTCAGCACAAAGGGCGCGCTCTCGCACAACTCGAAGCCGCTGTACATGCCCCACAGCCCCGACAGCAGCGTGGCCAGCGCCGCGCGGATCAGGAACGCGGGGCGCCCGCCCTGGTGCAGGAAGTAGGGGTTGATGTCAGGGGTGTTGACGAAGAAGTGAGGCCGGAAGAAGTCGCGCAGCGGGCTTTGCGTCAGCTCGGTCAGGTATTCGGTCAGCTCCCACTTGGCATTGCGCCAGGTGAAGTACGTGTATGACTGGCTGAAGCCCAGCTTGGCCAGCCGCGCCATCATCTTGGGCCGGGTGAAGGCCTCGGCCAGGAAGATGGTGTCGGGGTGGCGCGCGCGCACGTCGGCGATCATCCACTCCCAGAACGGCAGCGGCTTGGTGTGCGGGTTGTCGACGCGGAAGATGCGCACGCCCTGGTCGGCCCAGAACATCACCACGTCGCGCAGGGCCTGCCATAGCGCGGCGCCCGCGGGCGCTGCGGCGTAGAAATCGACGTTGACGATGTCCTCGTACTTCTTGGGCGGGTTCTCGGCATAGCGCAGCGAACCGTCCGGGCGGTGTGCGAACCATTCCGGGTGGTCGCGCAGCCACGGATGGTCGGGCGAGCACTGGATGGCGAAGTCCAGTGCCAGCTCCAGGCCATGTCTGGCCGCCGCGTCGCGCAGGCGGCGGAAGTCTTCAAAGGTGCCGAGCTCGGGATGCAGCGCATCGTGGCCGCCTTCCTTGCCGCCGATGGCGTAGGGGCTGCCGTGATCGCCCGGCTCGGCGCGCAGGCTGTTGTTGCGGCCCTTGCGGTGGGTGCGGCCGATCGGGTGGATCGGCGTGAAGTAGAGCACGTCGAAGCCCATCGCGCGAATCGCGGGCAGCCTGGCGATGACATCGTCGAAGGTGCCGTGGCGGGTCTCGTCGTTGCTTTGCGAGCGCGGGAACAGCTCGTACCAGCTGGCGTAGCGCGCGGCCAGGCGATCGGCCTCGACCGGCATGGCCACCGGATGACGCGAGGCAAACGGGCGACCCGCCGGGGTTGCCATCACTGCCTGCATCGCGGCCTCGGTGCGTGGCGACAGCAGGATCTCCTGCCGGCGAGCGTCATCGCCGGCAGCGGTGATCAGTTCGTCGACGATGGCTGAGAGCTCGGTGTCCGCGGTTGCCGTCCGGGTGTTCTTCCCGCCATTGCCCTGCTTCCCGTTCCTGGCAGGCTGCAGCAGCGCATCGGCCACCAGCCGCGCGCCTTCCTCGATCTCCAGCGCCACGTTGAGGCCGGCCGCGCGCTTCTTGCCGATCTCGTCGAGCCAGCTGGCGAAGGTGTCGCGCCAGGCCTCGACCGTGAATTCATGCCGGCCCAGCGCCACCAGCGGGAAACTGCCTTCCCAGCGGTCGTTGATTACGGGCTGCATCGGCGCCTGGTGCCAGCCAGTCTCGCCCGGCGCACGCCACAACACCGTGGCGGCAAGCTTGTCGTGGCCATCCATCCAGATATCGGCACTGACGGTCACGCGCTCGCCCACCACGCGCCGCACCGCGAAGCGGCCTTCGTTGCAGGCGGGCTCGACGTGCTCGATGGCGATCCGCGGGGCCTCCATTGCCGCCACCACGCTGCCCAGGCCGGTGGCGGCCAGCGTTTCATGGCCGTGCGGCGCGCGCGCGTCGGCTGCCGGCATGCCGGGCCGCGTCAGGGGCACCGGGGGCACTTCGTAGAGGCGGATATCGGCCGGTGCCAGCGTGATGCTGGCCAGCGCATCGAGCCGGTGGTTGGCATCGACCGTCCCGCCCGGGCCGCCCAGTGACGATTCCAGGTGCGCGCTGGCGTGCGGCAGCGCGCTCAGCACGCGGTCGGCGCCCAGCGTGCCGGGCGCCGCGGGGTCTGGATTGAGCACCACTGCCAGGGCGGGGGCACCGTCCGGTACCTCAGGGTCGCTACGGGTGCCGGCGGCGTCGGGAGCGGGGCAGGCGCCGTCCGGCACAGGCAGCCGTGCCAGCACCGTCAGCGGCGCGTCGGGTCCGCTCAGCAGGCGCACGGCCAGTGCCGGCCCCGGATCGCGCGCAGCCAGCCAGGTATTGGTTTCCAGCAGCTCGTGGGTGATGTCGTACGGCGCGCCCTGATGCGGGGCACCATCCGTGGCCAGCGGGTCGCGTGCCAGCGCGCCGCCGGTCTCGAAGCCGGCCGGCACCAGGATGCCGTCGCCGATCGCCGCGGCGGTCCACAGCGCACGCCGCGCGCTGAGTGCGTCATGGCTTGCCGGCGTCAGCGCTGGGGCGGCCAGCACCCGGCCGAAGGGGCGCAGCCGCGCGATTTCCTCGGTCAGCCAGGGGCTGCGAAAATCCCACCACGGCAGCGAGCAGAATGCGCCGTCGAAGCCGGCGGGCGCGAGATCGTCCAGTTGCGCCGGCGTCAGCCCGGGCGTCCATGCCAGGAAGCATGGCGCACCGCGCGCCTGTGCCGGCACAGCATCGCTGCGCAGCGTGCCGGTCACCGCGGCCCAATGCCTGCCGTGCACGCGTGCCGGCGCACGGCAGCAGAAGCCCGCCGCGCCTGCCACCCAAGCCTGGCGCAGCCGGGCCGCCCACCACTGCACCAGCGCCTCGGCCGCTTGCTGGTCATGCCAGCGCAGGCGCGCGCCGGGGATGTGGCTGTCGGTCTCGTGTGGGGCGAAGGCTGGGAGCGCACTGTCGATCCAGCCAGGGTCGGGTGCTGGCCCGGTGCCGTCGGCGGGGTCGACCGCATAGCGGTCCAGTGAGATGTCGAGCAGCGGGGCCAGCCCGTGCCGGGCGCAAGCCGCGAAAGCGTCTTCGCCGGGCAGGTGCGGCCAGCCGCCGATCAGTACGTGGTCGAAGCCCAGTGCCGCCACGCGCTGGAGCGCGTGTTCATCGGCATCGGGCGTTCCGGTCAGGTCGATCTGGCAGATCCGCACAAAATCCTCCCGGTGTTTCGCTCCGACGGAGCAACAAAATCCCGCTCCGGCGCCTTGCGGCCAGCCGGCGGGATGGCACAGCCATGCGAAGTGCGTGCCAGCGCGCCCGGCCAGTCTCCAATTGCGCGCCCAGCCAAGGCACCTCAAGGGCAAGCGCCGCGGCATCTCATGTGCGCGATGCCTTACTGTTTGTAAAAACTACCGGCGCGCGCCGCGCCGATGGAAAGAACGCGCAGGGCATTTGGGCCGATGCCAGCGCGGTGTCCAGCCGGTACGCTTCTTGCCGCTGTCTGGCAGCGCGTGTTGTTCCCGGCACGGTGGGAAGGCCCGCGGAAGGAGACGCATGGGCTGGTGGCTGGAGGCAGCGCAATGGCCGGCAATGGTGGTGACGGTGGTGGCCACCTGGCTGGTCGGCTCACGCCGGAGCGCGCGCCGGCGCGCCGGCTTCTGGGTCTTTCTTGCCAGCAACGTGCTGTGGATTGCCTGGGGCTGGCACGGCGGCGCCAATGCGCTGGTGGTCCTGCAGCTGGCGCTGATCGCGATGAACCTGCGCGGCATGCGCGAGGCCCGCAAGGCGTGGCCGCCCGCCTCGCAGCGCGCGCTTGCGGCCACTGGCGGCGCGCGGGACGAGCCGCTATCCTTGCACGAGCCCGGCGTGCGGCGCACGTCCGGCGCGAGCGAGCAACCGCCGGCGGCAGCCGGCCCCGATCGGTGACTTCACGGGTCCGCGCGCGGACCAGGGCAGGTGTGTCATGGCGAAGAAGAAGATCCTGTTGCTCAATGCGCTGATTGCGGCATCGCGCGAAGGCGAGCTTGGCTGCCGCGTCGCAGCGCTGGCCGCGGCCAATCCCCACCTGAAATCGCTGCTCACCAGCCGCGCCAATGCGTTTGCGCAAGCGGCGCGGGAGCTGCAGGCGTGCCTGCTTGACCTGGGGCAGCTGCCCGACATGACGGCAGCCCCGGCTGCGTCGGCCGGAAGCGCGATCGGCAAGCACGGCTCGGACCGGTCCATCCTGCAGGCGGTCAGCAAGCGTGAACACGCCGTGCAGCGACGCTATGCGCGGGCGCTGCGCACGCAGGTGCTGGGCTCGCGCCTGCGCGCCCTGGTGCGCCGCCAGTACCGTGGGGTGCAGGTCAGCCACGAGTTGTTTCGCGTGCTGCAGCAGCAGTACCGGACGCCGCAGGCAAGCCCGTAGCCGCCGGCCGAGACCGCATTTCTTACAAGGCAACGAACGAATTGCACGCGCGGCCGGCCGCCACGCAGGGCGCGGCGCGCAATGCATGCCCGCAGGGGATGGCGCTCATCTTGCATGTCTGCGGGACATGCATCCCGTACGGAGACCGTCATGCCCGAGCACCCGCCCAAGCCAGCCCGGCCATCGCAGGATGCGCCGCGTGCGCCGCGCCATCCCGGCAACCCGGAAGATGTGCGCAAGGGGCAGGTGACCACTCCCCTGGCGCGCGACGCTTTCCGCCAGCGCTTTCTTGCGCGCTTCGCGGATCCCGCATACCGGCAGGAGGATGAGGCGCTGGACCGCCTCGAACACATTGCCTGGGATGCCTATCAGGAAGGCCGCAAGGCACCCCGCACGCATAAGGCCGGGCCAGGCTATGCCGATCCGGACTACGAGCTCTCCGACGAGTGGCGCGCCGCCAGCGAGGCCGTGCGCAGCGCACAGCAGCGCCAGGCAGATCCCGCCACACCGTCGCGCGTGTTGCTGGTGTGCGCCGCGGCGCGCAACGACTACACCTGCCCGGGCGAGGTGTCGAAATCCTGGCGCCTGGCCGGGCGCGCACGGGAACGGCTGGAGGCGGACGGCATCGAGGTCGACCTGCTCGACCTGAGCCACCTCGCTTCAGATGCCGACCTGCGCATCCATCCGTGCAAGGCGTGCGTGTCGACCGCAATGCCGTTGTGCCACTGGCCGTGCAGCTGCTATCCCAACCATGCGCTGGGCCAGGTCAACGACTGGATGAACGAAATCTATCCGCGCTGGGCGGCCTGCCACGGCGTGCTGATCGTGACGCCGGTGTACTGGTACCAGGCCGCCAGCCCGCTGAAGCTGATGATGGACCGGCTGGTCTGTGCCGACGGCGGCAATCCCGACCCCACCACCACGCATGGCAAGGACGTGGTGCGCGCCAAGGCGATGGAGCTGTCCGGCTGGGACTATCCCAAGCATCTGTCCGGGCGCGCCTACGGGCTGGTGGTGCACGGCGACGTGGCCGGCACCGAGGGCGTGCGCCGCGCGCTGGCCGACTGGCTCGACTGGATGGGCCTGATCGACGCGGGCCCGCAGGCGCGGCTGGACCGGTATATCGGCTACTACGAGCCCTATGCCACCAGCCACGTGGCACTGGACCAAGACACTGGCGTGCAGGGCGAAGTGGACAACGTGGCGCGCGCGCTGGCGTGCGCGGTGCGGCAGTTGCGCAAGGGCGAACTGCGCGCGCCGGACCGCGGGCTGGTGCCACCGCGGCAGAAGTAGCGGCACGCTGACTGACTGACGAATCGGGGCAAGCGGAGACGACGATGGATCGCAGAGACAACTGGCGCGGCCAGCCATGGCACGAGAGCGCGGTGCCTGAAGCCGATATGCGCAGTCACTACGTGGGCGCCTACGGGGTCTACGACTATGACGAGCCGGTGGACCCGGACGAGTCTGGCGGGCGCCGCGGGGCGTGGGAATGGCGGCCGGAGCGCTTGCCGCCGGACGCGCCGGCGCCGCGCGCCCGGGGCCAGACCGATCCTTACCGCCAGTTCACCGGCTACAACGAGCGCATGGATCTCTACCGGGGCGGGCCGCAGCGGGCGCGTCCGGTGGGGCCGCGCAATTACCAGCGCACGGACGAGCGCATTCTCGAAGACCTGTGCGAGCAGCTCTCGCGCAGCGCGCGGCTAGACCTCAACGATGTCGAAGTCCGGGTCGAGCAGGGCGTGGTGACGCTGGAGGGCAGTGTGCCGGACCGGCTGCAGAAGTACCGGATCGAGGATATTGCCGACGAGGTTTTCGGCGTGAAGGATCTGGTCAACCACTTGCACGTGGCGCGCACTGGCGCAGCGCAAGCGCATCCGGGCCACGGCATGCGTGCCTACTGAGGCGTTGTTCCCACGGACGGGAGAGTGCGCACATGACCGGTTCCCCGAACCCAGCCAATCACCGTGGCAATGCCGCGACGGCAGCGGATATGGCGCTGCAGGCGGCCCTGTGCTCGCGCCTGTGGGACGCCGGCCTCGACGTGAGCGAGGTTGCCGTGGACGTGGCGCAAGGCCGCGTGACGCTGCGCGGCGCGATCGGCGCGCAGGCCGACTGCGATGCAGTCGAAGCCTGCGTCCGCGGCTGTGACGGTGTGCGCGAGATCGTCAATCGCATCCAGGTTGCGCCGGACCGCACCGGCGGATGAGCGTCCGTGCAAGCGACAAGGCGGCCACTTCAGAGCCCGTAAGGCCAGGTCTCCGGCGCGCCCGGCGCGGGCTCCGCCGGCAGCGCCGGAACCGCGCGCGTACGGTCGAACCACAACAGCAGATCGAATTGCCGCGGCAGCGTGGCGCGCGCATAGTGGCTCTGCAGTTCGGTCTCGGGGCGGTAGATCACCCCGATAAAGCGCTCTTGCCGTGCCGGCATCAGCAGCTGACGCACTTCGGCCTGCACGCCGCCGTTGGCGCCGCCGGACGGACCGCGCAGGTCGATCCAGGCTTGCGCATGGCCGGCCGCATGGAACAGATGCTCGTAGCTGTCGGCACGGGCAGGGCGCACTTGCTTGATTTCCATCGGGCCGTCCCACGATGTCGCCGCGGCGACGGTGCCGTCGTAAGTGCTCAAGCCAACCAGCGCGGCGTCGTCGCCGAAGGACTCGCGGCACAGCTGGCCGATACTCAGCTGCCCCTGGCTGGCGCCCATCTCGGTCTGCGAAGCATCCCCGATATGCGAGTTGTGCGCCCATACCACCGCGCGCGCTTGCGGGCCATGCGCCTGCAGCAGATGCGCCAGGGTTTCAAACATATGTGTGTCGCGCAGGTTCCAGCTGTCGTCGCTGCCGTGATACATCACGCGGTAGTAGCGCTCGGCTGAAGCGACCAGGCGCGCGTTCTGCGCGGCATCGAGAAAGTCCTCGTGACCCGCCCGGGCATAGGCCAGCCGTTTGTCCAGCAGCGCCTGCAGCTGTGCGACGACGGCATCCTCGCAGTCGGCATGCGTGCCGTGCAGCACGGCACGCCCATAGCGCGCCGGATCCCGGCCCCACGGTTCCAGGCAGCCATAGCGCTCGCGCGCCGCTCGGGCGGCCTGTGGATCTACGCCCTCCAGGTAGGCCAGCACTGCAGCCATGGAAGCGCGCAGGCTGTAGATATCGAGGCCGAAGAATCCAGTGCGCTGCGCAGGCGCCAGGGTTTCATTGTGCGTGTGCAGCCAGCGGATAAAGCGCGCCACCTCCAGGTTGCGCCACATCCAGACCGGGAAGCGTGTAAAGGCTGCGCCGGGCGATTCGGCCGGCTGTGGCGGGCGGCCGCGCACGTGGCGGTCGACTGCCGCGGCATCTGGCCAGTCTGCCTCGACCGCGATGATGCGGAAGCCGTGCCGGGCCACCAGGTGCGCTGTCAGGGCAGCGCGGGCATGATAGAACTCGGCGGTGCCGTGCGTACTTTCGCCCAGGAGCACCACGCGGTGTCGGGCCAGCAAATCGGCCAGCACGCCGGTGGCATTGGCAAACGGACCGCGGAACGGGCTTGCCGCCGGGTCGTCGATGGGCGGCAATGGAACCGCCGCGGCCGCAATCGCGGCGGCGGCGCGGGGGGCAGCCCGGTGGTGTGGCATCTCGCATCGGTATCCGGGATTAGCAGCGCCGGAGTCTTCAGCGGGGCCTGACGAGTGGCCGGCGATCAGCCCGGAATGGTGCGCGGGTCGTGGCCGAAGCTGCTGCGCGAGCGGATCTGCCCGTCGCGGCCGTGGATCAGCAACTCGACGTGCTCGCTTTGCGCCTTCGTGGTGCCGGCCGCAACCGCTTCTTCCTGGGTGGCGTGGTGCGATTCCGCATAGCGCGCACCCTCGTGGATCACATCCCAGCCTTCGTCGTGCGGTACGACGTGTATGTTGCTGCCCATGTCGGGTCTCCTCGATGATCGGTGCTTTCATTGTGGCGCATCTGCGCGCGCTGTCTATCCGGCGCCGTCTGACAGCCGCAAAGGGCACCGGGTTCCACTTTTCGATGGAAATCCCTGGTTATTTGTCGGGCCTCTTGTAAGCTGGACTTGGATCGCAAAAAGAGGAGCGGACCATGCGTGCAAGATTTGCCAGGGGGCTGACGCAGTCGCCGGTGACCGTGGTGGCCCGGGCGTTCGACGGAGAAGCGGTGCGCACTCCCCAGGTGGGCGACCTGGTGACGGTGTATAGCCAGGATCAGGACACCGAATTCAATATCCGCCTGTGCGAGGCCGTCGAGCCCGGCCGCTGGCGCGGCGTGGTCTACGCGATCGGCCGCGGACAGGACGTGCTGGTCACCGCCGAAGGGCTGGAGATCGACGACGTTGTCGAGGTGATGCGCGAGGAAATCGCCTCCGTCATCCCCTGCGGCCGATCCCACTGAACGCTGCACCCCGTGGGTGCGGACATTCCGGTCTTGAAGACGCCTGCGGCCCGGTTCAGGCCGGCCGCGCGGGCTGCCTTGGCACACCCAGCCACATGGCCAGTCCGCTGGCCAGCAGCAGCGCCGCCAGCAGGTAGAGGGCATGGTCCAGGCTGCCGGTCCGGGTCTTGATCTGTCCAATCACCCACGGGCTGACGATGCCGCTGGTGATGCCGATGCTGCTGATGAAGGCGATGCCGGCGGCCGTGCCCGCGCCCGGCAGGTAGCTGGGCGGCAGCGACCAGAACACCGGCAGCGCGGCAAAGATCAGCACCGCGGCCACCGACAGGATGGCCAGCATCAGCGCCAGGCTGGGCAGGTGCAGGGTCAGCGCCGCCAGGGCCAGCGCGCCGCCTGCCGTGCACAGCAGGAAGTGGCGGTGGCGCTCGCCGGTGCGGTCGGAGTGGCGCGCGATCAGGAGCAGGCCGACCGCGCCCACGGCATTGGGTACCACCGAATACAGGCTGACCGACATCACGTCGGTGATGCCGAAGTCGCGGATCATCAGCGGCATCCAGAAGCTCAGCGCCAGCGAACCACAGGTCAGCGAAAAATAGATAAACGCGAACAGGTACACGCGCGGGTTGCGCAGAACCTGCCGCAACGCGTGCAGCGAATGGCCGCCGGCATGTGCTTGCGCGGCCGTGTCGCGCGCCAGGTGGGCACGTTCGCCGTCGGTCAGCCAGCTGGCCTGCTGCGGGCCATCAACCAGGCAGCGCGCGGCCAGCAGGCCCAGCAGCACCGCGGGCGCGCCCTCGATCGCAAACATCCACTTCCAGCCCTGCAGCCCGAGCACGCCGGCCATGTCGCGCATGATCCAGCCGGACACCAGCCCGCCCAGCACACCCGCCACCGCCACGCCGGCAAAGAAGATCGCCATCACCGCGGCGCGGCGGCGCGCCGGGAACCAGTAGGTCAGGTAGAGCACGATGCCGGGGAAGAAGCCGGCTTCGAACACGCCCAGCAGGAAGCGCAGCGTATAGAACTGCGCCGGGGTGGAGACGCCCATCATCGCCACCGAGGCCAGGCCCCACAGCACCATGATGCGCGTGAACGTGCGCCGTGCGCCAAAGCGCGCCAGCAGCATGTTGCTGGGCACTTCGCACAGCACGTAGCCGACGTAGAAGACCGCGGCGCCCAGGCCGTACATGGCGTCGCTGAAGCCCAGGTCCTGCTTCATCTGCAACTGGGCGAAGCCGATGTTGATGCGGTCCAGGAACGACACCACGTAGCAGACGAACAGGAACGGGATGATGCGCAGCCAGACCTTGCGGTAGAGCGCATCCTCATCGTGCGCAGCCAGTGCTGCGGGAGGCAGGGTGGGGGACGTCAGGCTGGATAGGGACGAAAGATCCCCTGAGACCGGATGGCTCATGAACGTTGTCTCCGTACGGTGGTGGCTGCGGCGGCGGGCAGCCGGAGGGTTCCGCCAGTGGGCAGCGTCTTGCGCGCGTTGGCCCGCGATGGTGCCGGGAAAAGAACAGGACAGGCGCGGCGGTACCGCGCCTGTGTCAGGTCAGGCTGGCGTGGTGGCCGGCAATTCGGTCACGCCTTCGCGCGCGGCGGCCATGGCGGCCAGGAGCACATCGTGGTCGCCGATATGGTTGGCCAGCAGCAGGATCAGCTGCGCATTGGCGGCCTGGCTTTTTGCCTCGTCGAGGTCGCGGTGCATCTCGATCAGCGCTTCGTAGAAGTCGTCGGGCCGCGCCAGGTTGGGTTGGGTGTTGAGCGTATTGGGCATGGGAGTCTCCGCGGTGCAGGTCTGGCCGGTCTCAGGCGGCCATGCGGCCGGGCTGCGGGGCGCGCAGGTCGGCACCGGTGGCACGCGCCAGCGCGGCGCGGATCGCGGCCGGGTCGGGGTGGTGCCAGCGGGCGCAGACATGCTGGTCCGGGCGGACCAGGTAGCAGGTGCCGGGCGTGGCACCGTAGCGCGCGGCGGCCAGGCCCTCGTCGTCGCGCAGCACGGTGGCATTGGTGCAGGTCACCGCCGGCTGCGCGGCGTCGGTCACGTAGACCAGCCGCAGCGGCACGCCGCTGTCTTTCAGCGCGGCGAGGCCGGCGAGCGTGGCTGCATCGATGGTGTCAGGGCTGCCGAACACCAGCACAGTGAAGTCCCCGCCCAGGTGCGACAGCAGCCAGCCCGCGCCCTGCGCGCCGGATACCGGCGCGTCGCAGCAGACCGCGCCAGGCACCAGCTTGCAGGCATAGTCCTGGGCATCGTCAGCGGTGTTCAGCGGCGAATCCTGCAGCACCGCGGGCACCGACAGCCGCCCGCTGTTGACCAGGGTGCGCGCAAACGCATGGCGCCTGGACAGGGTCAGCACCGCATCGCGGAACACGCGGCTGACCGCGCTCTTGGGCGTGATGAAGTCGGTGGAACGTGTGGAGTTGCGCAGGTTCTCGTCGGCGGCGTATTCGCGCTCGCTGGCGTAGGTGTCCAGCAGCTTGTCGCAGGCATGGCCCTGCAGCACATAGGCCAGCTTCCAGGCCAGGTTCTCGGCGTCCTGGATGCCGCTGTTGGCGCCACGCGCGCCGAACGGCGACACGCCATGCGCGGCATCGCCGGCGAACAGGATATTGCCGTGGCGGAAGCTGTCCATGCGAAGGCAGGAGAACGTATAGACGCTGACCCATTCCAGCTCGAACTTCATGTCCTTGCCCAGCAGCGCCTGCACCCGCGGGATCACGCGCTCCGGCGTTTTCTCCAGCTCCGGGTCGGCGTCCCAGCCGAGCTGGAAGTCGATGCGCCAGACGTTGTCCGGCTGGCGGTGCAGCAGCACCGACTGGTTCGGGTGGAAGGGCGGGTCGAACCAGAACCAGCGCTCGCTCGGGAAATCCGCTTCCATCTTCACGTCGGCAATCAGGAAGCGGTCGCGGAAGGTGCGGCCCTTGCTGTCCAGGCCCAGCAGCTTGCGCATCGGGCTGCGCGAACCGTCGGCGGCCACCACGTAGCGCGCCGCCAGCGGGTAGCTGCCGTCAGGCGTCTCGATGGTCAGTATCACGCCGTCCTCGGACGTGCCGCGCTGTTCCAGCCCGACCACCCTGTTGCGCCAGCGGATCTCGATATTGGGCAGCGCCTGCGCGCGCTCCAGCAGGTAGCCTTCGAGGTAGTACTGCTGCAGGTTGATGAAGGCAGGGCGGCGGTGGCCGCTCTCGGGCAGCAGGTCGAAGCTGTAGACCTGCTGGTCGCGCAGGAACACCTTGCCGACGTGCCAGCGCACGCCCTTGTCGACCATGCGCTCGCCGCAGCCAAGCCGGTCGAAGATATCCAGCGTGCGCTTGGAAAAACAGATTGCTCGCGATCCGGTGGACAGCGTGCAGTCGTCATCCACCAGCACCACGGCCACGCCGCGCTGCGCCAGGTCGATGGCGGTGGCCAGGCCGACCGGCCCGGCGCCGACCACGACGACCGGGTGGACGGCCGGATCGGCCCCTTTCTGTTGCTCGGCGCAGGGCTGGTACTCGAACGACAGCCGCTGGTAATCGATGCTGCTCATGCCTGTGTCTCCATCCATAGCTTGTTGCCCGACTTATTCTTTTTGGAGGTCAGTCCTGCAGTGCGGCCCACATTTCCTTGTCGCGCTGGGCCGTCCAGATGCGCGGGTGGCGGACGCCGCTGGCCTCGTCATAGGCGCGCGAGACGTCGAAGGGCAGGCAGTGCTCGTAGATAAAGACCTGGCCAAACTTGGGGTCCATCGCGCGCCGGGTGTGCGCCATCGCGGCCTTCAGGTCGAGCTTCTCGGCCACGGCTTCCTTGCCGGCCTGGAACAGCGTGGTGACGAAGTCCTTGGTGTAGGCGATACCCTTGTCCACTTCCTCCGGCGTGGTCAGCGCGGGGCCGCGGCCGGGCACCAGCTTTTCCGGCTTGAGTGCCTGCAGCGCGTCCAGCGTGGCCGGCCAGTCTTCCAGCTGGGCGTCGCCGCAGTAGCAGGCGGCGTCGTACTCGACCAGGTCGCCGGAGAACAGCACCTTCTGCTGCGGCAGCCAGACCACGGTGTCGCCCTTGGTATGGCCCGAGCCCAGGTGGGCGATGCGCACTTCCAGCTTGCCCAGGAACAGCGTGATTTCCTTCTCGAACACCAGCGTCGGCCAGGTCAGGCCGGGCACGGTCTCGACGCCGGCGAACAGGCGCGGGAAGCGCTCGATCTCGGACTTCATGTCGGCCTCGCCGCGCTCGACGATCATCTCGTAGGTGCCGCGGCTGGCGATGACCTGCTGCGCGCCTTCCGCGAAGTAGGCCGACGCGCCCAGCACGCGCACCGCGTGGTAGTGCGACAGCACCACGTACTTGATGGGCTTGTCGGTGATGGTGCGGATGCGGGCGATCAGGTCCTGCGCCATGGCCGGCGTGGCGGTGGTGTCGACGATCAGTACGCCGTCGTCGCCGATGACCACGCCCGAATTGGGATCGCCTTCGGCGGTGTAGGCCCAGGCGTTCTCTGACAGTTGGGTGAAGGTGACCTGCTTGGCTTCCAGGTCGGCCTGCGATGCGAATGCCTTGGACATGGCGTCTTTCCTTTGTGTGGGGAGGCGAGACGGCACCGGCACGATGGCTGCGTTGCGCTGGCCGCGGGCTGTCTCGCCCCGTTTCTATGGATGTCTGACGGCGTGGGTCGCCGTGTTCGGACGGGGTAGTGCAATCTTAGGAAACGTTAAAAAATTAATCAATAGCGAAATGATTAGCCTATGACAAATAATTGAGGCATGCCGCGAACGCCATCGGAGGCAGGTGGAGTTTGTTCGGGTAAACCCCCGTGCGCACGGCAACGGGAGGCGTTCGATTAATATCCGGGTTTTCCGATCACACAGGATGGCAATGGCCAGGCGCAAGGCTGGGGAAGCAGGAACGCAGGCGGACGAGCCCGCTGCGCGTGCCGACAAGGCGCAGCGCGGCATCCAGAGCGTGGAGGTGGGCGGGCGCCTGCTGGTGGCGCTGGCGGTCGCGCGCGCGCCAATGCCGCTGGCCGCGCTGGCCGAGGCGGCGCAGCTGGCGCCGGCCCAGGCGCATGCCTACCTGGTCAGCCTGACGCGGCTGGGCCTGATCAAGCGCGACCACCTCTCCGGCCGCTACGAGCCCGGGCCGCTGTCGCTGCAGCTGGGCATGCTGCACCTGGAGCAGGACGCCGCCTGGCGCGCCGCGCAGCCCCGGGTGGATGCGCTGGCGCAGGCGTCCGGATTCAGCGTGGCAATCAGCATTGCCGGGCCGCAGGGCCCGACCATCGTGCGCTATGTGCCGGCCAGCGCGCCGCTGCATGTCAACCTGCACGTGGGCACGGTGATGGCACTGGCCGCCACGGCCACCGGGCGCGTGTTCTGTGCCTTCCAGCCGCCGGCACTGTGGCAGCCGCTGTGGCGCGCACAGCAGCCGGGCGCGGCCGAGTCCGACCTGGCCGCCTTCAGCGCCAGCCTGGGAGAAATCCGAGCGCGCGGCATCGAGCGCAGCATCGACACGCCCAGCCCGGCTGTCAGCAGCCTCAGCGTGCCGGTGCTGGACGCCGCTGGCGTGCTGCGGCTGGTGCTGACGCTGGTGGGATCGACCGGTGCCATCGAGGTGGACTGGCGCGGCGCTGCGGCGCAGGCCCTGCTGGCCGCGGCGGCGGACATCGGCGCCGCGCTGCGCGATGAAGAGGGGCGCCTGGCATGAGCAGCGCGACCGAAGCCCAGCAAGACCTGGAAGGCGGCAAGCCGCAGCGCGGCATCCAGTCGCTGGACAGCACCGGCCAGCTGCTGGTGGCGCTGGTGGCTGCCGGCCGGCCGCTGGCGCTGCGCGACCTGGCGCTGGCCGCGGGCATGCCGCCGGCCAAGGCGTTCCCGCATCTGGTCAGCCTGCAGAAGACCGGCCTGCTGGCGCGCGATGCCGCGGGCAACTACCTGTGCGGACCGCTGGGACTGGAACTGGGGCTGATCGCGCTGCAGCGGCTGTCGCCGACGCGTGAGGCGGAACCGGAGGTGATCGAGCTGGCCGGCGCCACCGGCCTGAGCGTGGCCATGGCAGTGCTGGGGCCGCTGGGGCCCACGGTGGTCCGGCTGGAGGAATCGGCGCGGCCCCAGCACGTAAGCCTGCGCGTGGGCACGGTGCTGTCGCTGGTCCATACCGCGATTGGCCGCACCGCCGCTGCGTACCTGCCAGCCAACGTGCTGGCGGGCTTGCTGGAAAAGGACGATTTGCGCATGGCCGGCGCTGCCGCGGCCGAAGTGCTTGAACCCGGCGGCAAGCTGGCGCCGGCCTACGCCGGGCGCCTGGCGCAGGTGCGCGCGGCCCGGCTCGACAATGCGCTGAGCCACCCGGTGCCGGGCATCGACACGCTGGCGGCGCCGGTATTCGACCACACCGGCAGCCTGGCGCTGGTGATCGCCGTGATGGGCTCGAGCGGCAGCTTTGACAGCAGCACCGCGGGCGCCACTGCCGCGCTGGTGCGGCAGGCGGCGCGCCGGCTGTCGTGGCGCTTCGGCGCGCCGGACACGGCCTGGGCTCAGGCTATCAGTTGTCCAGCTTGATGTTGGCCGACTTGATCAGGCTGTCCCACTTCTCGAACTGCGCGCGGATATAGCTGCCGAACTGCGCCGGCGTGGCGGGGAAGGGCACGGTGCCCTGGCTGGCCAGCCTGGCGGCCAGGTCAGGCTGCTTCAGCGCCGCCACGATCTCGCCGTTGAGGCGGTCGATCACTGCCTTGGGCGTGCCGGCCGGCGCGGCCACGCCAAACCACGCGGTCAGCTCGTAGCCGGGCACGCCGGCGGCGGCCAGCGTGGGCACGCCGGGGAGCTGGTCAGAGGGTTTCTGCGTGGTCACCGCCAGCGCGCGCACGCGGTTGTCGCGGATATACGGCAGCGCGGTCGAGACGCTGTCGAACATCATGGTGATGCGCCCGCCGATCAGGTCGGTCATCGACGCGGCGCTGCCCTTGTACGGAATGTGCGTGATATTGACAGCCGCCAGGTGGGTGAAGAGCTCGCCCGCCAGGTGCGACGACGAGCCGTTGCCGAACGAGCCATAGGTCAGCTTGCCCGGCTCCTTGCGCGCCAGCGCCAGCAGCTCCTGCACGGTGCGCGCCGGCACGCTGGGATGCACCACCAGCACGTTGGGCAGGTAGGCGACCGAAGCCACCGGCGCGAAGTCCTTCAGCGGATCGTAGCCAGGCTTGTCATAGAGGCTTTTGTTGACCGCCAGCGAGCCGAAGGTGCCGAACAGCAGCGTATAGCCGTCGGCCGGGGCCCGCGCCACCGCGATGGCCGCCAGGTTGCCGCCGGCGCCGGGCCGGTTGTCGATCACCACCGGCTGGTGCAGCCGCGCCGACAGTGCGTTGCCGATCTCGCGCGCCAGCAGGTCGGTGGCGCCGCCGGGCGGAAAGGGCACCACCAGCCGCACCGGCTTGTCGGGATAGTCCGCCAGCGCGGTACCGGCGGCCGTGGCCGCGAACGCAAATGCCAGCCCCGCGGCTGCGCGCCTGATCCAACCCTGCATCGCTGTCTCCTTTCTGTGATCTGTTGCGATGGAATGGCCGTCAGTGTGTCGCAGCGCCGGCAGGCGCGTGTTTGGAATTGGCGAAGGTCGGGTTCGGTGCCGGAACGGGTCATTCCGGCGGGCGCAGCCGGGCGATGGTGCCGAACAGCGTTTCCAGCTCCACCGGCTTGACCAGGTGTGCGTCGAAGCCGGCGGCCTCGGTACGCTGCCGGTCCGCCGGCTGGGCGAAGCCGGTCAGCGCCACGAAGCGCGTCAGCTCGGTGCCGGCCACGAGGCGCATGGCGCGCACCACTTCGAAGCCGTCCATGCCGGGCATGGCCAGGTCGATCAGCGCGATATGCGGGCGGCAGCGGGGCGCCACATGCAGGGCCTCGGCGCCGTCGTAGGCAATGGTCACCTCGTGGCCGCATATCTCGAGCAGCATGGCCAGGCTGTCGGCGGCGTCGCGGTTGTCGTCGACCAGCAGGATGCGCTGCGCCTGCAACTCGGGTGCGACCGGACCCTGGGCCGGCAGTGCGGCTCCTGGCCGGGGGTCCTCCTTGTGCGAGGCCGTCAGCGGCAGCCGCAGCGTGAAGGTGCTGCCTTGTCCCGCCCCGGCACTGGCGGCAGAGATGGTGCCGCCATGCAGCTCAACCAGTGACCGGCACAGCGACAGGCCGATGCCCAGCCCGCCATGCAAGTCGGTGCCCGGACGGCTTTCCTGCATGAACAGGTTGAAGATCTCGTCGATGGCCTGGGGCCCGATGCCACAGCCCTGGTCCATTACCTGGACCTGCAGTGTGCGGTTCTGGATGGTGGTGGCGATCGTCACCGACGAGCCGGGCGGCGAGAATTTCGATGCATTGAGCACCAGGTTCTGCATGACCTGCACCAGCCGCGTCTTGTCGGCACGCATTGGGATCGAGCCGGCATGGGTCCGCACTTCGACGCACTGCGACTTTGCATCCAGCGCCGGCTGCGCTGCCTCGACGCCGAGCGCGATGATCTCGTTGAACTCGACCGGCTCCATGCGCAGGTCGATCCGGCCGGAGGTGATGCGCCCGATGTCGAGCAGGTCGTCCACCAACCGGCTCAGGTGGGTCACCTGGCGCTCGATCATGGCCAGGCTCCGGTTTGCCAGCACCGCATCCTCCGGCGCCAGCCGCATCGCCGCGAGCGCGCTGTGCACCGGCGCCAGCGGATTGCGCAGTTCATGCGAAAGGGTGGCCAGGAACTCATTCATGCGCTGGCTGGAGCGTTCCAGCTCTTCGCGGCGGCGGCGCTCGCTCATGTCCCGCGTCACCTTGGCAAAGCCGCGCAGCGTGCGTGACTCGTCGTATACCGCTGTCAGGGTGACATTGGCCCAGAACAGCGACCCATCCTTGCGCACGCGCCAGCCTTCGTCTTCCACGCGCCCGACGCGCTGCGCCAGTGCCAGGTGCCGTGACGGCTTGCCAGCGGCAACATCCTCCTGCGGATAGAACACCGAGAAATGACGGCCGATGATCTCGTCGCGGCGGTAGCCCTTGATATAAGAGGCACCGGAATTCCAGCTGACGATATGGCCGCCGGGATCGAGCATGAAGATCGCGTAATCCTTGACCCCCTCCACCAGCAGCCGCAGGGTTTCTTCGCTCTGGTGCAGGGCCTCGGCGGCGCGGCGCCGCTCGGTCATGTCCCGCGTGACCTTGGCGAAGCCGATCAGCCGGCCCTCGGCGTCCTTCAGGGCGGTGATGACGACATTGGCCCAGAAGCGGCTGCCGTCCTTGCGCACGCGCCACCCCTCGTCCTCGAACCGGCCCTGTTCGGCCGCGGCCTTCAGTTCGGCTTGCGGCCAACTTCGGGCGATCGCGTCCGGCGTGTAGAACTGCGAGAAATGCTTGCCCAGGATCTCCTCGCGGGCATAGCCCTTGATGCGCGCCGCGCCCTTGTTCCAGCTGGAGACATGGCCGCCGACGTCGAGCGTGAAGATGGCGTAGTCCTGCACGGAGTCCACCAGGGTCTGGTAAGGCACATCGGGCAGGTCGGCCCGGATCTCTTGCGAACGCCCGCCCGATGGCTCGCCAGCGTCGGGGCGAGGTACGCTTCCGGCGGGTTGCTGCGGGTCCTCGGGGGGTCTTGTCATGGCATGTCCTGAACGGCGTCCTGCCGGCGTGGCCCGCCAGCGCATCCGGTGCTGGTCTTGTAGCAAGGATACCCCGCAAGCAGCCTGGCAGGGCCAATGGCCGGGGATGCCGGTGGCCCCGGCAGCGCAGGTCCGGATCAGAAGCTTCTGTACTGCAAATCAGAATGTGCGGATTGTCTGGGGAAACTGGCTCCATAGAATGGTTGCACAAGGGCTTTCAGCTCTTCCATCCAGAGGCGCCAATGACACAGTTAGACGAATGCCACCTGCCGTGCGACGGCATGCCGTGCAGCGCAGATTGCCAACTGGCCCGCTTCTGCCTGGGAGGCGCCCGGGGCTTGCCGGGCGGCGCCCGGGGCTTCCACCGCACGGTGCGCCTGCGCAAGGGCCAGTGCCTGTACCTGCTGGGCGACCCCGTGACCTCGCTCTACGCAATCCGCGTCGGCACAGTCAAGACCCACGTGACCACGGAAGACGGCCGCACGCAAGTGGTCGGCTTCCACTTCCCCGGCGACCTGGTCGGGCTGGACAGCCTGGCGCATCCGCACTATGCGTCCTACGCCACCGCGCTGGAGGACACCAAGCTGTGCATGCTCGGCATGGACGCGCTGCGCGGCGCCGCCGCCGGCATGCCGGAGCTTGCCAACCAGCTGTTCCTGGCGCTCGGCGGACAGGCGCAGCGCGCACGCGCGCTGCAGACCATGCTGGCGCTGATGACCGCCGAAGAGCGGCTGGTGACCTTCCTGCTGTGGATGGCTGAAGGCTTTGCGGCGCGCGGCTTCTCGTCCTCGGAGTTCGTGCTGCGCATGAGCCGGGAGGAAATCGGCAGCTATATCGGCCTGACGCTGGAAACAGTCAGCCGGCAGTTCTCGCGGCTGGCGGACTGCGGGCTGATCCGGGTGAGGCACCGCACCATCTCGCTGCTCGACAAGCCCGCCTTGCGGGCCATCGCCGAGCGCCCGATGATCTCCGCGCACGCGCCTGCGTGCGATCGGCAGGTGCCCCGGCGCGGCCCGCACGATGCCCGCCGGCTTGCACCGCGCACGGCCGGTGGCCAGGCTGTGGCAGCCGAATGACCAAGCCCGGCCAGCGCGAGGACCGAATGGAACATGCAACACCGGCCGGCACCGCGGCTGAAGAGACGGCCAGCGACCTGGTCGGCGAGAGCCTGCGGGAAATCACGGACCTGAACCTCTCCTACCTGCTGCTGGTGCAGCGGCTGATGCGCGAGAACGAGCCCGAGGCCCTGTTCCGGCTTGGCATCGAGCGCAAAGTGGGCCGTGTGCTGGCCGCGCTCACGCCGCAGCAGATGGTGGCACTGGCGCGCTCCAACCTGGTGCTGTGCCGTTTCAGGCTGGAAGACAGCATGCTGGTGGCCGCGCTGACCGGCGCCGAGCCGCTGCATGCCCTGCAGAACATGCACGCGGCCATCGTGATGGCCGCGCAGCGCGGGTAGTGGAACCAAAATCGGAGGCTGTATGACGGGCAATGCGATGACGCAAGTCGAATGGAAGCGGATGGCGCTCGACCGCGGCCGCAGGGGGGACCACCCGCCCGGGCCAACCCGCATGGAACTCTCTGGCACGCTGCAGATGCAGGATATTGTCCAGGCACTGGGGGCGGAGCCCGATGAGCAGCGCTGTGTCGAGGCCGGCCTCGAGGTGCTTGCGATGGCCGGGCACCCGCCTGCGCGCGCCGTGGTGTCGATGGACCACGGGCGGCCGCCGGCGCTGGAATTCTATGTCGATGCCGCTGTGCCGACCTGCTGCGAACTGGACTGCACCGTGCAGCACGCGATCGCCAGCCGTTTCACCAGCGTGCTGCCGCCGGGCCTGGCAGTCACGGTGCTGCCGCTGGCCGCCTATGCACAGGAAGCCACCGACGAAGTCAAGGCGTTTGACGCGGATACCTTGCGCACCTGCGCCCGCGAACTGCTGGGCTGCGGCGGGGAGATGAACCAGCGCCTGGCGGTGGTGTGCGCCTACCTGTCGGCGCTGCATGGCGCGCAGGCCGTTGCCGAGCAGCTTGGCTACCTTGAGCAGAGCCTGCTTGCGCAGGGCCAGGAGGCCTTGTCCTGGCGCCTGCGCCGGCACCGCAGCGTGGAAGGGCGGGAGCTGGCGCAGGCATTGGAAGGACTATCCCGCGCCGCGGCTGGCGCCCTGTATGAGTTCGGCGCCAGTTACAGCGCTGCGCGCGCCAGCTATCAGCTGGAGCAGATGCAGCGTGTCCATGACCGGATCGCGCGCTTTCGCGACACCTGCCGGCACGGCGGGCGCTGCCCCGAGCCCCGGCACGCCGTGTGCGCGGACACGGCGTACTGAGTCGCGGCAATCAGATGCCGGCCATGCAGGTGTACTTGATGACCAGGTAATCCTCGATGCCGTAGTGCGAGCCCTCGCGGCCCACGCCAGACTGCTTGACGCCGCCGAACGGCGCCACCTCGTTGGAGATCAGGCCGGTATTGACGCCCACCATGCCGTATTCCAGGCGTTCGGAGACGCGCCAGACCCGGCCCAGGTCGCGGGCATAGAAGTAGCTGGCGAGGCCAAACTCGGTGTCGTTGGCCATGGCGACGACGTCATCCTCGGTTTCGAAGCGGAACAGCGGTGCCAGCGGGCCGAAGGTCTCCTCGCGCGCGACCAGCATGCCGGCGCCGACGTCGGCCAGTACGGTCGGCTGGAAGAAAGAATGCCCCAGCGCATGGCGCTGGCCGCCCTGCAGCAGGCGCGCGCCCTTGCCGAGCGCGTCGGCGATATGCTCTTCCACCTTGGCCACGGCCTTGTCGTCGATCAGCGGGCCGATGCGCACGCCATCTTCCATGCCGTTGCCGACCTTCAGGGCCGCTACTGCCGCCACCAGCTTCTGCGCAAACGCCTCGTACACGCCCGTCTGCACGTAGATGCGGTTGGCGCAGACGCAGGTCTGCCCGGCATTGCGGTACTTGGACACGATCGCGCCTTCAACCGCCGCGTCCAGGTCGGCATCGTCGAACACGATAAAGGGCGCATTGCCGCCCAGCTCCATCGACACCTTCTTGATCGTCGACGCGGTCTGGGCCATCAGCACGCGGCCAACCTCGGTCGATCCGGTGAAGGTGAGCTTGCGCACCAGCGGGTTGCTGCTCATCTCGCCGCCGATGGCGCCGGCCGAGCCGGTCACCACCGACAACACCCCGGCCGGAATGCCCGCGCGCTCGGCCAGGGCCACCAGCGCCAGCGCTGTCAGCGGGGTTTGCGATGCCGGCTTGAGCACCATGGTGCAACCTACCGCCAGGGCCGGGCCGGCCTTGCGCGTGATCATGGCGGCGGGGAAGTTCCACGGCGTGATGGCTGCGCATACCCCCACCGGCTCCTTGGTCACGACTATGCGCTGGTTGCTGACCGGCGCCGGGATGGTGTCGCCATAGACGCGCTTGCCTTCCTCGGCAAACCATTCGATAAACGAGGCCGCGTAGGCGATTTCGCCGCGCGCTTCGGCGATCGGCTTGCCCTGTTCGGCGGTCATGATGCGCGCCAGATCTTCCTGGTTGGCCATGATCAGTTCGAACCATTTGCGCAGCAGCGCCGAGCGCTCCTTGGCGGTGCGGGCGCGCCATGCCGGCAGCGCGCGGTTGGCGGCTTCGATGGCCTGGCGGGTTTCATCGGCGCCCAGTTGCGGGACCTGTCCCACGCGCTCGCCGGTGGCCGGGTTGGTGACGTCGATGCGGCGCTCGCCGTCGACCCAGCGGCCGTCGATATAGCACTGCTGCCGCAGCAGCGAGGAGTCCTGGAGGTTCAGCATGGTTGTCTCGGTGGATGCCGGCGGTGCCGGACGTCTTGTGGAAGCCTGAGACAACGATTGTAATCCGGCGGTCTAGGTTGAGGTCTCTGGCGGACCGGCAGGTGCTTCGATACCCCAGTCGCCGTACTCCAGCCAGTCGTCGCCGAGCAGTTCAATCGGGTGCTGCGTGCGGCTGGAGCCGTTGCCGCAGCCCATGTCGTCTACGGAGCAGTACTTGTCGCAGCCCCAGCAGATGCGCTCGGGGTGGCGGGGATGAAGGGGAAATTTCTTGGCCATGGCTTGCGGTTGGGAACTGCTGAGACGATTATGCCCACACCCGCAAGCCGTCGATTTGCGCAACCGCAAGCACAAGTCAGCCGGGAGCCATCCCGCTCAGTCCCATCCGTCGGCATCCAGCCGGGTCCAGCGGTCGGGCGCCTCGCCATCGGGCGAGGCCAGCAGCAGTGTCTGGCCGCAGTGCGCGCAACGGTACACAAACGCATTCTGGCCGCTGGCGGTGCGCAAGGTCGCCGACATCACCAGCCTGGGATGCGGCGGCACGTGGCCCGGCCGGTCCAGCTGCGACTCGCACAGGTCGCATATAGACATCATTGTTTTCCTCCGCACGATCCCCGGCGTAGCAAGAATGCTGTGGTGCAGCATTCGCTTTTCCAGTATAGCGGCGGATCGATAGTGCCGTTGGGCGATGGCGGGCGGCTATTCGCCAAGGAACTCTGCCACCACTTCGAGCCCTTCAATGTGATCGGCAACCACCTTGGCGATGGTGATCAGCGGGATGGCGAGCAACATGCCCCATACGCCCCAGAGCCAGGTGAACAGGAGCAGTGCAACAAATACGGCCACCGCGTTCATGCGCGCCATGCGGCCGGTCATCCAGGTGGTGACGACCGACCCGATCAGCGTGGCGATCAGCAGCGATCCGACCGTTGCCGCGGCTGCCATGCCGAGCGTGCCGAACTGCATGAAGGTCACCACCCCCAGGCAGACCGCGATTGCCAGGGCGCCGAAGTAGGGCACCAGGTGCAGCGCCGCGGCCGCGATTGCCCAGCTGCCGGCGTTGTGCACGCCCAGCCACTTGAGCAGCAGCCAGGTACAGGCGCCCAGGGCCGTATTGGTCACCAGCAGCATGCCCATGTAACGGCGGATGGAGCGGTTGACCTCGTCCAGCATGTGCACGCTGATCTTCTTCTCGGAAATGGTATGCCCGACCATCTTGATGAACTTGCGCTTGAAGGTATCGCCGGCCAGCAGCAGGAAGTACAGCAGGAAGACCACTACCACTGCCTGTCCGGCCATGGTGAAGATGCTGACCGAGCCGGCCAGCAGCATGTTGTGGATCTGGGCGGGCGCTTGCTCCACCACCACCTGCGTGCCGCGTGCGGGCGGGGGCTGGCCGGTGCCGCTGAGGACGGTGGCGGCGCGACGTACCTTCTGCCACATGGAATCGTCGCCGCTCATCAGCGCGCCGACCGAGCGCGACAGCTTGCTGGCCGTCTCGGGCAGGCTGTTGACGATCGATTCCACCTGCCCCTGCAGCAGGTAGGCGCCGCTGAGCAGGGCGCTCAGCACGGCCAGCAACACCACGGTGCCCGCCAGCGCGCGCGGCAGGCCCAGCCGCTGCAACGCGCAGACCAGCGGGTCCAGCAGGTAGGCCAGGACGATCGCGAGCACCACCGGAATGAGGAATTCGCGTGCGATATGCACGGCGTACAGCGAAAAGAGCGTCGCCAGCACCACCAGTGCCACGCTGGCACGGTGCAGCGAGGCGGTGACGGCATCGGCCGGCACGACTGAGTCAGCCATCTCCGCCATCGTGCGGGACCCGGCGGCGCCCTCGGTGTCGGCGCCGGCATGCGGGCTGCCGTCGGCGGGCAACGGAACGGGCGAAGCAGGGGGCAGCGAAGAAGGCGCGGAATCGGGAATGGTCGACATAGTCGGGCGCCCTGGCAAAAGGCCTGGCGCTGCTATGAAGATAGCTGGCCGGCAGGCTGCGGCTGTCGGACGCCGCCGCCTGCGCATGTCAGACAAGCTCGGCAGCGAGGCGCCTTACAAGCGACACCGCCCGGCCGGCAGCATGGCGCTGCACGACCGGGCGGTACGGTGACTGCGGGCGGGAGCGCGCAGGCTCAACCTGTCACCGTCTTGGTTTCAAGGAACTCGGCAATGCCTTCGGGGCCGTATTCACGCCCGTTGCCGGACGTCTTGTAGCCGCCGAACGGTGCGGTGAGGTCCATTGTCGCGCCGTTGATGCGCACGCTGCCGGCGCGCAGGCGGGCGGCCAGCTTGCGTGCCCGCGCCGCGTCGGACGACGCGATGTAGGCGGCCAGGCCGAACTCGGTGTCATTGGCGATTGCCACCGCCTCTTCTTCTGAGTCGTACGGCAGCAGGCATATCACCGGCCCGAAGATCTCTTCGCGCGCGATGGTCATGTCATTGCGCACGTCGGCAAAGATGGTCGGGCGCGCATAGAAGCCGCGCTGCAGCCCGTCGGGGCGGCCGGGGCCGCCTGCGGCCACGCGCGCGCCTTCCTCGATGCCCACCCCGATGAGGCGCTGCACCTTGTCGTACTGGCCGCGGTTGGAGATCGGGCCCATCTTGGTTTCGGGGTCGGACGGGTCGCCCACCTTGACCGCGTTGGCGACGGCGGCGGCAATCTGCACGGCCTGCTCATAGCGCGAGCGCGGCACCAGCATGCGCGTCGGCGCGATGCAGGTCTGTCCGGTGTTGACCGTGCACTGCGCCACGCCGCTGGTCACCGCCGCCTGCAGGTCGGCATCGTCCAGGATGATCATCGGCGACTTGCCGCCCAGCTCCTGCGCCACGCGCTTGACCGTGGGCGCGGCGCTGATGGCCACTTCCACGCCGGCGCGGGTCGAGCCGGTGATCGACACCATGTCGACGTCGCGATGCGACGACAGCGCGGCCCCCACCGCGCGGCCCTCGCCATAGATCATGTTGAAGACACCCGGCGGCGTACCCGCGGCATCCATGATCTCGGCGAAGATCCGGGCGTCCAGCGGCGCGATCTCGGATGGCTTGAGCACCACGGTGCAACCCGCCGCCAGCGCCGGCGCCACCTTGGCCGCGATCTGGTTCAGCGGCCAGTTCCACGGCGTGATCAGCGCCGCCACGCCGATGGCCTCGCGCAGGATGCAGCTGTTGCCGCGGGTGGTTTCGAACTCGAAGTCGCGCAGCGCCTGCAGCGTTGCCTGCAGCTGTGCCAGGCCGATCGCGGCCTGCAGATTGGTGGCCAGCGTGATCGGTGCGCCGATCTCCTGGCGCACCGCCTGCGCCAGGTCGCCCATGCGCGCCTGGTAGGCGGCGATGACGCGCTCAAGCAGGGCGATGCGTGTTTCACGCGTGGACACCGACCAGGCCGGGAAGGCTGCGCGCGCTGCGTTCACGGCCTGGTCCACGTCCGCCGCGGTGCCCATGGCGAGCTTGCCCGCGACCGCTTCGGTGGCAGGATCGATGATGTCGGCCTGGGTCGCGCCCGCTGCGGGCTGCACCCACTTGCCATTGATATAGAACTTGTCGACGATGTTCATGCCGGTTGCCTCGGATTGTCTTTGGGTGGGGACGGTCAGACCGGGCGGTCGCCGATGATGGTGGCGCGGTTCATATGGCGCACGGCCGGGAAGTAATCCTGCACCGCGTAGTGTTGCGTGGAGCGGTTGTCCCAGAGCGCGATGGTGTCCGGCTGCCAGCGCAGGCGCACCTGGTACTCTGGCGCGGCGGCCTGGCGGTACAGGTACTGCAGCAGGTCCAGTTCGGCCGGGCGGTAGTCGGAGCCGATGCGATATGGCGCTTCCTTGACGAAGTTGGCGAAATGCGTGGTGAAGGCTTCGTTGACGAACAGGATCTTTTCGCCGGTTTCCGGGTGCGTGCGTACCACCGGGTGCACCATCGGCGGATACTTGGTGCGCATCTCCGCGTATTTTTCTTCGTTCAGCGCCGAGCCGAAGGTCGGCATGGCGTCGTGCACGGCCTTCAGGTTGGCGATGCGGGCCTTCATGTCCTGCGGCAGGTTTTCATAGGCCGCGGCCATATTGATCCACATGGTATCGCCGCCGACCTCCGGGCACTCCACGCAGCGCAGCATCGAACCCATCGACGGGATCTCACGCCAACTAACGTCCGAGTGGTAAAGGTTCTCGCGCCCGCGCGTCGTGCCATCGCGCCCGAATACAACCAGTTCGGGATGTTCCGGGTGGTTGGTAAACATCGGATGCACTTCCAGCTCGCCGAAGCGGCGCGCCACGGCCACGTGCTGGGCTGGCGTGATTGCCTGCTTGCGGAAGAACAGCACCTTGTACTTCAGCAGTGCGCGGCGCAGTGAGAGATAGGTGTCGTCGTCCAGCGGCTCGCGGAAATCGATGCCTTCGACATCGGCGCCGATCGTCGGCGTGCAGCGGCGCACGGCAAAGGGAAAGGCTTCATTGTCCAGCGCGCGGTAGGCTTCCGGGCTGATGGTGGTTGCGGCAGTGGCTTGCATGGGGTGTCTCCTCGGTGTGGTGGTTGCCAATGCAGGGGGATAGCCGGCTTAGCGGTGCGAGGCCTTGACCAGGTCCGCAGCCTTTTCGCCGATCATGATGGCGGGGGCGTTGGTGTTGCCGCCGATCAGCGTCGGCATGATCGATGCGTCAGCGACGCGCAGGCCCTCCACGCCTTGCACGCGCAGTTCCGGGTCGACTACCGCCATGTTGTCGACGCCCATCTTGCAGGTGCCGACCGGGTGGTAGACCGTGTCCGCGTGCGTGCGCACGAAGTCGCGGATGGCGGCTTCATTGCTGCTGTCGGGGCCGAAAGCGTCGGTCAGGATTTCGCGCCCGCCGTGCTGCGCCAGCGCAGGCTGCGCAAAGATGCGGCGGATTGCCCGCACGCCTGCGACCATGCCGGCCATGTCTTCCTCAGCCGACAGGAAGCGCGGATCGATCACCGGCGTCTCGCGCATGTCGGCGCTGCGCAGGCGCACATGGCCGCGGCTCTTCGGACGCAGCACGCAGGCGTGGCAGGAGTAGCCGTGGCCCAGTTTGCCCAGGTTGCGGTTGCCGAGCAGCGCCACGGCAAAGTGCAGCTGCACATCCGGGATGTCCAGCTCGGGGCGGCTGCGCAGGAACGCACCGGCCTCGGCGATATTGGACGACACCATGCCGGTGCGGTTGCGCCGGTAGCGCATCACCTCGCGCGCCAGCCGCAACATGCCGCGGCCGGTCTTGCCGAACAGCTCGGTCGTTTGCAGCTGCTTGTTGACGATGATGTCGAGGTGGTCCTGCAGGTTCTCGCCCACGCCCGGAAGGTCATGGACCACGTCGATGCCGAAGTTGCGCAAGTGCGCGGCCGGGCCGATGCCGGATGCCAGCAGCAACTGCGGCGAGTTGAAGGTGCCGCCGCTGACCACGATCTCGCGCCGTGCGCGCAGGGTCTGCACCGCCCCGCCGCGCACGACTTCCACGCCGACAGCGCGCCTGCCTTCGAACACGATGCGCAGCGCTTGCGTATCGGTCAGCACCGCCAGGCCGCGACGGCCGCCATTGAGCGCCGTGTCCGCGGCATTGCCGTTGTGCAGGTAGGCCCGCGCCGAGTTCCAGCGCTCGCCGTTGCGCTGCGTCACCTGGTACAGGCCGACGCCTTCCTGGCTGTGGCCATTGAAGTCGTCGTTGTGAGGCAGGCCGGCCTGGATCGCTGCCTGGACAAAGCGCTGTGCAAACGGATTGGGCGAGCGCAGGTCGCTCACATGCAGCGGCCCGTCATTGCCGTGCAGCGGATGTTCCTGGCCGGCCAGGCTAGGATTGCGCTCGCTGCGGCGGAAGTAGGGCAGGACGTCGTCGAAGCCCCAGCCCCGGCAACCGAGCGCGGCCCAGTCGTCGTAGTCGCGCCGATGGCCGCGGATATAGACCATGCCGTTGATCGAGGAGCTGCCGCCCAGGCCGCGCCCGCGCGGCTGGTAGGAGCGGCGGCCGTTCAGGCCCGGTTGCGGTACCGTGTAGTAGGCGTAGTTGCGCGGGCCGGCCTTGGGCACCACCGCGGCAATGCCCACCGGCGCCCAGATCGAGAAGTGATGATCATGCGGCCCGGCCTCGAGCAGCGCCACGGTCGCACTCGGGTCTTCTGCCAGGCGCCCCGCCACGGCGCACCCCGCCGATCCCGCGCCGATCACGATGTAGTCGAACTCCGCCGCCGCGCTGGCGGTGTCTTGTGATGTCTTGGTATTCAATTTACGTGTCTCCTGAGTTGCCAGCATGCGGTGATCTGCGGGGGCGCGCGCATATCTGGTGACGACGGATACTGCCATTACCTGTTATAACAGGTCAATAGGGTTACGCCGCAGGCTGTTATGATAGGTATAATCCCTTCCACCCAGTTCGGAGCCGCCGCCAAGGCGGAACATAAGTGGCGCTGCCCAGGTTCAAAGAGATCGAAAACGAGATTCGCCAGCGAATCGCCAGCAACACATGGGGGCCGGGCGCCAAGCTTCCGTCCGAGGCGGAGCTGGTGGCGGAATTCGCGGTCAGCCGGATCACCGTGCGCCAGGCCCTGTCCGGGCTGCACAACGCCGGCCTGATCGAGAAGGTCAACGGCAAGGGCAGTTTCGTGACTCGTCCCTCAGACACGCCCAGCCTTGGCGCGCTGACCGGTTTCTATGAAACCGCACGCGCCCGTGGCCAGCTCGCCTACGGCAAGCTGGCGTCGGTACGGCTGGTGCGCGCGCCGGCCCATGTGGCGGCGGCGCTGCGTCTTCAACCTGGCGAGAAAGTGCTGAGCGTGGCCACCGTGCGGTACTGGGATGACGCGGCCGTCGCGCATTTCACCCTGATGGGTCCTGAGCCGCTGATGCGCCGCCTGGTGCAGGAGGACCTGGAAACCAACGACGCCATGTCGCTGTTTGAAAGCCGGCTCGGGTACCGGTTCAAGGAAGTGGCGATGGAAGCTACCGCCGTTGCCGCGCCCGCGGACGTGGCGCGCCGGCTCGGTGTTGCCGAGGGCGAACCGCTGTTGCGCCTGCGCAGCACGCCGCATGATATCGATGACACACCGTTGTTCTGCGGCGAACTGCTGTTCCGCCCGGACCGCTATGCCTACAAGTGGACACTGACGCGCTAGCACGGATGCCTGCCATCTTCAGTCGATACTGAACTGCGCCGGCGCGGTAACTTTTACCCGCGGCGCGCACTTCTTACTGTGGCCGGACCGCAGTCATGTCACTTTCCCGCATTGCCGGGCGCCGCGTTGCCAACCCGGCCCGCGCCGCTCGTCGTATGGCGCCGCTGGTACGTCAGTTGCGTCTTCCGCAGCAGAGCTGCGTTCCAGCGCGCTCACCGGCAGCCTGCGCCGTGCAGCAAGGCTTGCCGCCAACCTGCTAGATGGAGGAAGACATGAAAACAACACTAGGCATCGGCACAGCCCTGCTCGCACTTGGCATCCTGGCGGGTTGCTCCGCCACCGGCAGCACCACCGGCTCTGGCTCGCTGTCCGGCTCCGGTTCGGTCACCGAACAGAGCCGCAGCCGCAGCGCCACCCCTGGCTCAAGCACTTCTACCGGCACGTCCGGCGCTACCAGCACGACCAGCCCGAGCGGCACCTCCAGCGGCAGCAGCGGTGCAGCCAGCGGCTCGGGCACGGCCCGCTGACGCCGGCGCCGCCGCCGGTGGCCTGGCACCGGAGGCGGCGCGGCTTCACTATCGGTCCCGGCCGGTAACAACGCGCGCGTCGCGGCGCGCGGGAATGATGTCCTCGTCGGCCAGCCGTTGTTGCAGGTCGTTGTTGGGCACGTGGGTAAAGTCCTTGCCAATTTCCTTCGTGATGACGTCGGTGACGCCGGCGGGAAGGGCTTTGCGCAGCAGGCCCAGGAAACGCGGCGCCGCGATCAGCGCCAGTGAGTCAAAGCGCTGCTTGTTGCGCGCATCGGCAAGGTAGTCCGCCACGCGGCGGGCAAACAGCTGCGCTTCCTGGTGCAGTTCATCCTCGCCGGCCGACGATGTGACGGTGGACGGCCCGGCCTGGTGGGCACCGGGGTGCCCGGCGTCGCCCTGTACGGCGGCGTGGCCGCGCCGGCCGTAGGCGTCGCGACGCAGGTTGGCGCGGTCGCCATGTGCTGCCGCGTCAGTGATTTCCTCAACCAGAGCCATTGGCGCGGTTGAGGCGTGCGAGGCAAAAATGCGGGCGAGGGATTCGTCCGCCACAAGAATCCAGGTGTGTTTCATGATCGCTCCGGTTGCCGGTGCGAACACCGGTCCCCCATCCCTCGCTTCAAAGGATACGCCATCCGGGCAGGGGGACGTCACCGGACCGCAGATGACGCCGGGCGTAGTCACCACACGCCAAAGAACACGCCGGCCTGCTTGTACACATTGGTCTTGGCCGCCACCTCTTCGTTGGTTACCGTCACGCGCGGCTTGAGCGTGCAGAACCACTCCAGCAACCGCAACCGCATGGCGCTGCGCACGGCTTCGTGGCCGGGGTCGCTGCCCAGGTCGAAATACTCCTGCGGATCGTTCTGGAGGTCGAACAGCTGTGGCCGGAACCCTTGCCAGTGCACATATTTCCAGCGCGCGTCACGCACCATCCAGGCGCGGCACTCGCCGGGATGGCGGCCCAGCGCCACGCGAGCGCCGCGATAGGCATAGTCCAGCTCGGATACGACGAAATCGCGCCAGCTGCCGGCATAGGCACGCTCGCCCGCGCGCGTCAGGCCCAGCAACGAGCGGCCCTCGACGCGGTGGTCGGCCGGCGGCAGGCCCAGTGCGTCCAGCACCGTCGGCACCACGTCGACCGCGCTGACCATGCTGGCCTGCGCGCTGCCGCGCGTGGCATCCGCTGCCGGCGAGGGGTCGTAGACGATCAGCGGGATGTTCTGCACAGTGTCGTAGAACTGCTCCTTCTCGCCCAGCCAGTGGTCGCCCAGGAAATCGCCGTGGTCGGCGGTGAAGACGATCAGAGTGTCCTGCCAGCGGCCCAGGCGTTCGAGCTGTTCCCAGAGCTGGCCGAGCCGGTCGTCGATCTGCTGGATCAGGCCCTGGTAGGCGGGGCGCACCGTGTCCGAGACTTCCTGGCGCATGAAGTTGGCGCATTCTTCCTGCGTGCGGTAGGCCGACAGCACCGGGTGCGGGTCTTCCAGCTCGGCGTCGTGGCGCTGCAGCGGCATGCAGTCATCGAGCGAATACGCGGCGTGGTAGGGCGCGGGCGCCAGGTAGGGCCAGTGCGGCTTGACCAGCGACAGATGCAGCACCCACGGATCGTCGCCGCGCGTGGCGATGTACCGCATCGCCTGGTCCACCGTGTACGCGGTCTCGGAATGCGGCTCGGCCACGCGCGCGGGCAGGCCGGCGTTGCGCATGTGCCAGCCGGAGACTATCTCGCCGCGTTCGTTCTCGGCGCTGATCACGTAGTCGGTCCACGGATCCGCGCTGTCGTAGCCTTGCTGGCGCAGCCAGTCGGCGTAGGCGCTGTGCGGCTCGGCGTGGTGGCCGTCATGGCGGTCGACTTCGGTGAAGTGGCCGCTGCGCAGCAGCGTTTCCAGCTCAGTGCCGCCGTCCAGGTGCAGCCGCTTCAGGTTGGCGTTGTCGGGCATCACATGGGTCTTGCCCGCCAGCGCCAGCGCGCGGCCGCTGTGCTTCAGGTATTCGCCCAGCGTGACTTCGCCGACCGACAGCGGCACGCGGTTCCAGGTGGCGCCGTGGCTGCTGACATGGCGGCCGGTATAGAAGCTCATGCGGCTGGGGCCGCAGACCCCGGAGGTGACGAAGGCGCGGTCGAAGCGCACGCCGCGCGCGGCCAGCGCATCGATATTGCGCGTGCGCAGCGCCGGATGCCCGTAGCAGCCCAGGTGGTCGCGCCGCAGCTGGTCGCACATGATGAAGAGGGTATTGCGGATCGTCATGGTCGGTTTGCCGGGTTTCAGTCGCCGGTATAGCCGGACGCCTTGACCACCGGTGCCCACTTGCCGGCGTCGGCCTTGAGCACGCCGGCAAAGGCGTCGGCCGGGCCGGTTGCGGGTTCCAGCCCCAGCTTGAGGAACTTGTCGCGCACGTCCGGCGACTGCACGGCCCTGACGATGGCGGCGTTGAGCTTGTCGAGCACCGGGCGCGGCGTGCCCGCGGGTGCCAGCAGGCCGTAGCGGCCTTCACCTTCGATGCCCTTGTAGCCAAGCTCGGTGAAGGTCGGCACATCGGGCAGCGCCACCGAGCGGTGGGTGCCGGAAGTCGCCAGCACGCGGATCTTGCCGGCGCGGTGCATTTCGGTCAGGTCGGCAAGGGTGTCGACCGAAGCCGGCACCTGCCCGCCGACCAGCGCGCTCATCAGCGGCGCAGAGCCGTTGAAGGGGACGTGCAGCATGTCGATGCCAACCTGCTTGCCGATCATCAGCCCGAAGAAATGCGGGATGCTGCCCAGCGCCGGCGAGGCGTAGGAGTTGTTCTGCGCACCGGCCTTGAGCCATGCCACATAGTCCTTCAGCGTGCGCGCCGGGCTGGCCGGCCCGGTGGCGAGCGCCAGCTGGAAGTTGGCGGCCTGCGCCACGGGCGTGAAATCGCGCTGGATATCGTAGTTGAGCTTGCGGTAGACCAGCGGCGCAATGGTCATGACCGCCGAGTTGGCCACCACCAGGGTATTTCCGTCGGCCGGCTGCGTGCGCGCGTAGTCCATCACCAGCCGCCCGCCGGCGCCGGGCTTGTTCTCGATGACCACGGTCTGGTTCAGGGTCTCGCGCAGCTTGTCGCCGACCAGGCGTGCGGCGAGGTCGGCGGTGCCGCCGGCCGGGTAGCCCACCAGGATGCGCAGCGGACGGTCCGACTGCGCGCTGGCGGGCGCGGACCATGCAGCGGCAACCGCCAGCAGGCACGCGGCGAAGCGGGGAAGGAAGGTGCGAGGGCTCACGATGTCTCCAGTTTGTTGTCCGCCGGCGAGCGGCGTCGATGCAAGCTAACACCCGTCGATATAATTGACAAAGTCAACTAATTGGCAGGTGTGGCATGGCACACGACAACAGCGGCAACCGCCTGCAGCGGCCGCAGCGGCTGGCGGATTTCATCAACTACCGGATCTACCACCTGAACCGCGTCGCGCTGGGCGCCACGGCGCTGCACCTGCGCGCCAGGGCGGGCGTCACGCGGCGCGAATGGCGCATGATCTCCTTCCTTGGCGAGCAGCCAGGCACCCGGCTGACCGAACTGGCCGAAAGCGCCGGCCTGGACAAGGTGCTGGCCAGCCGCGCCGTCCACGCCCTGGTGGAACGCGGTCTGGTCCGCCGCGAAACGCGTACCCAGGACCGGCGCGCAGCAGCCTTCACGCTGACCGAGCAAGGCGAAGCCGTCTACCGTGCAGCGTTCGCACAGGCGCGGGACTTCAATACGCGGCTGGCTGCCTGCCTGACGGCGGAAGAGGCGCGCGTGCTGTCGCGCTGCCTGGACAAGCTGCAGGCGCAGGCCGGCGCGATGCTGGTCGAGGCGCAAGCGTTGCCACAGCCGGAAGGGGAAGCGCCGGCGTGGGATCTGCTGCAGGTGTGGCGGGGAGGGAAGGGCTAGCGGCTGGGCGGTGCCGGTCACGCCTGCACCGCAGCGTCGCGCAGCCACAGCGCGAAGCGCCGGATCAGCGCCTGCTTGGGATTGTCCCCACGCCAGACGATGTAGCAGTTGTGGCTCGCGGGAAAGCTGGCGGCCAACGGCTGCACCAGCCTGCCCGCGGCGATAGCCTCCCGTGCCAGCAAGGCGCGCGTCAGCGCCAGCCCCAGGCCGCTGGCGGCGGCTTCGATCAGCAGTGCGCGGCAGTCGAAGACGATGCCGTCTTCCGGCTCGTCCAGCACCACCCCCGCCGCCGCGCCCCATTGCGCCCAGCGAAAGCGCGCGTGCCGCAGCCGCGGCAGGTGCGCGGCGTCTGCGGCCGTCATGCCCGCGTGCCGCTGCGCGAAGTCGGGGCTGCATACCGCGATGATGTCGTCGTCCAGCAGCTTCACGCACTGGTAGCCGGTGAAGGGCGCGGGACCGTAGCGCAGGCTGACGTCGAGGTCGGAGCGGGCGAAGTCCGGGTCGTCGGTGCTGGCTGCGATAGACAGGTCCAGGCCGGGCAGGGCTTCGCGCAACCGCGGCAGCTTGGGTACCAGCCAGGCGCCGGCCAGCTCGGGGCTGACATTGACGCTCAGCGACTGGCGTTCACGCGCGCGGCGCTCGGTGGCACCGGCCAGCGACAGTTCGACCGCGCGCAAGGCATTTTCCAGTTCATCGGCAAGCTCGCGCCCGGTGGCGGTCAGTTCCAGTTGCCGGCCGGCGCGCAGGAACAGGGTGCAGCCCAGCTGTGCCTCCAGCGCACGGATATGGCGGCTGATGGCGCCGTGCGTCACGCACAGCGCATCGGCGGCGCGCGTCATGTTGCCCGTGCGCGCGGTGGCGGCAAAGGCCTGGAGGACTTGCATCGAGGGGAGCCTGCGGATCATGGCTGTGATCTTGCCTCACAGGTCATGGCAAAACAAGTCGATTGTCCTGCCATGCCGCGCGGCCGATACTGGGCCGCACCGAACCGGCCACTGCGAAGCCGGTGCGCGACGAGGAGACCCCCAATGAAACTGCAGCTGAAGATCAACGGCAAGCGCCATGCCGTCGATGCCGACCGCGACATGCCCCTGCTGTGGGTATTGCGCGACTACCTGGGCTATACCGGGACCAAGTTCGGCTGTGGTGCCGGCCTGTGCGGGGCCTGCACCGTGCATGTCGACGGCAAGGCCGTGCGCGCCTGCATCACGCCCGTGGGCAGCGTGGCACGTGCCGACATTACGACCATTGAGGGATTGTCGGCCGACAATTCGCATCCGGTGCAGCGTGCGTGGATTGTCGAGCAGGTGCCGCAGTGCGGCTACTGCCAGTCCGGCATGATCATGGCCGCCTGCGCCTTGCTGAAGGAGAACCCGGAGCCCGCGCCTGAAGACATTCGCGCCGGCATCACCAACCTGTGCCGCTGCGGCACCTACCCGCGCGTGGAGCGCGCCATCCTGCGCGCCGCCAGGGGACAGAACATGGCCGATACCGACGGGAGGGCGCAATCGTGAGCGAATGCCACACCAGTCGCCGCCGCTTCCTGCAGGCTGCCAGCGCCGTGCCGGCAGCGTTCGTGCTGGGCTTCCACCTGCCGCTGGCAAAGGCCGCGGATGCGCCCGCGCGCGATCCCGACGATATCAACGCGTGGCTGCGCATCGATGCCGATGGCAGCGTGACCATCATGGTGCCTTCCGCCGAGCTGGGGCAGGGCGTGATGACATCGGCGCCGATGCTGATTGCCGAAGAGCTGGAGTGCGACTGGAAGCAGGTGCGCGCGGAGCTGGCGCCCACCGATCCGGTCTACAACAACCGCATGTTCAAGGTACAGGCGACCGCCAGCAGCACCTCCGCGCGCTGGTCGTTCGAGCCGCTGCGGCGCATCGGCGCTACGGCGCGCGAGATGCTGCGCGAAGCCGCGGCGCAGGGCTGGAAAGTGCCGGTCGCGGAGTGCCGTGCCGTACAGGGCGTGGTGCGTCATGAGGCCAGCGGCCGGACGCTTGGCTACGGTGCGCTGGCAGCGCGGGCTGCCGCCTTGCCGCGCCCGGCCAGCGTGGCGCTGAAGGATCCGCGCGACTGGAAGCTGCTGGGCCGCCCGACTGACCGGCTCGACATTCCGCTGAAGACGCGCGGTGCTGCGGTGTTCGGCGTCGATGTCAAGGTGCCGCGCATGCTGGTGGGCTCGGTGATGGCCTGCCCGGCATTCGGCGGCAAGCTGCACCGTGTCGAGGCCCGGCCGGCGCTGGCCGTGCGCGGCGTGCGGCGCGTGGTGCCGTTGGACGACGCCGTGGTGGTGCTGGCCGACAGCTACTGGACCGCGCGCAAGGGCCTGGCCGCGCTCAGGCCGGACTGGAAACTGCCGCAAGGCGAACCCGTCGGCGATGCTGCCTTGATGGCCGGCTACCGGGAAGCCGCGCGGAGCGCTTCGGCGCTGGCGTTGCGCAATGGCGACCCCGATGCGCACATGCAGGCCGGCCAGGCCTATACCGCCGAATACGAGGTCCCGTACCTCGCGCACGCGACCATGGAGCCGATGAATGCCACGGCCGACGTTCGCGCCGACCGTGCCGAGATCTGGGGGCCGACCCAGGTCTGCGGCGAGATCGCGCATCGGCTGGCGCCTGTGCTCGGCCTGCCGGCCGAACGCATCGTTGTGCATTCGACCTTTGTCGGCGGCGGCTTCGGCCGGCGCGAGGAGTTCGACGTCTTTTTGCAGGCGGCGCTGGCATCGAAAGCGGCAGGACAGCCGGTCAAGCTGATCTGGTCGCGCGAGGAAGATATCCAGCACGACTTCTACCGCCCCGCGGCGGCGGCGCGCTTCAGCGCCGTGCTGGCACCCGGCGCGGCAGGCATCCGCGCGCTGGATGCGCGGCTGGCGTGTTCATCGATCTACATCCGCAATTTCCCGGACCGGGTCAAGGGCGGCGTCGATCCCAAGTCGGTCGAAGGCGTGGTGGACCTGCCTTACGCGCTGCCCAATATCGCCGTGCGCCATGCGATGGTCAATACCGCCGTGCCGGTCGGTTTCTGGCGCGGCGTGGGCTATACCCAGAACACGTTCTTTGCCGAGAGCTTCGTCGACGAGCTGGCCCACCATGCCAGGACTGATCCGCTGCAGTTCCGGCTGCGCCTGCTGGCCGAGCGCCCGCGCCAGGCGGATTTGCTGCGCCGGCTGGCGCAGCAGGCCGGCTGGGGCGGCGCACCGGCGGGGCGCTTCCAGGGCGTGGCGCTGTCGCAGGCATGGGGCTCGCTGTGCGCGACGGTAGTGGAGCTGTCGGTGCGGGACAAGCGCATCACGCTGCACCGCATCGTCAATGCTATCGACTGCGGCACCGTGATCAACCCCGCCACGGTCGAGCGCCAGCTTGAGGGCGCCAGCATCTGGGGCCTGAGCGCGGCGCTGTCCGGCGTCATCACGATTGGCGACGGGCGCGTGCAGCAATCCAATTTCCACGACTACCCACTGCTGCGCCTGGCCCAGACGCCGCGCTTCGAGGCTGTGCTGGTGCAGAGCGGCGAGCGCATCGGCGGCGTGGGGGAATCGGCGGTGCCGACGCTGGCGCCGGCGCTGGCCAATGCGCTGTTTGCTGCCACGGGCGAGCGCATCCGTTCACTGCCGCTGGCGCGGCATGGGTTCGAACTGGCGTAGCCGCGGCGCCGGGCCCTCAGGACGCCATCGCCGCTGCCGTGGCGCCGAAGGTTGCGACGCAATTGCGCCCGGAGCGCTTGGCCAGGTAGAGCGCTTCGTCGCCGGCACGGAGAAAGGCGCGCAGCTCGGCGAAATCCTTTTCGTTGCCGGGGCCGTTGGCATCGGTCACCGCACCGATGCTGACCGTCAAGTGCCCGTCGGCACCGGCAGCATTCGGAATCTGCAAGGCCTGGACGGCAGCGCGGATGGCCTCCGCCATGGCGGCCGCGCCGGCAGCGTTGGTGTGCGGCAGCAGGATGGCAAACTCTTCGCCGCCATAGCGCCCCGCATAGTCGCCCGGCCGCCGCACCTGGCGCTGGATGCAGGCGCCCACCGCTGCCAGCGCATCGTCACCGGCCTGGTGGCCGTAGCGGTCATTGAATTCCTTGAAGTGGTCGACGTCCAGCATCAGCAGCGACAAAGGCTGGCTGTGGCGGCGCGCGCGCCGCCATTCCACGTCGGCGGCATCGTCCAGCGCACGGCGGCTGCCAAGGCCGGTCAGTCCATCGGTGTTGACCATCCAGCGCAGGTGCTCTTCCATCTCGGCACGGCGCCGCCATTGGCGCGACAGCAATACCGAGAGCGCGATGATGGCAGCGTCCAGCGCGATGATCATCGCCCCGAACACCCAGGCGCGCTTGTGCCAGGGTGCCAGCACGTCGTGGGTGGCGCGTCCCACCACGACCAGCAGCGGAAAGCCCGGAGTGCGCCTGAAGCTGTAGAGCCGCTGCACCCCGTCGACTGCCGCGACGCCGATAAACGTGCCTTGCGTGCCTTGCAGCAGCGGTGCAAATGACGGGCTGCCGGAGATGTCGCGCCCGATCGATTCGGCTTCATAGGGCCGCCGCATGATGATGGTGCCGTCCGTGCGCAGCAGCGTCAGGGTGCCGCCCGCGCCAAGGCTTACGCCATCGAACAGCTTGCGGAAGTAGTTCAGGCGCAAGGTGCCGACCACGGTGCCGGCAAAGCTGCCGTCCGGTGCGGAAAGCCGCCGGCTGATGCCGATGGACTTGTTCTCCGGCGCCAGGCGCGGCTGGAACGGCCGGCTCAGGAACAGGCCGCTGTGATCGCCGCTGCGGTGGACCTGGAAGTAGTCGCGGTCAGAAACGTTGACCGGGCGCGGCGGCCACTGGTGCGAGTCGAACACCAGCGTGCCGTTGGCGTCGGTGACCAGCAGCGAGCCCATGTCTTCGGCGTTGATCAAGCGGTCGAACAGCAGCCGCTGGCGCAGCGCCGGCGGTTGCGCCAGCAGTGCGGGATCGTGCATGGCTTCCACTATGCCCCCGATTGCCAGCTCATGGATCTGCAGGTTGCGCGTGATGCTGCGTTCCAGCGTCAGCGCCAGGTTGGCCGAGGCCTCGCTGGCATTGTCCAGTGCATCCCTGCGCATCTGCACCAGGGCGAGCGCACCAAGGGCCGCGATCATGCAGACCAGGACAAGGCTGGCGGCAACGATCAGGGAGGCCGGGCGGGAAATGGCTTTGCGGGCCGGAAAGTGAGGTATTTGACGCACGAAGGAAAGCTGTTCTGCTTTTATGCGGCCATTGTAGTACCTGGCCGCAGCCTGGCTCAGTTGCGTTATGCGCCAGCGCATCGTCCCGGAGCTTGCGGCCCTGGTCCTGCCTGGCCAGGGCACACGTGCTGTGTGCCACTGCGCGCGTCCGGCACTACGCTGCACGCACAGTTCTTCCCTACACTTGAGCATGGCGGGTTGCCGCCGCTGAAGGGAAGACCGCATGCAGCCAGAGCCTGCACAACCCAAGCCTGTGGCGCTCGCCCTGCAGGGCGGCGGCATGCATGGCGCCTTTACCTGGGGCGTGCTCGACCGGCTGCTGGAGGACGGCAGGCTGGCGATCGAAGGTGTCAGCGCCACCAGCGCCGGGGCCATGAACGCCACCGTGCTGGCCTACGGGCTGCTGCAGGGCGGCAGTGACGGCGCGCGCCTGGCCTTGCATGATTTCTGGGAGGCGATCGCGCACTCGGCGCAGCGCTACAACCCGTTCCGGTGGCTGCCTTGGTTCAAGAGCAGCCATACGCTGGGCCTGAACCATTCGCCGATGTATGCGATGGCCGACATCGCGCTGCGCCTGCTGTCGCCGTACCAGTTCAACCCCAACAACCTCAATCCGCTGCGCGACGTGCTCGGCAGCCAGGTCGACTTTGCGGCACTGCGCGAGCATTGCCCGATCCGGCTCTACCTGTGTGCGACCAATATCGAGACCAGCCGGATACGCATCTTCCCGCCCGAGGAACTCAGCATCGACGCCGTGCTGGCCTCGGCCTGCGTGCCCACGCTGTTCCAGGCGGTCAGCATCGACGGCCAGCACTACTGGGATGGCGGCTATGTCGGCAACCCGGCGATTTTCCCGCTGATCTATCACTGCCAGACCCACGATGTGGTGATCGTCCATATCAACCCGATCGTGCGCCACGGCGTGCCGACCACGGCCGCGGATATTCTGAATCGCGTCAATGAGGTCAGCTTCAACTCGTCGCTGATGCGCGAGATGCGCGCCATTGCCTTCGTCACGTCGCTGATCCAGCAGGGCAAGCTCGACGGCACGGAGATGAAGGAGGTGTGGATCCATTCGATCCGCTCGGACCAGACCATGGCCGCGCTGGGGGTTTCCACCAAGTACAACGCCGACTGGAATTTCCTGTGCTCGCTGCGCGACAAGGGCCGCGCAGAAGCGAGCCGGTGGCTGGAGCAGCACTACGACAGCGTGGGCCGGCGCTCCAGCATCGATATCAGCGGGGAGTTCCTGTAGGCCAGGCCGCCTGCGCCAGCCGCCACGTCAGGTTGGCGCGTGCCTGCGCCTCGTAGCGCGCCTGGAACAGGTCGGTGGTGTAGATGCGCGGGCTGGCCAGCAGCGCACTCAGGAAGGCGCGCTCGGCGGCGTCATAGGCGGCGTCGTCCAGGTCGGTGCGTTCGGCCCGCAGGTTGGCGCCATTTTCCTGGAAGCGCGCGCGGCTGCAGCCTAGCGCCGCCAGGTCGATGTCGGCGGTGAAGCGGCCGGCCAGGCTTGCCGGCACTTCGGCGTGGGTGGTTTCCAGGATAAGGGCGGCCACGCGCGCGGCGGCGGCGATGCTGCCGCCCGACCAATGGCGCAACCATGCGGCGCTGCGTTGCTCGTTGTCCGTGGCGCCGGGCACGTAGATGACGTCGTGGCACCAGAGCGCCAGTTCCACCTCGTCGGTATCCGGTATCGCGCTGCGCGCCCAGTCCAGGTCTTGCAGGCAGCGACGGACATGGTCGAGGGTGTGGTAGTGCCGCGTCGGCTCACCGTAGCAACGAGCGAGATCGGCATAGGCGTCGGCCGCGTGCGTGCCGCCCGCACGTGTCCACAGCGCGACGAAGCGGTCTTGCAGGGGGAGGCCTGGCGTCGAGGTCATGCGTGGGGGCGCTCCGGGGTATTGGCCTGGTCGGCCGCCAGCGCTGCAAGCAGCGCCTGGGCCTCCTGCCAGTCCGCGGTGTCGGTGCCCTCGCTGAAGCTGCCGTGGACCCGCGCCAGCACTTGACGCGCCGCGTCGACCTTGCCTTGTTGCCGCCACAGCCGGGCCAGGCTCAGGGTGGCCTGCAGCTCCAGCGGCTTTGCACCTTGTTCGTGGGCGACCGTGATGGCCCGGTGCAAGCAGGCTTCGGCTTCCTCCTGCGCGGCCGGCGGCGCAGGGCGCTCTGCCGACAGCTGCAGCAGCATCTCGGCGCGCAGCCGGTACACGGTTGCCTCATCCAGCCGTTCTCCGGTCTCTTCCACCAGCGCTTGTGCCTGCGTGAGCACGTCCAGCGCGGCGGTGGTCTGGCCTGCCTTGCCGCAGGCCTCGGCAACCAGGGCCAGCAGGTTCGGCATGCCCAGTCTGCCGCCGGTGGCCTCATAGGCGGCCACGCCCTGGCGCATCAGCGCAACGCCTTCCTGGTGACTGCCCAGCGCCGCCATCGCCCAGCCCTGCAGGACGGTGCCCCACGCCAGGTAGATTGGAAAACCCTGTTCGCCCGAGATGGCGATGGCGGCTTCGGCGTACTCCTGTGTCAGCCGGACTTCGTGCCGGCATTGATGCTGTTCCGCGGCAAAGACCAGGCACAGGGCAAGGTTGTACGCATCCGGGCGGGCACGGGCCATGGCCAGCGCCTCCTGGCAGCGCGCCAGTGCCTGGTCCGCCAAGCCCTGGTACCACAGGATCCAGCCCAGCGTGCTGGTGGCGTGGACGGCCGGGTCGCGCCCGTAGCCCGTGAGGAAGTCGTACGCCGGTTGCTCAGGATGCGGCACCGCGAGCACCGCCTCAACATGCTTGCGCGCGGCGTCCAGCATGCCAAGGCGGAACAGCGTGGCGCCGATCGCGCGATGACCCTCCGCCAGCTGCTTGGGCTTCTGCGACTTCATGGCCAGCGCAAGCAGCCGCTTGCCCAAAGGCAGCGAGACCTCGTATTGCGCACGAAGCTGATAGAACGCCCACAACCCCAGTTGTGCCGAGAACAGGTAGGGCGTTTGCTGGCCTTGCTCGCACAAGGCCAGCGCCCGCCGGTAATTGCCCTCGACTTCGGGCGATGCCTGGCCCCGGGCCGCAATCAGGGCCGGCCCGAGCGCAAGCAGCAGCGTCAGTTCCTGGCGCGCGCGTTCGGCACTGTCGGGTTGCCGCTTGAGCAGGTCGATGGCCGTGCTCAGGTGCCGGATCGCTTCGGCCTGCGCCGAGCGCAGCAGGGCTTGCTGGCCGGCGCAGTGCAGGTACTCGACCGCCTTCGGGATGTTGCCGCTGTTGCTGTAGTGGTGCGCCAGTTCGCTGCAGTAGTCCTTGAGCCGGCCATGGAAGAGCGCCTCGATGGCCTGGGCGGAGCTTTCATGCAAGGCGCTGCGCCGCTCGGTGAGCAGCGAGCTGCCGGCCACCTCCTGGGTCAGCGCGTGCTTGAAGGCGTACTCGACCTCAGGGAATGCCGGCCGTTCGTAGATGAAATCCGCAGCCTGCAGGTCGGACAGCAGCGGATGCAGGTGGTCTTCCGGCAAGCCGGTCACGCGCAGGACCAGGCTCAGCGGGAACTCCTTGCCAATCACGGCCAGGGTCTGCAACAGCTCCTTCTGGGCCAGCGGCAGCCGGTCGATACGGGCGGCCAGCACGCCTTGCACGGTGGTGGGGATATGGAGCAGGGCCGGCGCGGTCTCGATGCGGTAGCAGCCGGGCTGGCCGAGCAGCGCGCCTTCCTCGGCCAGGGTCTGGACCACTTCCTCCATGAAGAAGGGGTTGCCTTCGGTCTTGTCGAGGATCAGCCGCTTCAGCGGCACCAGGCTGCGGTCGTCCCCGAGCAGCGCGGTCAGCAGTTCCTGCGCCTCCGCCTGCCCCAGCGGCTGCAGCTGCAGCTGCGAATAATGCCCGTCCGCATTCCAGCGATGGCTGTACTCCGGCCGGTAGTTCACCAGCAGCAGGATGCGCGCGCCGGGCACATGGTCGATCAGCATATTGAGGAAGGCCTCGGTCTCACCGTCCAGCCATTGCAGGTCTTCGAAAATGACTTCCAGCGGCTGGTTGAGGCTTTCCCGGACCAGCAGCCGCGCAATCGCCTCGAAGGTGCGCTGGCGCCGGATGGTCGGGTCCATGGTCGGCAACGGCGAGTCGGGCTCGATGGTGCCGAGCAGGTAGAGCAGGTAGGGCAGGTGTTCTTCCAGCGAACGGTCCAGGGTCAGCAGCCTGCCGGTCACCTTTTCGCGGCAGCTGCGGTCGCCGTCCTGCGCCGTGATCTGGAAATAGCTCTTCAGCATCTCGATCAGCGGCAGGTAGGCAAACGCCTTGCCGTGCGAGACCGAGAAGGTCTCCAGCGCCAGGCAGCCCTGCTGCGATCTGACCTTGAACTCATGGAACAGCCGGGACTTGCCGACCCCCGCTTCGCCGACCACCGCAACAATGCGCCCGTGTCCAGCCTTGGCCTGCCCCAGCGCCGCGTGCAAGTGCGCCAGCTCATCCTGGCGCCCGACAAACCTGGCGAGGCCGCGGTGCGCGGCCACCTGCAGGCGCGTGCGCAAGGCTCCCAGGCCGACGACTTCATATACCGCGAGCGGATCCCGCACGCCCTTGACATGGGTGGTCCCCAGCGCCGTGAACTCGAAATAGCCTTCGGTGAGCTTGTGGGTCGATTCGCTGACAAGGATCGACGCCGGCGTGGCAATCCCCTCCATGCGCGAAGCGATATGGATGGTGTGCCCGACCGGATCGTAGTCGGTGTGCAGGTCATCCTTGCGGATCGAGCGCACCACGACTTCGCCGGTATGGACGCCGATCCGGATCTGCAGCGGGATGCCTTGCTCCAGCCGCACGCGGTCGCTGTGGCGATGCATCGCGTCCTGCATGCGCAGCGCCGCGTAGAGCGCGCGCAAGGCATGGTCCTCGTGGGCAATCGGAGCGCCGAACAGCGCCAGGATGCCGTCGCCGAGGAACTTGGCCACATAGCCCTCATAGTGGTGGACGGCTTCCATCATCAGCGTCACCACGGGGTCGATCAGCCGGCGCGCGTCTTCGGGGTCGAGGTCCTGCGTCAGCGCGGTCGAGCCGGCCATGTCGGCAAACAGCGCGGTGATGGTCTTGCGCTCGCCGGCGGTCTCGCCCCTGGCCTCCATTGCCGCCTGTTCGGCCAGGATGCGCCCGGCAAGGTGGGGCGGGGTGTAGAGGACCGGGGCCGTGGCCGCGGGCGGCGCTGGCGTGGCAGCGGTGCTGACCGGGGCGTCGGTCAGCGCAAAGCCGCAAGCGCGGCAGAACTTCGCGGCTGCAGTGGCTTCCTCACCACACTGCGGGCAGGCTCGGCCAAGCTTTGCTCCGCACGCCTCACAGAAGTTGGCTCCCGCGAGGTTCGCGAAACCGCAACTGGTGCAGCGCATTTCGCCTCCTGGCCGTCGTTGGTTGCCTGGACGGTACTCAAGACTATTAGAGATGGGATCGGCGGGGATGGCAAGGCGGCGCAGCCTGGCGACAGTGCGTCCAGACCCGCCCCCGGCCAAGTGACTGATCGGGGTTGTACGCTTATTCCCCGCGCTCGTCCCTGACCTGCACCTTGCCGTCCGCCACCCGGACCGGGAACGTCGCCACCGGCTCGTAGGCGGGCGGGGACAGCGCCTCGCCCGTCAGCAGGGAAAAGTGCGAGCCGTGGCGCGGGCAGACGACTTCCTGGCCTTCCACGTCGCCGCCGCAGAGCGGCTCGGCCTCATGCGAGCAGAGGTCCTCGATGGCGTAGTAATTGCCATCCACATTGAATACCGCGACCTGGACGCCATCGATATCGACGCTGCGGCAAGTGCCGGGCGCGAAGTCCTCGGCTCGGGCGACATCGATCCACTCGCTCATCTCAGAGCAGCCCCAGTTCCAGGCGTGCCGCCTCGCTCATCCGTTCTCTCGACCAGGGCGGGTCCCACACCAGTTCTACCTCGACCGCGTCCACCCCGCTGGCTTCCATCACCGCGCTCTCCACCACGCCGGGGAAGGTCTGCGCCACCGGGCAGCCCGGCGCGGTCAGCGTCATGCGGATCCCGACCTTGCCGCTGGCTTCGTCCACCGATAGCTGGTAGATCAGGCCAAGGTCGTAGATATTGACCGGGATCTCGGGGTCGTACACCGTGCGCAAGGCCGCTATCACCCGCCCCTCGAGGCTGTCCGGCTCAGCCTCGAACCTGTCTTCGTGTTCCCTGGCCTTGTGCAGCCAATCGATCATGCTCATGGGGTTCTACTCCGTTGAGACCGGCCTGGCACTGTTCTCCAAAGCGGCTTGCATGGTATGCCAGGCCAGGGTGGCGCACTTCACGCGCGCCGGGAACTCGCGCACGCCGGCCAGGACTTCCAGCTTTCCCATCGGCACTTCGGACTGCCCCGGCTTTTCGGTGACCAGCGCGTGGAAGCCGCAGAACAAGGCCCGCGCCTGCGCCTCGGTCTTGCCTTTGAGCGCTTCCGTCATCAGCGACGCAGAGGCAGTGGAGATGGCGCAGCCCGAGCCCTCGAAGCTGGCGTCTTCGATCACCGCGTCGCGGATTCTCAGGTACAGCGTCAGCCGGTCGCCGCACAGCGGGTTGAAGCCCTCGGCGCTGCGGTTCGCTGCCGCCAGCCGCCCGAAATTGCGCGGCGAGCGGCTGTGGTCGACAACCACTTCCTGGTAGAGGTTGCGCAGGTCAGACATCAGGCGAATACCTCCTGTGCCGCGCGCACGGCAGCAAACAGTGCATCCACCTCTTCACGCGTGTTGTACAGCGCGAAGGAAGCGCGCACCGTGGCGGGCACGCCGAAGCGCTCCATCACCGGCATGGCGCAATGGTGGCCGGCACGGACCGCCACGCCGTGCTGATCGAGGATGGTGCCGACATCGTGGGGATGGATGCCGTCCAGCGTGAACGAGAGGATGCTCGCCCTGTCGGCAGCCGTGCCGATCATGCGCAGGCCGGCGATCCTCGCTGCCTGCGCGCTGGCGTAGGCGAGCAGCGCGTGCTCGTGGGCGGCGATGGCTTCCAGGCCGAGCGCGCGCACGTACCCGATGGCGGCGCCAAGGGCGATGACGCCGGCGATATTGGGGGTGCCCGCCTCGAACTTGTAGGGCAGCTCGTTGTATGTGGTCTTGCGGAACGTGACCTCGCGAATCATGTCCCCGCCGCCCTGGTAAGGCGGCATGGCATCGAGCAGCGCGGCCTTGCCGTAGAGCACGCCGACGCCGGTGGGCCCGTAAAGCTTGTGCCCGGAGAACGCGTAGAAATCGCAATCGAGGGCCTGCACGTCGACCTTTAGGTGCGGCACGGCCTGGGCGCCATCGATCAGCACCGGGATGCCATGGTCATGCGCCAGCTCGATGATGTGCCGCACCGGGTTGACGGTGCCAAGCGCGTTGGAGAGGTGCGTCAGCGCGACCAGTCTTGTGCGCGGGCCGAGCAATCGCGCGAACTCCTCCAGCATCAGCTCGCCGGCATCGTTGATCGGCGCCACCTGCAGCAAGGCGCCGGTGCGCTGGCACGCCAGTTGCCACGGCACGATATTGGAGTGGTGCTCCATCGCGCTGATCAGGACCTCGTCGCCCGGGCGCAGGCGCTGGCCGAAGCTTGCCGCCACCAGGTTGATGGCCTCGGTGGTGCCGCGCACGAACACGATTTCCTCGCGCCCGGCGGCGTTGATCAGGTCTCGCACTGCGTCGCGCGCGGCCTCGTAGGCATCGGTGGCGCGCTGGCTCAGGGTATGCACGCCGCGGTGGATATTGGCGTTGAGCGCGGCGTAGTAATGCGCTTCGCAATCGATCACGCTTTGCGGCTTCTGGGTGGTGGCGGCGTTGTCCAGATAGACCAGCGGCCTGCCGTTGATGGTCTGGCGCAGGATCGGGAAATCCTTCCGCAACCGCTCCACCTCCAGGCTGGCGGCCGGCACCGCGTGCTCCACGGCCATCCGTTCATGCGCAGCCGTGTTCATGGCAGCTCCTTCACAGGCTCCGGCAGCTTGCCGCGCAAGAGCGTTTCCAGCCGCGTGCGCAATGGGGCCGGGCCGAGCCGCCTGACGACCTCTTCGGCGAAGGCAAAGGTCAGCAGCGCACGCGCCGCGGCATCGTCCATCCCGCGCGAGCGCAGGTAGTAGATCTGCTCGGCGTCGAGCTGGCCGACGGTGGCGCCGTGGCCGCATTTGACGTCGTCGGCATAGATCTCCAGTTGCGGCTTGGTGTCGACCTCGGCCTGGTCGGACAGCAGCAGATTGCGGTTGGACTGGTGCGCATCGCTGTGCTGGGCATCGGCATGCACCACCACCTTGCCGTTGAAGACGGCGCGCGAGGCGCCCGCCAGTACGCCCTTGTACAACTCGCGGCTCTTGCTGTGCGGGCTGGCGTGGTCGACGCGGGTGTGGTGGTCGACATGCTGCCGCCCGGCGGTCATATACAGCCCGTCCAGCGAACACTCGGTATGCTCGGCATTCAGCCCGACATTGATGTCGACCCGCGCCAGGGCGCCGCCCAGGGCAAAGGAACTGGAGGCGCAGCGGCTACCCTGCCGCTGGTCCAGGTTCACGCCGGCGATATGGAAGGCCTTGAGGCTCTCCTGCTGCAGCTTGTGATGTTCGACCTGCGCATCACGCTCGGCAACGATGTCAGTGATGGTATTGGTGCAATAGGCCAGGCCATCCAGGCCGGCGTGGTGCTCCACGATGCAGACCTGGCTGCCGGCTTGCGCCACCACGAGGTTGCGCGCATGGGTTGCCAGTTCGGCAGCGGTGGCAAGGAACAGCAAGTGGATCGGTTGTTCCGGGACGGTGCCGGCCGCCACGCGGATATAGGCACCGTCGGTCATGAACGCCATGTTCAAGGCGGCGAAGCCGGACGGGTAGTCGCTTGTGCGACACAACAGCAGCGCTTCCAGGCAGTCCGGCGCGCGCTCCAGCGTCGCGGCGAGGCTGGCCAGCTCGATGCCCGCAGGCAGGGTGCCGATGCGCGACCATTGCGGCTGGTGCGTGCCATTGACGAACACCATCAGCTGCGCGCCGGCCAGGGCAAGCGCCTCGATCTGGGCTGCCACCGCGGGGTCCAGGCTGTCGCCGGCCTGCGGCAGTGCCACGGCAAAGCGGCTTCGCTCGAGTGCGGCCACGCTGGTGTATTTCCAGTCCTCGTGGCGCAGCGTGGGGAACCCGGCCTGGGCGAAATGATCCAGCGCCTGCCGCCGCGCGTGCGCAAGCCAGCCCAGACGGCGGCCGGGCAGTGCGGCCTCGACGCGGGCGAACTCGGCGAGATAGTGCTCCAGTCCGCTTGCGCTCATGTCGAAGACTCCATCGCGGCATAGCCGTGCCGCTCCAGTTCGCGCGCCAGCTCCGGCCCGCCGGACCTGGCGATGCGGCCTTGCGCAAGCACGTGGACCTGGTCCGGCACGATGTAGTCGAGCAGGCGCTGGTAGTGCGTGACCAGCACAATCGCGCGTTGCGGGCTGCGCATGGCCTCGATGCCCCTGGCGACGATCTTGAGTGCATCGATGTCGAGCCCGGAGTCGGTCTCGTCGAGAATGGCGAGCCGCGGCTCCAGCACTGCCATCTGCAGGATCTCGTTGCGCTTCTTCTCCCCGCCGGAGAAACCCTCGTTCACCGATCGGTAAAGCAGGTCCTGGTCCATCTCCATGAGCTGGAGTTTGTCCTTGACCAGGGCGAGGAAATCCATGGCGTCCAGCTCCGGCTCGCCGCGGTGCTTGCGGATCGCGTTGAGCCCCGCCTTGAGCAGGTAGATATTGGAGACGCCGGGGATTTCCACCGGATACTGGAAGGCGAGGAAGATGCCTGCGCGGGCGCGCTCTTCCGGCGGCATGCCAAGCAGGCTGGTGCCGTCATAGAGGACTTCGCCCTCTGTCACGGTAAAGCGGTCGCGCCCGGCCAGTACATGGGCCAGGGTGCTCTTGCCCGAACCGTTCGGGCCCATGATGGCGTGCACCTCGCCGGCCTTCACGCTGAGGTCGATGCCGTGCAGGATGGGCTTGTCGTCTACGCTGACGTGCAGCTTGCGAATCTCAAGCATGGCTGGCTTCTTTCATCCGATACTGCCTTCCAGGCTCACGCCCAGCAGCTTCTGGGCTTCCACCGCGAATTCCATCGGCAGCTCCTTGAATACTTCCTTGCAAAAGCCGTTCACGATCATCGAGACTGCATCCTCCGCGCTGACGCCGCGGCTCTGGCAGTAGAACAACTGGTCCTCGCCGATGCGCGAGGTGGAGGCCTCGTGCTCGACCTGGCCGGTGGCGTTCTTCACCTCGATATAAGGGAAGGTATGGGCGGCGCATTTGTCGCCCAGCAGCAGCGAATCGCACTGCGAGTAGTTGCGTGCGCCGACCGCGCTCCTGGCAATCTTCACCAGCCCGCGATAAGCATTCTGGCCGTGGCCGGCCGAGATGCCCTTGGAAAGGATGGTGCTCCTGGTGTTCCTGCCGAGGTGCGTCATCTTGGTCCCGGTGTCGGCCTGCTGGTAGTGGTTGGTCAGCGCGACTGAATAGAACTCGCCGACCGAGTCGTCGCCCTGCAGGATCACGCTCGGATACTTCCAGGTGATGGCGGAGCCGGTCTCCACCTGGGTCCACGAGATCTTCGAGCGCGCGCCGCGGCAGTCACCGCGCTTGGTGACGAAGTTGTAGATGCCGCCCTTGCCGTCCTTGTCGCCCGGATACCAGTTCTGCACGGTCGCGTACTTGATCTGTGCGTCTTCCAGCGCGATCAGCTCCACCACCGCGGCATGCAGCTGGTTCTCGTCGCGCATCGGCGCGGTGCAGCCTTCCAGGTAGCTGACGTAAGCGCCCTGGTCGGCGATGATCAGGGTGCGCTCGAACTGGCCGGTGTTGCTGGCATTGATGCGGAAGTAGGTCGACAGCTCCATCGGGCAGCGTACCCCGGGCGGGATATAGCAGAACGAGCCGTCGCTGAACACGGCGGAGTTGAGCGAGGCGAAGAAGTTGTCGGTATAGGGCACGACCGAGCCGAGATACTGTTGCACCAGCGCCGGATGCTCCCGCACCGCCTCGGAAAACGAGCAGAAGATGATGCCGAGTTCGCCCAGTTTCTGCTTGAAGGTGGTGGCCACCGAGACGCTGTCGAATACCGCGTCCACGGCCACGCCGGCCAGCAGCTCGCGCTCGTGCAGCGGCACGCCCAGCTTTTCGTAGGTGCGCAGCAACTCCGGATCGACCTCGGCCAGCGTCTTCGGTCCGGCCTTCTGGGAGCGCGGCGCGGCATAGTAGGCGATTGCCTGGTAGTCGATGGGCGGGTGCGTCACCGTCGCCCAGTGCGGCTCGGACATCGTGAGCCAGTGGCGGAAGGCCTTGAGACGCCACTCCAGCATGAACTCCGGCTCGCCCTTGATGGCCGAGATCATGCGGATCACGTCCTCATCCAGCCCGCACGGCACCGTGTCCGTCTCAACGGCGGTGTAGAAGCCATGCTTATAGCCGTGGCTGATCAGTTCATCGAGCTTGCGTGCCGGGGTTGCCATGGTTTGCCTTCGCTTGCCACTGTCACCTGAATCACAAAATGTCAGCTTGCGGCCCGTTTGCGCGTCGGGCGCGCAAGGCGCCGATATCCACCGGGTGCAATACCGGTTGCGCCATATCCGCCAGCGTCACGCCATTCAGTGCGCTAAAGATGACTCGATTGATCGATTGCCAGTTGGCGCGGATGGCGCACAGGCCTTCCTGCGCGCACAGGCCGGCAGCGACACTGCACTCGGTCATGCCGGCCGGGCCTTCCATGGCGTCAATCACCTGTGCGATCGAAATCTGTTCCGGCGGTCGCGCCAGCAGGTAGCCGCCATTGGCACCGCGCAGAGACTCCAGCAAGTGGTGCCTTGCCAGCATCTTCAGAATCTTGCTTGCCGTCGGAACCGCCACACCGATCGCGGCGGCGACCTCGGCCGCACTGTAGATCCGGCCCGGGTTGCGCGCCAGGTGCGTCATGATCACCGTGCCATAGTCAGTCAGCTTGCTAAGTCTGAGCATCGTCGCCACCAGTGTTTCTTAAATTAGAACCAATTCGGTCCTGATTTGTTCCGGCACGGAAATCCGCCTAACAAAAGTCATAACCGACGGTGTATAGATGGCTTATCTGCGCCAGCGAGGAGGACCTCAGGCATGGCCAACCAACCCATTACCGTCATCACCGGCGCGAGCCGCGGCCTGGGCCGTGCAGCCACGCGCCGTCTGGCCACTGTTGAAGGCCATCTGGTCGTCGCCACGGCGCGCACGCCGGCGGACCTCGCTGGGCTTGAGGCAGAGCTCCGGCTCGCGGGGCATCCGATCGCATGCCACCGCCTTGACGTCACGGAAGAAGGCTCGGCGGCCGCACTGGCCAACTGGCTGAGCGAACGCTTCGGACGCGTGGACGTGCTGATCAACAACGCTGGTGTTTCGCTCGACCACTATCACACCAGCCTGCTCGAACTGCCGCTCGAGACCCTGCGCCGCACCCTGGAAACCAATCTGTTCGGCGTGCTGCGGACCACCCAGGCGCTGGCACCGCTGCTGCGCGCCAGCCGCGCCGCCCGGGTGGTCAACCTGGCTTCGGGCATGGGGCAATTGGCGGAGATGGGCCGCGGCGTGCCGGCTTACCGGATCTCGAAAACGGCGCTGAATGCCGTCACGCGCATCCTGGCCGCCGAGATGGCCGATCACGGCGCCAAGGTCAACTCCGTGTGCCCGGGCTGGTGTCGCACCGATCTGGGCGGCCCCGATGCGCCGCGCTCGCCGGAGCAGTGCATCGACACTGTGATCTGGCTGGCAACGCTGCCCGACGATGGTCCCACCGGCGGCTTCTTCCGCGATCGCCAGCCGATTCCGTGGTAGCGATCAATGCTGTGACGCGCCTTCGAGCATCCGGATAGCGGCCGATTTCCCTGCTCGCAAGGGCCGGTATGTGACCATCTTCCGCCCCAATCGGAGGTTCGGAAGCAGTAGGAAAAAGGGACGCCTTGGCGTCCCTTCTTGCATGATTGAACCCAGCGGCTCAGGTGCAGGCCGTGTTGGCCGCGTCCTTCGCCTGCACTTCCGGCGGGGTCGGTACCGTCAGCGTCACGGTCGGCCGCCTGTCCGCACATACCCTCGGTTGACGGGATAATTTATGTGGGTAAAATAAAATTCACAATTATGAATAAATGCAGGTGCAGCCATGGCTGGCCATGCCGGTGCCGGCTTCCGACAACCGCCGTCCAGGAGACAACCCGATGAAACCGAACTTGCGCCGCCGCCTGATGCTGTGCGCCGCCATGCTGGGCACGATGCCCGCGTTGGCCTGGAGTGACACCTATCCCAGCAAGCCGATCCGCATGGTGGTGCCGTTTGCGCCAGGCGGGGCCACCGACGTGGTGGCGCGGCTGATTTCGCAGAAGCTGGGCGAAGCGCTCAAGCAGTCGGTGGTGGTGGAAAACCGTCCCGGCGCCAACGGCATCATCGGCACGGACATCGTGGCGCGCGCGGCGCCGGACGGCTACACCCTGCTGCTGAACAGCGCCGGCGCGCAGACTCTCAGCCCGGTGCTGTACAAGGCGGGCTATGAGCCGCTGAAGAGCTTTGCGCCGATCTCGCAGATCAGCAATATCGGCTTCGTGATGGTGGTCCATCCGTCGGTGCCGGCCAAGACCGTGCAGGAGTTCGTGGCGCTGGCCAAGTCCAAGACCAAGCCGCTGAGCCTGTCGGCCGGCAGCAGCATGATCGAGCTGATCGGCGCCACCTTCAAGTCCGCGGCGGGCACGCCGGACGTCGTCAGCGTGTCTTACCGCGGCACCGGGCCGCAGATGCAGGCAGTGGTGGCAGGCGAGGTCGACATGACCATCGACCCGTTCAACGGCATGGCGATGATCAAGGCCGGCAAGCTGCGTCCGCTGGCGGTGTTCGCGTCCAAGCGCTCGCCCGCGCTGCCGGACGTGCCGACCATGCATGAGGCCGGCTATGACGGCATGGCCTTCAATTCCTGGGCGGGGCTGCTGGCACCGGCTGGCACGCCCAAGGAAATCGTCACGCGGCTGAACCAGGAGGTGAACCGCATCCTGGCGCAGCCCGAGATCAAGCAGCGCCTGGCAGCGATCGACTATGAGGTGGTGGGTGGCACACCGGAGCAGTTTGCCGCGACCATTGCCGAGGATGCGGCAAGGTGGGCGAAGATCGTCAAGGATACGAACTACAAGGCGGGTTCCTGAGCGATCAGGCTGGTGCAGGCGTCGCCTGCCGCACCAGCCAGCTGCGGAACGCGCGCGCCGCGGCCGGTTCCATCCGGTCGCGCGGCCACACCGCGTAGTAGCCGCCGCCCAGGCTGGCGCTGGCCTCGCTGGCGCGCACCAGCAGGCCTTCGCGCAGGCAGGCGTCGATCATATGGCGCCAGCCCAGTACGATGCCATGGCCTTCCATGGCCAGCTGCAGCAGGATCGGGTACTGGTTGGAGGTGAGCACGTTGCGCAGCGTGGCGTCGGGCAGGCCCTGGTTGGCCAGCCAGGTCTGCCAGGACATCCACTGGCGCTGGCCGTCGTCGAGCATCAGCAGCGTTTCATTGGCCAGCGCGGCCGGGGCCAGCGTGCGGCCGTTCAGGTAGCCCGGCGCGCACACCGGGAACACTTCCTCGCCATACAGCCGTCGTGCTGCCAGTCCCGGCGGCGGGCCCTCGCGCAGATAGTACATGCCGATATCGAACTCCGCCGGCGACAGTGACGCCAGGCTGTCGTTGACGGTCAGGCGCAGCTGGATCTCGGGGTGCGCCTCGCGGAACGAGGCCAGCCGCGGCGTCAGCCACAGCACCGCCACGCCGCTGGAGCACGCCACCGTCAGGGCGGTATGGCTGCGCACCTTCATCACGTCTTCGGTCGCTTCGGCGCAGCCCACCAGCAGGCGCTGCACCACCTCGGCATAGCGCTGGCCACTGACGGTCAGGCGCAGCGCGCGCGGTTCGCGGATAAAGAGCTTGCGCCCGAGAAAGTCTTCCAGCTGGGCCACCTGGCGGCTGATCGCGCTTTGGGTCAGGTGCAGTTCGGCCGCGGCGCGGGTGAAGCTGCCGTGGCGCATCGCGGCTTCAAACGCGACCAGGTTGGGCAGGGGCGGGAGCGGGGAAATGCGCATGGGGTTTCCGGTCAGAGAAGCCGCCATGATAGACCGCCGGCGCATCCAGATGGAGGCCAGCGGGAGGGGCGCGCCGCCCGGATCAGCCGGCGCGGCGGTGGATGCGGCCGGCCTGCATCACCACGCTCAGGCGCTCGCCCTGGCCGGCGATCAGGCCGATATCGGCCAGCGGATTGCCGTCGACCAGCAGCAGGTCGGCCAGCGCGCCGGCGCGCACGGTGCCAAGCTTGCCTTCGCGCTGCAGGATGGCGGCCGCGATCGAGGTGGCCGAGCGGATCGCTTCCAGATTGCCGAGCAGATCGGCGCGGATGCGGAACTCTTCGGCCTGGTGGTCGTGCATCTCGCCCAGCAGGTCCGAGCCATAGCCCATCGGCACGCCGGCATCGGCATAGATGCGCAGCGAGTCGCGCCCGGCCTGGCGCACGGTCTCGATCTTGGCCACGGAGTCGGCCGGCAGGCCCAGGCGGGCGCCGTCGCGCGCAAGCGCGTCGTAGGTGACCAGCGTCGGCACCACGAAGGCGCCGTGCCTGCGCATCTCGTCGGCGCTGTCGCGGTCGACCAGGTTGCCGTGCTCGATGGTGCGCACGCCACAGCGCACCGCGCGCGTGATGGCGCGGCCGGTGTAGGCGTGGGCCATCACATAGGTCTGTGCGGCTTCGGCTTCGGCAACAATCGCGCGGATCTCGTCTTCGCTGTACTGGGTGTTGCCGATCGGGTCGGTAGGCGAGGCCACGCCGCCCGAGGCCATGATCTTGATCTGGCTGGCGCCCTTCTGGATTTCTTCGCGCACGGCTAGGCGCACGGCATCGACGCCATCCACCACGCGCGCGATGGCACCGGCGCGGAAGGCACACGAACAGGGCTCCAGCACATCCGAGCGCGGACGGAAATCACCATGGCCGCCGGTCTGCGACAGTGCCTTGCCCGACGCAAAGATGCGCGGCCCCGGCACCAGCCCGGTGGCAACCGCCTGCGACAGGCCCCAGTCGGCGCCGCCGGCATCGCGCACGGTGGTGAAGCCGCGCTCCAGCATGCGCTGCATGATCGGCAGCGCGCGGATCGCCACCAGCACGTTGGGCTGCACCGCGTTCAGGCCGAGGTTGGCCAGCGAGGCCAGCACATGCACGTGGCAGTCGATCAGGCCGGGCATCACGGTCTTGCCGCGCGCGTCGATGCGCTGTGCGTTGGGGGCATCGATGGCCGGGCCGACCGCGGCAATGCGCTCGCCTTCAACCAGGACATCGTGGCCGCGCAGGAGCTCGCCCGTGGCGGGTTCGAGCACATCGCCGCCGTGGAAAAGGATCTGGGGACTCTGGGACATGTCAGCGTTGTTGCAGGTAGGAAGGTTCGCGCACGAAGCGGGTGCCGACCAGGCTGATGGTGGCGGCGATCATCACGTAGATGGCCGGGGCCATGCTGCTGCCGGTGGTGGCGATCAGCCAGGTGATGATGAAGGAGGCAAAGCCACCGAAGATCGTCACCGCGAAGTTGTAGGCCACCGACAGGCCGGTCGACAGCACGCGCGCCGGGAACAGTTCGGAGAACGCCGCCAGGATCGGGCCGGTATAGGTGGCGATCAGCACGCCGAACACCAGCTGGAATACCAGCAGCGAAGCCAGGCCGGGCGCATGGTTGATATACGCGAACATCGGCCACGCCAGCACCAGGATCAGCAGCGCCGAGCCGCTCAGCAGCACGCGCCGGCCGATGCGGTCGGCCAGCAGGCCCACCAGCGGCGCGAACACCATGATGGCACTGCCGCCCGCCATGCCGGCGATAAAGCCATCGGCCTGCGGCACCTTCAGCACCTTGACCGCGTAGGTCGGCATGTAGAACAGCAGCACATAGGTGCACACCGTCCACAGGATCACCATCGAGAAGCTGGCCAGGGTCTCGCGCGGGTAGGCCTGCACGATTTCCTTGAGCGGTGAATCGGCGCGCTCGGCGTTGTCGCGGAAGGTCGGGGTTTCATCGAGGTGGTGGCGGATGTAGTAGCCCACCGGGCCGATCACGATGCCCAGCAGGAACGGCAGGCGCCAGCCCCAGCTGTTGAGTGCCTCGGTGCTCAGCGAACTGGTGACGAAGGTGCCCACCGCCGCGCCCAGCAGCACGGCCACGCCGATGCTGGCCTGGATCCAGCTGGAGTAGTAGGCACGCTGGCGCGCCGGGGCGTACTCGGTCAGGAAGGCGGTGGCGCCGCCCATCTCGCCGCCGGCGGAGAAGCCCTGCATCAGGCGCGCCACCACGATCAGCAGCGGGGCGAAGAGGCCGATCTGGTCGTATGTGGGCGCAATGCCGATCAGCGTGGTGCCGAGCGCCATCAGCAGGATGGTCAGCGACAGTGCCGCCTTGCGGCCCACGCGGTCGGCGTAGATGCCCAGCACGATGCCGCCCACCGGGCGCATGAAGAAGCCCACGCCGAAGGTGGCCACGGCCAGCAGCAGCGAGCTGAGGTCGTCGCCGGTGGGAAAGAACAGCTTCGCGATGATGACCGCGAAGAAGCTGTAGACGGTGAAATCGAACCATTCCAGGCCATTGCCGATCACCGTCGCGATGATGGCGCGGCGGCGCTGGCTGGGCTGGATGGCGGGCGCCGCTGGCGCAGCCGGTGTGTAGGGCGCGCTCGTTGGCGCAGCGCTGTTTTGCATGGGTGTTTCCTCCTCTGTGACAGCTGCCGGGGGCAAGGGCCGGTGTCGTCTCAGGCCGGCCGGGCAGATGGTGCAGCTGATGTTAGGAGAAGGCGGGGCGCAGACGGTAGCGATATCTCCGCATGAATGCATGCGCGTGGCGCATGGCTCGGGGTGATCGCGTCGTTGAGAGTATTTGCCGCCCGGACATTGCCGCCTGCTCAAGAGCAGCAGTTTCGCGGCGCTCAACCCCGGGCAGCTGCTGTGGCCGGCGTTCCTGCTGTAGTGGCAAGCGCGCCGGCCATGCAGCCAACCATGTCAGCGGACGCTAGTGAAAAGCAAGCTCAAGCTCCACGCCGCTGTAGTCAACGCGCGGAGCAAGCCTGCGGCGTGGCCCTTGTTCAAAGTGAATCAAGCCATAGCCCTCCATCGTGCGGAGTGTCCGCGACAGGTTCGACACGGCCCGTCCGGTTTTTTGCGATAGCTCTTCGAGCGATTCAGGATTCGTTTCCGCGATCAGCGCAAGCAATTGGCGATTGGCTGGGGACAGGACCTTTGCCAGCACGTCCAGCGATTGAAACCAGACCTTGGGCTCATCCTTTCCGGGCTTGAGTTTGCCGCGGGCGATCGCCATGGTGCGGGCCTTGAAGTCGTCCAGTGAGGCGATGCCAATCTTGAGGTTGCCGCTCATCATTCACTCCTTTTGCTGCAGGATCTTGTCGACCTCTGTCCAGAAATCTTCCAGCAACGTGGAAGCATCGTGGTAGTCGTAGAATCGAACGCCCGCCGCCATGTGCTGGTGGTCGTATTCAATGCGCGTCCGCACTCCTGGCCCGGATCCCTCATTGATGCCGTGCGCATTGTCAAAGCCAAGCAAACGGCAGCCAATCCTGTCATGCAGTGTCAGCGAATACCTCAGTCCGTGAGGGCGTTCCTGCGAGACAGCGCAGGTGCGCACCACGATTTTCACCCAATACAAGCTTTCGTCATCCATGACGAAGCGGAGCCCATCCAGGTCCAATAGTGTGTCGAGGCTACGGTCGCGCATAGGTATGCTATCACAGTGTGATAAGTATAGCGAGCCCGACCGCTTGCATAGTTTCGTACGTCCATAGGACGCCCGAACAACGTTTGTCTGTGGCCAAGGCCCGTCTGGTTAGCACATCACTTTGCCACCGACAATGTAACGAGGAGGTTATTTTCTGGAAATCTGGCGCATATTCAGAGCTTTCCCAAAGGGCTTTCCTTGCTGGCTCCGGCTTTTCCGTTGCTGATCGCTTGCGGCTCCTGTCGCCGGCCCTTCAGGCAGCCAGCAATTCTTCCACTTCCTCGCGCCGCGGCGGATACGCGCCGGCCCGGGTCGCAGCAATTGCCGCCGCGGCGGCAGCCAGCCGCGCCTGCGCGGCAAGGTCGCCCGCCGCGCCGGACAGCACGCCGGCCATCCAGCCGCCCATCGCCGCATCGCCACAGCCGACGGTGTCGGCCACATCAACTGCGAGCGCGGGCTGCTCGACGACAATACTGCCCTTGAGCAACGTCATGCCATGCGCGCCGCGCGTCAGCATGACGGTTGCATCGGGCGCCATGGCGCGTACCTGTGCCAGTGCCGCGTCGATATCGAGCGTGGGAAAGAGTCCGGCCAGGTCTTCGTCGGAGATCTTGACGTAGCTGGCCAGCCGCAGCATGTGTGCGAGGACGTTGGCGTAGCCCGGTGCGCGCATCAGGTCCCGGAAGTTGGGGTCGAAGGCAATGCGCTTGCCCGCCGTTGCGGCCAGCGTGGCTTCTTCACACAGCCGTGCCGCCAGCGGCTGGCGCACCAGGCTGATGGAGCCGAAGTGGATCACCTCTGCCGCCTGGCGCCAGCCCTCTGGCAGGCGCGCCGGATCGAAATGCAGGTCCGCGCTGTCGTCGCCGACAAAGAAGTACTGCGGCGGATGGCGTGACGCGACAAAGGCCAGCAACGGCGAGCGCGCCACCCGCTGCAGGAAGCGGCTGTCCAGGCCGGCGTCAGCGCTGGCCTGGGCCAGGTCATCGCCGAACAGGTCCTGGCTGACGGCTCCCGCAAAGGCGGTGGCAATGCCCAGCCGGGCGCCCACGCGCGCCACGTTCCAGCATGAGCCGCCGGGCAGGCCCAGCCAGCTGCCGTCGGCCTGGCGGACCATGTCGGTCAGGGCTTCTCCGAACACGACATAGCGGGGAAGGGGCGTGGACATCGGCGTCTCCTGTGTTGTTTGCCGCGGGTTAGCCTGCGGCCGTTGCCCGCACTGCCTGGGCGCGGCGGATCAGTGCGGCCGTCGACGCATCATGCGCGGCGGCGCCGGCCGTGCCTTCCAGTTCGCGCTGGATCGGCGCGGCCAGTTTCTTGCCGAGTTCCACGCCCCACTGGTCAAACGAATTGATCTGCCACAGCGCACCCTGCACGAAGGTGCGGTGTTCCGACAGCGCCAGCAGCGCGCCCAGGTGGTACGGGTCCAGCCGCTGCAGCAGCAGCGTATTGCTGGGCCGGTTGCCCTCGAACACCAGGTGCGGCACCAGCGCTTCGTCGCGCACGCCCTCGGCGCGCACTTCGTCGGCGGTGCGCCCGCGCAGCAGCGCCTCGCCCTGTGCAAAGCAGTTGGCCAGCAGCTTGGTATGGTGGCCGGGCAAGTCGCTCACGGGTTCCAGCGTGGCGATGAAGTCTACCGGAACCAGCTGCGAGCCCTGGTGCATCATCTGGAAGTAGGCGTGCTGGCCGTTGGTGCCGGTCGTGCCCCATACCACAGCGGCCGAGCCCGCATCGAGCGCGCCGCCGTCAAGCCGCACGGACTTGCCGTTGCTTTCCATTTCCAGTTGCTGCAGGAAGGCCGGCAGCAGTTCCAGCGGCTCGCAGTAGGGCGCCACGCAGCGGCTGCCGGCGCCGAGGAAGCTGCGGTACCAGACGTCGAGCAGGCCCAGGATCATCGGCAGGTTGCGCTCGGGCGGTGCGCTGGCGAAATGCAGGTCCATCGCGCGCGCGCCGTCCAGCAATTGCCGGAAGCGCTCGAAGCCGATGGCCACGGCGATCGAAAGTCCCACTGCGGACCACAGCGAGAAGCGTCCGCCCACCCAGTCCCAGAACGGGAACATATTGGCCGGGTCGATGCCGAACTCGGCCACCGCATCGCGGTTGGTCGACACCGCCACGAAATGGCGCGCCAGCCCGGCGCGGGTCACGCCTTGCTGCAGGAACCAGTCGCGCGCGGTGCAGGCGTTGGCCATGGTTTCCAGCGTGGTGAAGGTCTTGGAGCAGACGATCACCAGCGTGGTGGCGGCATCCAGCCCCGACAGCGTGCGTGCCAGATCGCTGCCGTCGACATTGGCGACAAAGTGCATGCGCGGGCCGGTGGTTTGTGCATCGCTCAGCGCGCGGCAGACCATGCGCGGGCCCAGGTCCGACCCGCCGATGCCGATATTGACGACGTCGGTGATCGCGCGGCCATCGAACCCGGTCCAGGCGCCACTGCGCACCGCGTTGGCAAAGCGCTCGATCTGTGCCAGCACCGTGGCTACGTCAGCGCCCACGGGCACGCCGAGCGCGCGATAGCCGTCCTCCGGATAGGCGCGCAGCGCGATATGCAGTGCTGCGCGGTGCTCGGTGGTGTTGACCGGTTCGCCGCCGAACATGGCGTCGCGCCGCTCGGCCACGCGCGCCTGGCCAGCCAGGGTGAACAGCAACGCCAGCGTTTCGTCGGTGATGCGGTTCTTGGCGTAGTCCAGCGTCAGGCCGCAGGCTTCGGCGGTGAAGCGCTCGGCGCGCAGCGGGCCGCGCGGGCCTTCGAACCAGTCGCGCATATGGGTGCCGCGCAGGGTGTCGGCGTGCGCGCGCAGGGCTTGCCAGGCGGGCAGGGAAGTGGTCATGTCAGATACTCCGCAATACGTGGGCTACATCTCTTCATGCCAGGCCATGCCGTCTCGCGACAGCAGGGCACTGGAGGCTGCCGGGCCCCAGGTGCCGGCGGTGTAAGGCTTGGGCGGCGTGGGCGAGTTCTCCCACGTCTTCAGGATGGGCGCGACCCAGCGCCACGCCTGTACCTGCTCATCGCGCCGCACGAACAGGCCCAGCCGGCCGCGGATCACGTCGAGCAGCAGGCGCTCGTACGCGCCCACGCGCCGTACACGTGGGGCGGCAGTGTTCAGCTGCAGGTCGAGGGACGCGGGAATCAGCGCCTGCGTGTCGCCCGGCTGCTTGGTCAGGAAATACAGCCGGATGCTCTCCTCGGGCTGCAGCGTGATCACCAGCCGGTTGCCGGACATGATTCCCAGCGGGTGCGGGAACAGCGGGTAGGGCACGTCATGGAAATGGATTACGATCTCCGCCACGCGCGACTGCATGCGCTTGCCGGTACGCAGGTAGAACGGCACCCCGGCCCAACGCCAGTTGGCGATCTCGGCGCGGATAGCGACGAAGGTCTCGGTGCGGCTGTCGGGCGCGATGCCGGGTTCACTGGCATAGCCGGGCACCGGGTCGCCGCCCGCGGCGCCACGGGAGTACTGGCCACGCACCACCTTTTCGGCCACGTCTTCCGGCCGGATCGGCCGCAGCGCCTTCAGGATCTTGAGCTTCTCATCGCGGATGGCGTCTTCCGACAGGCTCGTGGGCGGCTCCATCGCCACCATGCACAGCAGCTGCAGCAGGTGGTTCTGCACCATGTCGCGCAGCGCGCCGATGCCGTCATAGAAGTTGCCGCGGCGCTCCACGCCCAGCTCTTCGGCGATGGTGATCTGCACCTGGCGCACCCATTCGCGCCGCCACAGCGGCTCGAACAGCACGTTGCCAAAGCGCACCGCCATCAGGTTCTGCACCGACTCCTTGCCCAGGTAGTGGTCGATCCGGTAGATCTGGTCCTCGGCAAAGTGCCGCGCCACTTCCGCGTTGATGGCCTCGGACGAGGCCAGGTCGTGCCCGAGCGGTTTTTCCAGCACGATGCGGCTGCGCGGGCCGGTCAGGCCCACGCGCGCCAGTTGCTCGCAGATGGTGACGAACAGGTGCGGGGCCGTGGCCAGGTAGAACACCACCACTGGCGCCGCGCGCGCATTGACCAGCTCGGCCAGCGCGCCGAAGCCGGCATCGGCGTTGGCATCGACCTGCAGATACACGATGCGGTCGAGAAAGCCCTGCCACGCTGCGGCCGCGGCGTTGCCGGCCAGCGCTGGCAGCACTTCGTCGTTTAGCATCGCCAGGTAGGCGTCATGCGACAGCGGCTGGCTGCCCAGTGCCAGGATGCGCCCGCGCGGATGCAGCGAACCGGCGGCGTGGGCATCGAACAGTGCCGGCAGCAGCTTGCGCCGCGCCAGGTCGCCGGTGGCGCCGAACAGTACGAAATCGAACTCTGGAGCAGGTTCAGGTGCCGGAGCGCCGGCAGGGGGGCTAGCCATCATGGAATCAGCAAATGGAAAAGAGGGTGGAAGGACCGGCCGTGCCGCTTACCGCGGCGCGGCCCAGCCCTTGTACTGGCCTACATTGGCACGCGTCACCAGCGTGGACGGCAGCAGCACGGTCGGGTTGGGCGGGCGCTGGCCATTCATCATGCCCACGCCCAGTTGCACAGCGGTGCGGGCAATGGCCCACGGGTCCTGGCTGGCCGAGGCCTGCACCAGCGTGTCGGCCTTCAATGCCGCCTCGATGTCAGGCGCGCCGTCGACCGAGGCAATCACGATGCCGCGGCGGTTGAGCTGGCGCGCGGCCAGGTCCGCGCCCACGGCCTGCGGGTCGTTGATGGTGAAGACCGCATCCACCTTGGGAAAGCGCGTCAGGTACAGCTGCATTACGTTCAGCCCGCCTTCGCGGGAGCCCTTGGCATCCTGGTCGTCGGACAGGATGCGGATATCGGGGTGGCGCGCCAGCACGGTCTTGCAGCCCTTGACCCGGTCCAGCACCGCCGATACGGGCGGGCCGTTCTGGATGATGACGTTGCCGCGGCCCTTGAGCCGGTCGGCGATAAAGCCGCAGGCGAGTTCGCCGGCCTGGGTGTTGTCGGTCTGCACGGTGGCATCGGCGCCGGCGGCGGCCACATCGACCGCCACCACCACGATGCCGGCCTTGCGCGCCTTGCGTACCGCCGGCTCGATGGCGCGGGCGTCGGCGGCGTTGATCAGGATCAGGTCGACGCCGGCGACGATAAAGCTGTCGATGTGCATGAACTGCTTGTTCAGGTCGTAGTCCGCCGACAGCACGGTGACCTTTGCCTTCGGGTTGGCCTGCAGGGCCGCGGCCTCGGCACCGCGGGCCAGTGCGACAAAATACGGGTTGCCCAGCGAACCCAGGGTCACGCCAACCTTCTTGAGCGGGCGCTGCACGGACTGGACATCTGAAGCCGGCGCGGTCTGCGCGGGCGCTTGTGCCAGGGCCGGCACCGCGCACAGCGCTGCCAGCGCGCTCGCGGCAAGGGCTTTGAGGATGGGTTGGATCACGGTCTGTCTCCTGTGCGGCCGCAGCTCAGGTACGGGCCGAGCCCTTCTGGCGATAGCGGTCGAGCGCGACCGCGCCGATGATCACCAGGCCCTTGATGATGTATTGCCAGATATCCGACACGCCCAGCAGGATCAGCCCGTTGGACAGCACCGCGATGATCAGCGCACCCACCAGCGTGCCGGCAATCGATCCGACCCCGCCGACAAAGCTGGTGCCGCCCAGGATCACCGCGGCGATCGCATCCAGCTCATAGGACTGCCCCAGCTGCAGCCCGTTGGCCGCATACAGCCGCGACGCCGACATCACGCCGCCCAGCCCCGACAGCAGGCCCGACACCGCATAGACGAACAGAAGCACCACCCACACCTTGATGCCCGACAGGCGCGCCGCCTCGGCATTGCCGCCGACCGCGTAGATCTGCAGCCCCAGCACCGTGCGGCGCAGCACCAGCCACGACACCGCGACCACCGCAACGGCAATCACCACCAGCCAGGGGATGCCCAGCAGGTCGCCGTTGCCGATAAATGCGAACGGGATATCCGGGTTGTAGACCGTACTGTCGTTGCCGACCAGCCGCGCCAGCCCGCGCACCGCGGTCAGGCTGCCCAGCGTCACGATGAACGGCGGCAGCTTCATGAAGGCGATCAGCGCACCGTTGACCAGTCCGAACAGCAATCCGCACAGCAGCGCTGCCGGCACGCTCAGCGCCGCCAGTTGCGGCATCAGCGAGACCAGCATCGCCACCACGGCCGACACCGACAGGATCGATCCCACCGACAGGTCGATGCCCCCGGTCAGGATCACGAATGTCATGCCCGCGGCCAGTACCAGGTTGATCGACGCCTGCTGGGCGATGATCGACAGGTTCTGCAGGCTGGCGAAGTTCTCGGTCAGCAGCGTGAAGCCAAAGCAGAGCAGCACCAGCACCGGCAGCATGCCGAGCGCGCGCAGGCGTTCCTGCGTGGTGGCGCGGCCGGTGGCGTGGCCCACCGGCGTGGCAGCCTGGGCGGTGACGCCATGGGCCGTGGATGAGAGGGGATTGCGCATATGTGTCTCCTGATGCTGCGAGGCGGGATGCCGCCCCGGTGCGGCCGTTCTTTGCCGGCCTGTACGGGAATTCAGCGGTTCAGTGCAGGACTGGGGGCGGTTGCTCGCCGGCTCCGGTGGCCAGCGCAATGATCCGTTCCTGCATGGCGGCGGCATCGGCGCAGCCCGGCACTTCGCCGGCCAGCTCGCCTTCGCGCATCACCAGCACGCGGTCGCACAGGCCGACCACCTCGGGCAGTTCGCTGGAAATCATCAGCACCGCCACGCCGGAGCGCGCCAGCTCGTTGATGAGCCGGTAGATCTCGGCCTTGGCGCCGATATCCACGCCGCGCGTGGGCTCGTCCAGGATCAGCACGCGCGGCCGGGTTTCCAGCAGCCGCGACAGCATCACCTTCTGCTGGTTGCCGCCGGATAGCGATCCCACGTTGACCTGCGGGTGCGCCACGCGGATGCCGAGCGAGCGGATCGCCGCGGCGGTGCGCTGGCGCGCGCTGGCGCGGTTCAGGCGCCCGCCGCGCAGCGCATCGCGCGCGGCCACGATCAGGTTGATGTTCTCGTGCACGCTCTGGTCCAGGAACAGGCCCTGCAGCTTGCGGTCTTCGGTCAGGTAGGCAATGCCGGCATCGATCGCCTGGCGCGGGCCGGTGACGGCCAGCGGCGTGCCGGCCACGAACACGGCGCCATCGGTGCGGGCATCGGCGCCGAAGACTAGCCGCGCCAGCTCGGTGCGCCCGGCGCCCACCAGCCCGGCCAGGCCCAGCACCTCGCCGGCGCGCAGGTCGAAGCTGCAGCCGCGCACGCGCCGGCCATCGGACATATTGCGCACCGACAGCATGATCTCGCCCGGCGCGGCCGCGCCATGGGTCTTGGTGTAGAAGCCGGACAGGTCGCGCCCGACCATCATCTTGACCAGCGCCGCCTGCGTCAGAACGTCGCGCGTGAGCGTGCCGACAAAGCAGCCGTCGCGCAGCACCGTGACGCGGTCGGCCAGCTCATCGATTTCCGCCATGCGGTGGCTGATATAGATGATGGCCATGCCTTCGGCGCGCAGCTGGCGGATCAGGGCGAACAGGCGGTCGGTCTCGCGGGTGGACAGCGGCGTGGTGGGCTCGTCCATCACCAGGATGCGGGTCTCGAAATGCACCGCGCGCGCGATCTCCACCAGCTGGCGCTGCGCGATCGACAGCGTATGCACCGGCGTCTGCGGCGTGAAGTCCGCGCCCAGCCGGGCCAGCGTGGCCTCGCAGGCGCGCGCCATGGCGGCGCGGTCGACCATGCCGCGGTGGTGCAGGTGGCGGCCCAGGTAGATGTTCTCGGCCACGCTCAGGTTGGGCGCCAGGCTCAGCTCCTGGTAGATCACGGCCACGCCGTGGGCGCGCGCCGTGGCCGGGCCGTCGATGGCCACCGGCTTGCCGGCGATGCGGCACTCGCCGCCCGGGTCGGCGATGTAGGCGCCGGACAGGATCTTCATCAGCGTGGATTTGCCGGCGCCATTCTCGCCCATCAGGGCATGGACTTCGCCGGCGTAGACGGTCAGCTCCATGTTGCTGAGCGCCTTCACGCCGGGGAAGGTCTTGGAGATATTGCGCAGTTCAAGCAGCGGCGCTGGGCCCGCATGGCCGCCATGCAGGTGCGCTGCCATGGGCGAGGTACGCGGTGCTTCAGACAATGGCATGGCCGGCCTCCGGAACGATGGCAGACGCGCCCCGTAGCAGTTCGGCGCGCGGCGAGAAGTTCATGAACATCGGCAGCGACGCGGCACCCACCGCGCCGGCGTTGGCGCCAAAGCAGCCGCGCACCACGGTGGCGGGCGCGCGGGCTTCGGGGGCGCTTTCATCCAGCACCTGCTGCAGGCGCGCAATCAGCGTGGCGACCAGGCCGCCGTCGATATCGGCATCGAAGATCACCAGCGGCACGTCGAGCACGGCGAGGGCGGACTGCAGCGCCGGCGCCAGCGCATCGACGCAGTCGGCAATCCATTCCTCGACCGCGGGGTGGCCCAGCTCGACCTGGCGCTGCAGGTCGGCATGGCCGTTGACCACCACGCCGTGGTGGCGCAGGTGGCGGGTCAGGGCGTTGAGCGACGCGCGCGAGATCAGGATGTCGCGCCGCTTGCCGGTGCCGGTGGCAACCGGCGCGGAGGGCAGGGTGCTGGGCGGCACCGGCATCATCGCGATATCGCCGGCATTGCCGGAGACACCGCGCACGCAGTCGCCATTGAGCACCACGCCGCCGCCGATGGCGGGGCCAAGGAAGACATAGAGGAAATGCCGGGCATGGTGGCGCCCGTAGAACAGTTCGGCCACCGCGGCGGCGGTGCCGTCGTTCTCGCCGAAGACCGGCAAGCCGGTGGCGGCGTTGAGCATTGCCGGGAAGTCAGCCTGGTCCCAGGCGCGGAAGCTTGCCTGGAAGGCTTCGCCCTGCACGTCCAGCTCGCGCAGCCAGGCACCCAGGTTATAGGGCTGCGCCACGCCGATGCCCAGCAGGCGCTTCTGTTCGGTGGGGGTGAGCAGGGCGCGCAGCTCGGCAATATCGTGCCGCACCATTTCCAGCGCCTGGTCAGGGTGGGGCAGGACCAGCTGGTGGGCGCGGCTGGCCAGGATATGGCCGGCAAAGTCCACCATCACCACCTCGATGCTGCCGCGGTCCAGCCGTACGCCAATGCCGAAGGCGCCCTTGGGCTGCAGCCGGATCAGGCTGGCCGGCTGGCCGCGCTGGCCTTCCGTGCGGCGCCCGGACTGTTCGACCAGACCTTCCTCGGACAGGGTCTGCACGATGCTGCCCACCGCCGTATTGGTCAGCTGCGCCATGCGCGCCAGGTCAGCCTTGGAGGCCTCGCCGGCACGGCGCAGCGCCAGCAGCAGCGCGCGTTCGTTGTACAGGCGCAGGCTGGCGGAATTCACGCCACGGCCCGCTTTGGATGCGGTCATCTTGTCTCCGTCCGCTATTAATTAATTCATGTTGAATTAAATGATATGGGTGCGCAGAACTCAACCGCGGGGAAACCCGGAGGGCGGATGCGCCGCCTGGGTGTCAGGTGATCGGGAAGCCACTGCCATGGCTCGGAAGGAAGAAGGTAGCGGCGGTCCGCCCGCAGGAGGACCGCCCGGGGGCGTTGCGGGGGGCGGGCTTATTGTTTGGACATCTGCATGGTGAAGTACCCGCCGGTCCCGGTGCTGGCGGCCATCACCAGCGTGCGTGCATAGCGCGTGCTGCTGCTCACGATGATGCTGCCGTCGGCCGGCATCAGGCGGATCGCGGCAAAGCCGTTGTGCGGCACGCCGGTCGACAGCGCGCAGCCGGTGCTGCCCGGCTGCGTGGAGTTTTCGGCAACGATCCTGACCGCATACAGGTTCTTGGCCGATCCCGGGGTGGCAAGCGTTGCCGTGCCCTGCAGGTCGCAAATGCGGGTGCCGCTGGTATAGGTACCGGTGACGTTGCCCGCGTCATCGATCTGCATGGCAAAGCCGTCTTGCTTCCAGTTGCCGGCGATGGCAGCCTGGTCCACGGCTAGCGCGTTGGACGGATCATAGGTACCGGATAGCAAATTGATAGGGTTGCTTGGCGTGGCGACGAAATTGCCGTCAAAGCGCTGCCCCGGGGTAATGGTGCCGGCCCCGGTGGCCGGGTAGGCAAAGCCGGTTTCGTACAGCGTGCCGGGGCCCAGCGTCCAGGCCGAGCCAGAAAACTGGAACGCGCCTGCCAGCACGCCCGTCGGTCTCGCGTGCACGAACTTCCCGCTGTTGTCGACCAGCGTGGCGTTCATGAGGCCGACCCAGAGACCTTCGCTGCCATTGCCGACCGCTGCCGTCGAGCCCGGTTGCGGTGCGCTCAGGCTCGGCGGCAGCTCGCCAGTGGGTGCAGGTTGCGGTGCTGCTTCGGGCGAGGGCTCGGGCTTTGGTGCAGGCGCCGGTGCCGGATTATTTTCGGAAGGTGGCGTTTGTGCCGCCGGTGTGGTCGTTGTGTCGTCCCCGCCGCCGCCACAGGCGGCCAGCAGCGCGATGGCCGACAGCAGGGCTGCCGGCATTGCCATTTTTCTCATTGGATTTCACCTCCGGATTGTGGGAAAGGTCTAGCTGTCCCGTTGCATATGGGCGTCGGGCAGATCCCACTACGGAATGGTTGCGTCGGGCGACGCGGTGGGAAATGCCGACCGGCCAAAGCTATCGATCCGGGGTCGGCAGGTAAATCAGACGGATCTGAAATACGGGGGAGAAATTGCCTGTATGAATATCCGAGGGCAGTCACTGCAGGCGGCCGCGCGTGCGGCGGGCGCCTTCGGCTGCGTCAATCCGGCAACGCCCCCGCCTGCCGCAGCGCCGCGCGCGCAATCTCCATGCGCGCCTTGGCGTGTTCGGGCTGCACCATGTCGAGATTGAGTGCAAACAGGTAGTCGTCGTCGCCACGCTCAACCCAGCCCACCAGCCAGCCCACTGCGGGCTTGGCCGAATCGGCCCACCCGGTCTTGGCGTGCAGGGTGTAGCCGGCGGTGCGCTCCATCACAGTGATGTCGTCCACGGCCTTGAAGGTGGTCGGGGAGAACGGCAGCGTGCGCTGTACCACGCCCTTCAGGAAGTCGATCTGCTGGTAGGCGGAGATCTGCAGCGTGCCGTTCAGCCAGAAGCGGTCGACCTGGCCGGAGCTGTTGGCATTGCCATAGTGCGATGCGGTCAGGTAGCGCTGGTAGGCCGCGCTGCCAACCCGCCGCGCCAGCGCCTGGTAGGCCGGCACGCAGGAATTCGGGAAGGCGACGCGCAGCGGCACGTCAGCGTTGCAGGCGTCGGGCAGGACAGCCTTGCCGCCGACCAGCCAGACCTTGCCGTCCCACGGCAGCTTGTCATGGTCGACGTCGGCCACGGCACCGCTCTCCAGGCCGATCATCGAGTTCAGGATCTTGAAGGTCGACGCCGGCGAGTACTGCGTGGCCGCACGCGGCTTGTTGTAGGTCAGCATGCGGTCGCGCCGCAGGTCGTAGATCACCATGGTGCCGGTGGCATCGGCCTGGCGGAACAGCGCCGCGGCATCCAGCGGGACTTCTTTCGGTGCCGCCAGGGCGGGCAGGGTGGAGGCGAGCAGGCCGAAGCCGATCGCCATCGGTGTCAGCAGACGAGCAAGATGTTTGTTCATGGCTTTGCAGAAGAGTTGAGGGGATGGCAATCCGGGCCCGGACCGTGGTGCGCAGCATAGGAGAGCGTCCGGATAAGGCCAACCGCGTTGGCTGTAACTTGCGTAACATGACGGGCGCCACCAGCGGTTTTCACTTGATCCCTGCCTACCTGATGCCAGCCACGCCTGCTCCGATCCGTATCGACGTGTCGGCCCCGTACCGGGTCGACGGCCAACCCGCGCGCTACCAGTCGGTCTGGCTGCTGGCGCGCATCTGGCATGCGCATCGCACCGGGGAGGGCGGTGTCACCGCGGCGGTGGTGCGCAGCGCCTTCCCGACGGCGGCCAACCTGCGCATGCTGGTGTCGCGCGCGTTCGCGGACTTTGCGCGCTGGCAGGTGGTGGTCGGATGGGGGGGCGACCGCCAGCGCGACCCGGCCGCGGCCAATCCGGCGCAGCGCAGCCGCGGGCCGTTCTGGATCACGGCAGCGTGCGCGCGCCACCTGCGCTTTGTGGCGGACGGGCGCACGCTGGGCCCGGCCGCGCTGGCCCGCCGCCTTGGCTTTCCCACGGGGCCGCAAGCGGCGCCGGCGGGCCAGCCGGACGGCGTCGGCTACGTGATGCGCGACATGGCCTTCTGGAGCGAGCTGACCCAGGCCATGCGCGGCGCGCAGGACGGCCACGCGGGCATGCACGGCTCGGCCGTGGCCGAGTCCTTCCGCGCGGCAGGCCGCAGTGCCGGCGACGGATTCCAGCAAGCGCTGTCATTGCTCAAGGAAAGCCTGGCGTGGCGGCGCTGCGGCCGCCTCGATCAGAGCCGGGCGGCACTCAGGCGTGTCGACCGCCTGGTGCAGGCGGCTGAGGCCGGCGCAGCGACGCCCGCGTTCTGCGCCATGGCGCATATCGTGCGGGCCTGGGAACGCTATACCCGCGGTGACAGCGACGGCGCGCGTGCCGGCCTGGAAGGGCTGCAGTCCGATCCGGAACTGCGCCTGGTGGTGCGCTACAACCCGCGCGTGCGCTTTGAAGTGCTGAACCTCGAAGCGCTGCTGCACAAGGCCGATGCCATGCGCGCCGGGCATGCCGGCACGGCGCGGGCCGCGCAGCTGGCGCTGGATACCTTCGCCGGTGCGCTGCAGGCCGCCTACGAGGCGGATTCCGTCGACGCCGTGCAGCATGCCGCGGCCAATATCGGCCTGTGCCTGTGGCTGTTCTGGCAGCACGGCCTGGTCGATGCCGCGCGCACCTTGTCCGCCAGCGCGGTGCAGCGGCAGGCGATGCGCTGGCTGGGCTTGTCGGAGTGGATCTGCGACCGGTTCGGCGTGGGCGGTGGCACGGCGTGGAACGCGATCTTCCTGTTGCGCATCGCACGCGGCAGCTGCGGGCCCGATACCCCGCCGTCCGACCGGCCAGCCAGGGCCAACGACAGCATGGCCGCGTTCCGCCGCCAGCGCCCGCTGTCCGTTGCCGACGCTGTCGACGCACTGCGGCCGTTCCACGCGCCGTTCGCACCGGCCAAGGGCTTCGTGCGCTGGTCCGCCGTGGCTGCGTTCGCGCTGGAAGACCATGACGCCGGCCACGTCAGGCTGGGGCCGTTGCAGCTGGCCAACCTGCTGCTCGAATCGGCCTGGTACCTCACCCACGAGCAAGGCGCTACCGCCATAGCGTGTGCCGCGGTGGAGCGGCTGGCCGCCCAGTTGCCGGCGCTGCGGCCGGCCGAGCGTGCCTTCTTCACCGTGGAATTGCGTGCCTTGCCGCCTGAGTTGCGCGATGCTGCCGCGGAAGCTTCGCGGCGCCGGCGCAAGGCGGCGTGAGGGCTGGGAGCACCCAGACAGCAAGCCAACGGTTTTGGGTGCGCCAAAGCCGCCCGAACTAGCCTAAGCAAGGTGTTCTCCCTCTCCCCTCATGGGGAGAGGGCCGGGGTGAGGGGTGGTTTAGCTAGAAACGACATCAAGCCGGGCCTTCGGCCTGCGGGATCCTGGCCAAGACCGATCGGCTTGATGCGATGGTACTGGCACGCTTCGCCCTGCAGATTCGCCCGCCGGCGCGGCCGCTGCCCGACGAGGCGCAGCGCGAGTTTGCCGATCTACTGGATAGACGCAGCCAACTGGTGGCGATGCGCGCGCAGGAGAAGGCATGGGTTGCCACTGCCCCGCCAGTCGCACTTAAGAGTTTGAAGGAGCATATAGCGTGGCTGGACGCCCGCATTAAGTCTCACGACATCGACATGACGCACAAGCTGCGCACCAGCGACGTGTGGAAGAACAAGGTCGAATTGCTCGACAGCATGCCGACTTGACACGGTTGCTCTCCCGCAAGCGGGAGAGCGAGCACACAAACGTTGTGCTGGAACCAGTGGCACTAGCAATCCGGCTTCAGTCGAACAGTTCGTGCCAGATGCTCTTCTTCTTATAGTGCTTCTGCTCGCGCTCATAGTACCGGTCGCGGTCGCCATGGCCGCGCTGGTATTCCTGTCGCGGGGGCGGGGTTTGCTGCGGCATTTGCTGCATCGGCGCCGCCTGCTGTGCCGGGGCGGTTGCCACGGAGCGCTCAAGGATCTTGTCGAGTTCGCCCCGGTCCAGCCAGACACCGCGGCATTTCGGGCAGTAATCGATCTCGATGCCCTGGCGTTCGGACATCACGAGTTGCGTTTGCGGGCACACCGGACAATCCATTGCTTCTCCTCATTGCAGTGAAAACAGTCAGGGTATGACCGGCGCCAGCCCGTATGGTTCGGCCGGAGAGTGCTTTCGAAAGTGGTGCCGGGGCCGTTTGATGTGGCGCGCAGGCCCGCCTGACGGGGAATTTGCGGGGCTGGCTGCCGTCGAAGGCATATGCATGCCTCCCGTCTGTCTTCCCGTCCCCGCGCTTTCGCCGGCCTGATCTGGCTGGTGGTGAGCATCGGCCTGATCTGGCTCGCCTGGCCCTGGTTGCGGCCGCCACTCGAACGCGCGATCTACGTGGCCCGGCTCTCGGTCCGCCCCGCGCCGGTGGCATTGCCGGTGCCGGTCGAGGGCATTGTCCCGGGCGCGCTGCGCGATACCTGGCACGGCGCGCGCTCCGGCGGACGCAAGCATGAGGGCATCGATATCTTTGCGCCGCGCGGCCGCCCGGTGGTGTCGGCTACCGAGGGCATTGTCACGCGCGTGGGCACCAACAAGCTGGGCGGGAAGGTGGTGTGGGTGATGGGGCCCGGGCGCCAGCTGCATTACTACGCCCATCTTGACGACTACGCCGGCGTGCGTGCCGGCGACGTGATTGTGCCCGGCACGGTGCTGGGCTATGTCGGCACAAGCGGCAATGCGCGGGGCACGCCGCCCCACCTGCACTATGGCGTCTACACCGCGGGCGGGGCGATCAATCCCTACCCGCTGCTGAAGGCGCCCGCGCCAGGGGGCGGGGCGGCCGCGCGAGGCGGCGCACGCTAGCGCGCGCCCGCGGGCTTCAAGGCAGGCTGCTCAGGCAGCCTCGCCGACGGTGCCGTGGCCGGCTTGTTCGGCTGGCTCGTCCTTGCCGCCGGGCAGCAGCAGGTTGAGGATCACCGCCGACAGCGAGCCCACCGTGATGCCGGAGCCAAACACTTCATGGACGAAGGCAGGCAGCTTGGACAGCAGTTCCGGGCGGAACGTCACCGCCAGGCCGCAGCCGATCGACACGGCCACGATCAGGGTATTGCGCTGCGTGAACTTGACGGTGCTGAGCATCTGGATCCCGCCCGACACGATCATCGCGAACATCATCAGGCCGGCGCCGCCCAGCACCGGCTGCGGAATCGTCACCACCAGCGCGCCCAGCACCGGGAACAGCCCCGCCAGCAGCAGCATGACACCGGTCAGCGCGACCACATGGCGGCTGGCCACGCCGGTCAGCGAAACCACGCCGACGTTCTGCGCAAAGGTGGACAGCGGCGGGCTCGACACCAGTGCCGCAAAGGCCGAGCCAAAGCCATCGCACAGGATGCCGCGCGACAGGCATTTACCGGAAATCGGCCGCTGCGTGGCCGCGCCCAGTGCCATGAACGTGCCCGTGGATTCGACGATGGTCACCAGGAAAGCGATCGACATGGCGACGATGCCGGAGATTGGGAACGACATCCCGAAGTGCAGCGGCTGCGGCACCGCGATGATCGGCGCCTGGTGAAACTGGGTGAAGTCGACCAGGCCCAGCGCCAGGCAGAGCAGGTAGCCGCCGGCAATGCCGACCACAATGGCCGAGGCCGACAGCATGCCCTTGCCCCACTGCACCACCGCGACCACCAGCGCCAGCACCGCGACGGCAATCGCCAGGTTGCCGGGTGCGCCATAGCGGCTGCTGCCCTGGCCGCCTGCGGCCCAGTCGATGGCCACCGGAATCAGCGACAGGCCGATCATGGTGACTACCACGCTGGTGACGGTATGCGGAAACAGCTTGCGGATCGCCGGCATGAAGAAGCTGCCCAGGATCATCACCAGCGAACCCGCCAGCGCCGAGCCCAGGATGCCAGCCACGCCGTGTTCGACGCCCACGCTGATGGCCGCGCCGACAAAGGCGAAGCTGGTGCCCATCACGCATGGCATGCGGATGCCCACCGGGCCAATGCCCTTGCACTGGATGATGGTGACGATGCCCGAGCCAAGCAGGGCCGCATTCACCAGGGCAATGACCTGGTCCGGCGGCAGCTTCAGCGCACCGCCAATGACCAGCGGCACCGCAATGATGCCGCCCAGGGCGGCCAGCAGATGCTGGAGCGCAAGCAAAAACGTCGTCAGCCGAGGGGGGCGGTCTTCCACCTTGAATAGCAAGGGCGCCATTCATGTCTCCTGTTGTCTGGCCGGATAGGTTTCCGGACTGTCTTGTTCTTCTGGCGCCGGGGAAGGGGCTGCCCCCGGCCCTGTCATTGCGCGCTGACGGGCAGGCGGAGACCGCCTGCCGCGAGCGTGGCCTGGATCCAATTCCAGGCCGCAACCGGGGAGCAAGAATAGCAGGGATAAGCACTCCGTGATACAAAAATTGCATACAATTTGTATCAACTCCCTTGCGCGGGAGGATATAGGAGCGGGGAGAGGCGCCGTGCGCCGGCGTGCCGCTTCCGCGGCCGTTGCGCCAACCCGGCGCAAACGGCGCGGCCGGTCAAGGGACCAGGCCAGCGCCGTCCGGCGGCAGCCTTACCAGCGGTGCTGGTACATCGCGGTCAGCGTGATGCCCGCAGCCGGCAGGCGGCTGGTGTTATTGCTGTTGCGCATCAGCTGGCTGTACAACGGGTAGTAGTAGCGGTTGAACAGGTTCTCGATCCCCACCGTGATCGTGTCCTTCTTGCTGACCTGGTAGCGGCTGATCAGGTCGACGGTGGTGTAGCTGCTGACCTCGCGCCGCCCGAAGCTGTTCTGGTCGTTGAGCCGGTAGTCGCGGCCGCCGTAGTAGGTCACCTGCAGGCGGTTGCTCCAAGTGCTGATCGGCCGGTACTGGACGTAGGCGGTCAGCTTCAGCGGCGGGATGCGATAGCCCGTCATGTTCTGGAAGCTGCTGCTGCCTTGCGGCTGCTCGCGGCCGTTGATCCAGGTGAACGTGCCGCCGGCGCCCCAGGTCTCGCTGTCGCTCAGGTAGTCGGCGGAAGCCTCAACGCCTGCGATGCGCTCCTTGGTCCGGGTCAGGATCAGGCCATTGTTGAAGCTCTGCACGTCGCCCAGCTGCGAGGTGGTGTAGAACAGCGCCAGGCTCGCCATCGTATTGCCGAATGCGCCGCGCCAGCCGATTTCATAGTTGTTGGTCTTGACCGGCTCAAGGCTCGACGAATTGATATTGAAGCCCGGCCGCGCATTGCGGATCTGCAGGCCGATATCGGGCAACTGGAAGCCCTGGCCGAACGAGGCATAGAACTCCTGGTTCTTCACCGGCGCGTACGCACCGCCGATATTGAAGAGCCACGCGCCGTAGTTGACGGTGCCGCCCTGGACCGCGACCGGGTTGCTGACCCGCGATTGCGACAGCGGCACGAAGTCGTCGAACGTGGCGCTGGCGCGTTCATAGCGCGCGCCGCCTTCCATCGACCACTGCTCGTTGAACTTGTGCTGAAGCTGCCCGAAGATCCCGCCGCTGCGGGTGGTCAGCGGCGGCATGTAGGTCAGCGAACCGGTCTTGTTGAAGACCAGCCCGCCGCTCTGGTCGTAGGCGCGCGGATCGAACACGTCGAGCGGCATGTCGCTGCGCTCCTGGTTGTAGTCAGCGCCCCACAGCAGCTTGGTCTTCTTGTCGGCACCCAGCGGGGTGCTGATGGTCAGGCGCCCGCCGAACACGTCGCTGTTCTGGCTGACCTGGTCCACATTGCCGCCACGCGTGGCCACCGCGCGCGCATCGAACGGGGGGAAGCGGGTGAAGTAGTCGCGGTAGTAGATCTGCGTCGACACCGTGCTGCCGAGCAGGTCCAGGTTCTGGTAGCCCAGATTGACCACGGTGTTGCGCAGTTCGTTCTGGTTTTCCAGCTGCAGCCCCTTGATCGCCCGCGCCGCGGCGGTGCCCGGCGTCAGCCTGGCCACCGACGGATCGGAGGCGTAGTCGGTGTTCTGCTTGGCCTGGTACTGGCTCACGCTCAGTTCGATGCGCTGCTGGCTGTCGATGCGCCAGCCCAGCTTGCCGCTGACGTTGTAGACGTTGGAATCGAACAGGTCGCCCTGGCTGGGCTCCGGCGCGATGCGGTGGCCGTGCGCGTCGTAGGAGCCGCCGATACGCTGCGCGCCGAGGTGGAACGCGTAGTCGATCGGCCCCTGGCTGCCTGAAAAATGCTGCTGGACATTGGCGCTGAGCCCTTCCTTGCTCAGCCGTGTCAGCGGGGTGCCGAGCGTCACCGTGGTATCCGCGCTGGGCGCGCCGCCCGCGGGCCGCGTGGTGATCGCGATAATGCCGCCGTTGGCGCCGGCGCCATAGATCGCGCTGCTGCCGCGCATGACTTCGATCTTCTCGATGTTGCTGGAATCGATGGTGGCGAGGTTGCGCGCCGAATCCCGGTTGGTGTTGAGCGGAATGCCATCCACCAGGATCAGCGTGCCGCGCCCGCGCAGCGTCTGGCCGAAGTCCGTGACCGTGCGGCTGGAGTCCGCCATGCCCGGGATCAGCTTGCTCAGCATGGTCGCGAGATTGGTGGAGCCCACCTTCAGCTCCTCGATTTCGGCTCGGATGTGTCTTGGAAGCGAGAACAGGCTCCAAGGCCTGGGCCGTGCCGGAGAGCACGGCCCAGCGCGCGGCAGGCTCGTTCGCCATTCGCGCTCAATGGTCGCTTGTAAGCGATATGGCAGGCTTACTTGTTCTTGCCCAGCGCCTTCTGAATGGCCGCTTCGGTCTGGGCGTAATTCCCTTCGCCAAAATGCTTGTAGACCACGGTGCCGTTGGCGTCGACCAGGTAGAGCGCCGGCCAGTACTGGTTGCGCCAGGCGTTCCAGGTGGCATAGGCGTTGTCCTGCGCTACCGGGTAGCGGATATCGAAGCGCTTGAGCGCTGCCTGCACGTTGGCGGTGGACTTCTCGAAGGGGAACTCCGGGGTGTGGACGCCGACCACGACCAGGCCCTTGTCGCGGTATTTGTCGTACCACTGACGCACATGGGGCAGCGTGTTGATGCAGTTGATGCAGCTATAGGTCCAGAAATCGACCAGCACGACCTTGCCGCGCAGCCCGGCAACGGTCAGCGGTTCAGAGTTGAGCCACTTGTCGATGCCGGTGAATTCCGGCGCCTTGCCATAGTCGGCAGGGGCGGCGGCGGCATGCTGGGCGGCGACGATGGCGGTAGTGGCAAGCAGGGTACGAAGCAAGCGATGCATGGTTCAGGCTCCAGGTTGGGAGGCAGGGAAAAGGGAGGTCAGCCAGGCGACGGCAAGGGTGTCGTACTGGAAGTACATGGCGATGGCGGTCGCCACCACCAGCACGCCGAAGCCTTGCTGCAGCCGGTGCGTGTGACGCGCCAGCCGGCGCACGTGAGTGGTGGCGAACTGGCCGCCATAGGCAATGCCCAGCATCGGGATGGCCGCGCCAGCCGCGAACAGCGCCAGCAGGCCGGCGGCGCGATGCAGGTCTTGCGCCTTGGCCACCAGCGCGAGGATCGACGCCAGCACCGGCCCGGCGCACGGGGTCCACACCGCGCCCAGCGTCATGCCCAGCACAAAGCCGCCGGCCACGCCGGTGCCGGTCCGGCCGCCGGCGCCCGCCAGGCGGTCGACCACGCCGGCTAACGGGGCCGCCAGGCGCTCGAAGCCCGCCGGCCAGAGCCGTGCCAGGCCGGCACCCAGCAGCAACAGGATGGCCGCGTTGCGCACCACGCCTGGGGCTTCGCTGAAGGCGCTGGACAGTGCGCCAAAGACTATGCCCAGCGCGGAAAACGCGCTGACGAAGCCAAGCGCTATCGCCAGCGGGCGCAGCCGGCCGGATTCGCCCACCGAGCCGGCCAGCAGCATGGGCAGCACCGGCAGCACACAGGGCGAGGCAATAGTCAGCACGCCGGCGGCAAAGGCAAGGAAGGCGTCGATCATGGATGGCTTCCGTCGGCGTGCGCGGTGTCGTGGCAGGCACGATAGCAGGGGCAGGGCGGCGGCGGATGGATGGCGACGACGGACATGGCGGAGAACTCCCGGTGTTGGCGATAGACGCATTCCACCGTCCGCACGTATCCGGGTTGTTTCCGCTTCCCGGCATCCGTGCAAGCTTTCATGTCTGCCGTGGCCCGGGATACAAAGCGATACATAGTGGCGCCGGTGCCGCCCCATGGTGGCGGCACCGGGCAGTGCCAATGCTGTGCCGCCGCTTCAGCGGCTGCCGTTGAGCTCGAGGTATTCCGTGAATTCGTCGCGCACGACGGCTTCAATGCGGGCGAGCTCGTCGTCCGTGATGTCTTCGAACAGCTTGCGCTTGCGCCTGGACAGCTCGCCGTGGTTCTGGACGATCAGGTCGATCAGGTTCGACAGGCGTGACTGGCGCAGGTCGAGCCAGCTTTCCAGGCGTGCGACGCTGGCATCGTAAGCGCGCAGGTACTGGATCTCCTGCGCAAGGTCCTGCTCGACGCACTGCTCGATGCATTCGAAGACGAATTCGCACAGCGCTGTTGCATCAAAGGATGCGTAAAGCCAGCCGGGCTGTGGCGACTTGATCAGGATCGTGTCGCTGTCCGAATCCAGCGCGTAGTTGAGCAGGGCCGTCCGCGGGGCGGAATAGGACTTCAGCAGCGCGGCATAGGTATCGATCTGCTTGAGCATCCGTGCCGACACCGGCAGCACGACGCCATCTGGCGTGACACCGGCCTGGCGCAGCAAATGGTGGATGAGGAATCGATGGAGCCGGCCGTTGCCGTCGTAGAACGGGTGGGCGAAGACAAAGCCAAACGATACGCACGCCGCGGCCACGATGGGGTTCGCCGCCTGTGCCTCGACCAGGCCCGCGACCGCGGCAATCCCGTCCATCATCGCGCCAAGCTGCCCGGGCGGCGGGGGAATATAGTCAGCGATGTTGCGCATGCGCCCGCCGCGGGACAGCCAGTTCTGCTTGTCGCGGTAGGAGAATTCGGCGCGCAGCCCCGAGATGATTTCGTTCTGCCACTCGCACAGCTGGGCTTCGGTCAACGGCGCGGGATTGCCGGCATATTCCAGCAGCCGCCTGAACTTGGCAACCCGCTGGTTATCGGGGATCTCGTGCTCGATGGAGTAGGTCGATCGTGTCTCCGCGAGGTAGAGGTAGTCCACCGCGCGCGCCAGCAACTCTGGCTCGAGCCGCTTGATGGCCGCGGCCACGCGGCCGGGGAGGTCGGCGGCAATGTACTGCGCCAGCTTCTCGGTGCGGCGCACCAGGGGGCAAAACGCGGCCGGGCCGAGGTGGTTGTTCTGGATGCCGAACTGCAGGTCCGGCGTTGCCGGGCCGGTCAGGTACCGGCTCTCGTCCAGCGCCAGTACCCTGGGCGCCCCGGCCGGCAGCTTGTAGTCGAATTGCGCTCCGGCAAGCCATTTGGCATAGAACGCGCTCAGCCTCGCATAGCGCGAGGTCGGGGTGGCCGCCAGCCACTCCCGTACGGCCTGCACCGCTGGCGCATGTTCGAACAGCGCCGCCAGCACGGTCAGGTCGAGCTGCTCCTTCTTCAGCGCGAAAGTCAGGTGGTCCACGGTCGTATCGCCGCCGCGGTAGCGGTTCCTTGGGTACACGGTGCGCGTGGTGCCGTCCGGTCCGGTGTGCGTGCTGAGGACCCCGGTCTTGTCGGCAAGGGCGGACGTCGAGCGCAGCGGCGGCACGCGCAGCCCGAACTTGCGGATAAGCGCGTCGTAGCCAAGTGGCGCATGAGACATGGATGGTCGCAATTTCTGGATGCCGGTTTGCTCGGGAGCTTACCAGAGTTTCTACAGAACTTACCAAAAGATCTACTTCTATGCCTGCTGCTTTCCATTCTATCTATAGCAATGGATGGGCAACCTGGCCGCCGGGCTTCCAGGAGTTCTACAGTACTTACCGTTTCATCTACTTTCATGGGCAGCCTGGATGATCTTGTCTACAGTGCTTGCCTGCCGACCCGGGCAGCAGCGCATCTGGCCAGCAAATCGAAATCCATCATGACAAGTTGCCATCTGCTGAATCTCGCCAAATCGTGCTCAGGGTTTTTCGGTAAATCCCTCAGGGTTTTCGAGAATCCCTGACCGCCACCCCGCGCTAAGCGTTTTTATTTATTTGTCTGGCCCGAATAATCGCCTATAACTGCATCTACATGCTGCGGCTGATGTCACGCATCATGCCTACGCCCGCCAGGCTTGCCTGCGGGCATTTTTTTTGGCGCGCCGGTGCGGTTTTATGCCGTATTAATCGCTCTGATTTATTTCGTTCATCATTCGGTGCGGTCAAAATCATGACATTTCTGTAATCATGACATTTCTGTAATCATGACATTTTCGTAATCATGCTGTTCTGGCCGGAACGGACGGCTTCCGGGTATGACAAATTTGTAATGATGGGATTTAAGTCGTTTTCCTCATCCATTCAAAACGAACCCTCATCTATCGGCGGCGACGCGCCCGGAAGTGGCTCCAGTAAAGGGTTTTATGGTTATCCGGCGGTGCCCGGCCGGGCCTCCTTCCAGGGGCGATGATGCATTTTCAGCGTGAATATCCGGAACCCATCCTTCGCAATCATAAATTCAGTGAAAACCCTGCCATGCCTTTCCCTTGACTTACCTGATATATCACATACTGTGTATCCCATCGCCACTCCGAACTTGAGAGAGGTGAGGGCGGAGACCTCAGGTCGGCGTCGGAATAAGAGGCAAATAAATGCCAATGACACAGGAGACATGAAATGCCAGCAGCCACCCTTATGCTGAGGCGCAGTGCGTCCGCATACCCGCCCGCACCCCCGCAACTGAATGGCCAAATGATTCAAGGAGCGCGCAAATGAGTAATCCGTCCGCAGCGCTGGGCGCTAATCGCCAGGTCCCGGAAGGCACACGCTGGCTGCAATTGATTGTCGGTGTGATCTGCATGATCGCCACCGCCAATATTCAATACGCCTGGACCCTTTTCGTCCCTGAAATCCAGAGTACCTACGGCTGGTCGCGCGCCAGTATCCAGATCGCCTTCACCGTCTTCGTCCTTGTGCAGACCTGGCTGGCGCCGATCGAAGGCTACTTCATCGACAAGTTCGGCCCGCGCATGATGGTCGCCTTCGGCGCGGTCTTCATCGGCGCGGCGTGGTGCATCAACTCCCAGGCCACCACCCTGATGGGCTTCTACGTCGGCGCAGCCGTTGGCGGCCTTGGCGTGGGCTCGATCTACGCCACCTGCATCAACAACGCGCTCAAGTGGTTCCCGGACCGCCGTGGCCTTGCGGTGGGCCTGACCGCGGGCGGTTACGGCGCCGGTTCCGCGGCAACCATCCTGCCCATCGCGGCCATGATCGAGTCGCAGGGCTTCCAGCACACCTTCCTGTTCTTCGGCCTGCTGCAGGGCGGACTCGCCTTTGTCGCGGCGTGGTTCCTGCGCGCACCGAAGGGTAGCGAGGTGAAGGCATCGCAGAAGCTGGTCCAGGCCACGCGCGACTACACGCTCAAGGAAGCGATGTCCACCAAGCTGTTCTGGCTGATGTTTGTGATGTTCATCCTGGTCGTCACCGGCGGCATGATGGCCGTGGCCCAGCTTGGCGTCATCGCCAAGGACCTGGGTGTGAAGGAGTTCAAGGTCGACCTGCACTTCTTCGTGATGGCCGCACTGCCGCTCGCGCTGATGCTGGACCGGATCATGAACGGCATCTCGCGTCCGTTGTTCGGCTGGATCTCGGACAACATCGGCCGTGAGAAGACCATGGTCATCGCCTTCACCCTGGAAGGCCTTGGCATCATCGCGCTCGGCTACTTCGGCAGCAACCCGTACGCCTTCCTGATCCTGTCGGGCGTGGTGTTCCTGGCCTGGGGCGAGGTCTACTCGCTGTTCTCGGCACTGGCCGGCGATGCCTTCGGCACCAAGCACATCGGCAAGATCTATGGCGTGCTCTACACGGCCAAGGGCATCGGCGCACTGTTCGTGCCGGTCGGCAACCTGATGATGGAGGCGAGCGGCACCTGGTCGACGGTCCTCTACACGGTGGCGGCCATGGACCTGAGCGCGGCCTTCCTGGCGATCATGGTCTTGCGGCCGGTGCTGGCCAGCCATGTAGCGACTTCCAGGAGTCTTTTCTCGAAGGAGACGGCGGCGGCGGGGACGCAGGTTCCAGCCTGACCGGCCGATATACAGGCGTCTAGCAGCAAACCGGGCGGGCTTCTTCGGAAGCCCGCTTTTTCGTACCGGGGACTTGCGTCTCGGGCGGGCACTTCGATCGCGCTAGTTCTCCTGAACCAGCTGGAATGCGCTCCTGCATGCCTTGGCCCATTCCCAGGCCAGTTCCCTGCGCTGCGCGGTCCGGGTTGCCATCGCTTCGTCCAGGCCGTCCGCAAGATCCTGAACGATCACCGCGGCCGGCGCCCCGGCCGCGCCCCAGGCCGCGGCAAAGGCGACCTGCTTGCTGGTGCCAGGAGGTTGTGCGGGCCGGAGCAGGCCAAGCCGTGGCAGGAAAAAGGCGCCGGCGACAATGCCGCCGTGCAGGCTGCTGCCGACAAAGCCATGGCTGTGCGCAATCAGCGCACAGATATCCCACAGATTGAGCGATTCGAACAGGACCACAGGCGTGCCGCGCAGCCGTGCCGCCAGGCGCTGGTAGCAAGCCAGGTCGTCGTGCCAGGGCGCGGCGCCGGCGCGAAACAGCACCACGCCCAGGGCCCTGGCCCGGGCGATACGTTCGAGCTGGGCCGCCAGCTGTGAAAGGGTATCGTCGTCACCAAAATCCGCGCTGAACTGCACGGCCAGGTATCCGCCCGAGAACCCTGACACGATGCGGGCGCACTCGCCCTGGCGGGCGCGCCGGCGGATGCAGGGGCCGAACAACTCGGCCACCAGCACGGCCGGATCGGGCTCCAGGCGGCAGGCAATGCCGTTCTCCGCGAGCATGGCCCGGGTCTGATGGTCTCGTACCCCGACGCTGGTGGCGGCCCCGAGCTTGGCCACCACCTCGGCCCGCATGGCAGGCTCAACCGATCCAAGTTCAATGCCGCCGACGGCGTGGACAATGACACGCCGGACGTTGGCAAAGATGCCGGCCGGCAACAGGTAGGGGACAAGGTCCCGTATGCCCAGCTGCGCCTGGGCCCAGACCGTCCGCTCGTACGGCCGGGCATCGAGCATTGCCACTACTGCCCGGGCCTGCCCGGGAGGCTGCAGCATCACGGCCGCCTCCCAGAGCGAGCAGGTCAGGGTTTCGCCACCCACATGGATGACATCGACGGCGCTGTCGCCCACGATGGCTGCCAGCCGCGCCAGGGTGTGGACCCGATGGCCGCCATGGATTCTCAGGTTGCGCTCGGCCAAGCCCCCGTAGAACGGGTTGGCCGGCCCGATCAGGCTTCGCATCACATGCGGCAGCAGCAAGTCGCCGAAGTTGTGGCGATCGAAAGCGCCAAACAGGATCGTGGGGAAGCCGGTGGTTCCTGAGCGGGAGGCTGGCATGGCGTTTGGCAAGAATCGGCGCCCACGGGGTTCTCAGATCCGCATTTTGTGCATTGCGCGATGGGACCCTCCTCGGGACGCCTCTCCGTCGGATTAGATTCCCCAAAGCCGTCCATCGCAAGTGGCTTCGGCCACCAGGGCAGTGGGCCGGTTGTGCGCCCAAGCTCGCAAAGCGATTTCATGGACCCGGCGCGGCGCTCCCGTCAATGATGCATGAGCGGATAGATCACCAGGCCGATCAGCGCCGCGCCGGCCACGATCACGGGTTCGGGCAGCTTCCTGAACCTGAGCAGCAGCGCCACTGTGCAAAGCGCCAGCAGTACCGTCGGCACATCCACGATCGAACGCCTGGCCAGCACGATCACGGCGCCGGTGATGGCCCCCACCGCGGCAGCGGTCACGCCATCGACAAAGGCCAGGATGGCGGGCAGCTTGCCGTATTTCTTGAAGTAGGGGGCCGGCAGGACGGTGAACAGGTAGCACGGCAGGAAGGTGGCCAGCGCCGCAACCGACGCGCCGGGCAAGCCGGCCACCAGGTAGCCGATAAAGCCGACGGTGATCACCACGGGGCCGGGCGTGATCATGGCCACCGCCACGGCATCGACGAACTGCTTGTCATTGAGCCAGTGGAAGTCGGTGACCACGCCGCCGTACAGGAACGGCACAATGGCCAGCCCCGAGCCGAACACGAATGCGCCCGCCTTGGCAAAGAACACGGCGATCTGTGCCAACAGGGGCCAGTCAATGGTGCCAGCCACGCCCCCGGCCAGGGGCAGCTGTGTCGCCGCGGCCGCATGCAGGCCGCCCTGGCGCAGCCATTTCGGCGGGGCGCGCCAGAACCACACCAGCAGCCCGGCCGCGAGGAACATCCACGCGATTTCGGATTCGGTGACCACCGTGACCGCGGCAAGCACCAGGTAGATCGCCCACAACAGGCGGTCTTTGCCCACGCTCTTGGTCGTGAGCTTGTACGCACTGATCGCAATGATGCCGATCACCGCGGCCCCGACGCCGTAGAACACGGACTGCATCCACGTCAGGCCGCCAAAGCGCACATAGGCCCAGCCCAGCGCCAGCACCATCAGGAATGACGGCAGCACGAACGCGATCCCGACCAGCGTCGCGCCCGCGATGCGGTAGTGGACATAGCCCAGGTAGATGGCCAGCTGCGCGGCCAGCGGGCCGGGTGCCAGCTGTGCCAGGGCCAGCCCCTCCTTGTAGTCGGCGTCGGTGATCCACTGGCGCCGGTCCACCAGGTCGCGATGCATATAGCCAGCCAGCGCCACCGGACCGCCGAAGCCGAGCGTACCCAGGCGCAGCATGTAGCCGACCAGCTGCCAGAGGGTGTAGCGCGGCCGTTCCGTGAGCGCGGCCTTAGGGGTTGGGGCCTGCGAGACGTTGCTCACGTCGTGGACCTCAGGGGCATGGTGCTATCGCTTTCCGGAAAAATGCACATAAAGAGAATCGAGGGTACGGCCGATTTCGGCCAGCAGCGCGTCGTCATCCGCCAGGCGCTCGCGCGCGCCGGCAAGCACAGCTTCGAAGCCGCTGGCTTCCGGCGCCTGGGCCCCGCCGATATCCAGGGCGTGGACCATGTTGGCCAGGCGGGCCAGCCCGCGGTCGGCGTCCAGCCCGAAGCTGGCCAGCAGCACCTCGAATGAAACCTTGTCGCCCACATGCGTGAAGGCGGCGCCGTCGAAGTCGAAACCCAGCGCGTCATGCGGGCAGTCCGCGGGATGCTCCAGCCACAGGAAGCGCGCATGGGGGTCGATAAAACGCTGGATCAGCCACGCGCTGGCGACCCGGTCCACCCAAAGGTGGCGCCGCGTTGCCCAATCGCGCCCCTGGTATTGGGCAGGATCCCGGCGCGGGATGCCGCCGCTTGCAGGCTGGGGCTCGCCTGGCGAACGCAGGGTTTCGATCGCACTGGTGAAGTCCCGCCATTGCAAGGAGGCGTTGACCGATGCGTCATTGGGGAAGAAATCGGTCCCGGCGATGGCATCAAAGGCACGGCCGTGCCGGCGCAGAAGGCGGGCGATCCCGGCTTCGTCCTGGCCGGACAGGTTCTTGCGGTCTTCGGAGAGGGCGGCCAGCCAGACGGCGTAGTCGGTCGTGCGGTCAAACAGGGTCCGGTAGGCGTGAGCCTCCGCCGGATCATGCGCGCGCACATTCAGCAGCCAGGCCTGGCCGCCTTCCTGGATGGCTTCATCGGCCAGGTCACGTAGTTGAGCGCTTTGCGCGCTTGGCGTCGGCAACAGATAGGCGCCGTCGCGCAGTGCAGCGCAGCCTAGTGCCTTGAGGGCCCGCCAGATGCGCATCCGGGCAGTGGCGCACTTGGTTGGCAGGCTGATGACGAGGAGGGTCCACAGTTCCGGAGCTGGTTCCATGGGCCGATACTAAGTGCTTGTAGAGTGTGGATCAACTCTGTAGTGATCTCTACAATTTCAATTGAGTGCACTTAGTGGCACTTATTCCGGAGTCGGCTGTAGTCCATTGGGTAGATAACGATATAGGCATTCATTCGTTCACGTGTGATGCAGGGTTCCCTATCTTGTGAGCCTGCTCATCCGCAAGGAAGGAATCCTTTATGAATGCCCCGTTGGACTTCGATGCGCGGCACGCGCTGCGCGCCGCGCTGGACGCCGTGCCGGCGCTGGCGCGGAAGATTGGCGTCGACGCGGCCGCCCGCGAGGCACGGCGGCTGCTGCCCTACGAGGCCTTCGCGCTGTTTCGCGAGTCCGGGCTTGGCGTGCTCCGGCTCCCGGTGGAGCAGGGTGGCCTGGGCGGCTCGCTGGCCGACCTGTTCGAGGTCATTGCCGCGCTTGCCGCGGAGGAATCGAACGTCGCGCACGCGCTGCGCATCCACTTCGACCAGACCGAGTCGCTGCGCCTGGCGCCGCGCTCGGCGTTCAATGACCTGCAGGTGCAGCGCATTGTCGGGGGCGCGATCTTCGGCGGTGCCTCCACCGAACGCGGCACGTCGCGTCCCGGTGAAATCAGCACGGCGCTGCGGCGCGACGGCGGGCACTACCGCCTGAGCGGCAAGAAGTATTACTCCACCGGCACAGCCTTTGCCGACTACGCCCGCATCAATGTGAAGGATGCCGATGGCGCCGATGCCTCGATCATCATCCCGACCGATCGCCCCGGCTTCAACGTCGTTGACGACTGGGACGGCATGGGCCAGCGCATGACCGCCAGCGGCAGCCTGGTGCTGGACGATGTGCAGGTGCTCGCCGATGAAGTGACGCGGCGCGCCAACAGCACGCTGGTCGGTCGTCACTGCGGCGCGCTGCGCCAGCTGCACCTGGTGGCGGTGGCGGCGGGGATCGTGCGCAATGCCTGGGCCGATGCCTTGCGCTATGTGCGCGAGCATGGCCGTCCGGTGCTGCACAGCCCGGCATCCTCGGCACGCGAAGACCATTTCATCCAGCAGGTGATCGGCGACCTGGCCGCGCACAGCCATGCCATCGACGCACTCGTGCGTGAGAATGCGCGCGCACTGGACCGCTCGGCCGATGCGCTGCTGGCACGCTCCGAAGACGCCGAAGCGCTGGTCCTGGCCGGCGCGCTGGCCACCGCGCAGACCCAGCTGGTGGTCAGCAAGCTGGCGCTGCACGTGGCCGAGCGCATGTTCGAGGCCGGCGGCGCCTCGGCCACCGCCAGGCAGCACAACTTCGACCGGCACTGGCGCAACCTGCGCACGATCTTCAGCCACAACCCGCTGCTGCACAAGGCGCGCGTGGTCGGCGCCTACCACCTGAACGGCGACACCACGCACCTGGCCGAAGGCCGGGTGTTCTGAGCCGCCGGAGGCGAACGATGACAACAAGCTCACCGCAGCGCCAGCTGCACCTGAATATCAACGCGCTCCATTCCGGCTTCGTGCCGTCGGCGTGGCGCCTGCCCGCCAGCGACCCGCGTGCGTTCGTGGACGTGCAGCACTACATCCGCCTGGCACGCATCGCTGAAGCGGGGAAGTTTGACGCGATCTTCCTGGCCGACAATGCGTCGATCGCCGACCAGATCCATTTCCGGCCGATCACGGCGCTGGAGCCGACCCTGCTGCTGGCCTGCGTCGCCGCGGCGACTACCCATATCGGACTGGTGGCCACGGCCTCCACCAGCTACAACGAGCCCTATAACATCGCGCGGCGCTTTGCCACGCTGGACCATGTCAGTGGCGGCCGCGCGGGCTGGAACGTGGTGACCACGGCGGATGCCGGCTCGGCACGCAACTTCGGCCGCGCCGCGCCGCCGGACCACGGACAGCGCTATGCGCGTGCCGACGAGTTCACGGATCTTGTCAAGGCGCTGTGGGACAGCTGGGAAGATGATGCCCTGATCGGCGACAAGCACGACGGGCGCTTTGTCGATACCGCCAGGCTGCAGCCGGTGGCGCACCATGGCACCTTCTTCGACGTGCAGGGCCCGCTGAACCTGCCGCGGCCGCCGCAGGGCCATCCGGTGCTGTTCCAGGCCGGCGGCTCCAGCGACGGGCGCGAGCTGGCCGCGCGGCATGCCGAGGCGGTGTTCTCCGCGTCGCAGTCGTTCGAGGAGTCGCTGGCCTACAAGCGCGAGATCAACGCACGTGCCGAAGCGCTGGGCCGCGGCCCGCACGCGGTCAAGGTGTTGCCGGGGCTGACCACCATCATCGGCGCCACCGAGGCGCAGGCGCGGCAGCGCCGCGACGAGCTGGTCGACCTGATTCCGTGGGACTACAGCCTGGTGCGGCTGGCCGGCACACTAGGCATCCCGGTGGAACGGCTGAGCCTGGACGCGCCGCTGCCAGATGACCTGGCGCTGCCGGCCAACGGCAACCACACCTTCTTCCGCGCCACCGTGGCGGTGGCGCAGCGCCAGAACCTGACGGTGCGGGCGCTGATCCGCGAGCTGGCGGGCGGCGGCGGCCACCGCGTGATCGTGGGCACGCCGGAGCAGGTGGCCGACGATATCGAACACTGGTTCCGCCATGGTGCCGCGGACGGCTTCAACCTGATGCCCGATGCGCTGCCCGACGGGCTGCAGGCCTTCGTCGATGGCGTGGTGCCGATCCTGCAGCGGCGCGGCATTTTCCGCACTGCGTACGCGGGTACCACGCTGCGCTCGCACCTGGGCCGCGAACGGCCCGCGGGACGGGTACCGGCGCAGGCTGCGGCGTAAGCAGAAGTCCGCATTTGCTACGTCGTATTCCTTCGTGGACTGGGCAACGGGCGTTTCTTAGACTGGTCCTTCCTTATCACTGCCCACCTGCCATGACACGACGCCCTTTCCTTGCCACCCTCGCACTCGCCGCGCTGACGGCGCTTGCCACGCTCTCCATCGGCAACGCCCACGCGCAAGCCAGCGACCGGCCACTCAAGGTCGGCGTGCGCGGCGGGGTCGACGAAGAGATCTGGGAAGTGGTGACGCGCGTCGCCGACAAGCAGGGGCTGAAGGTGCAGACCATCGTCATCACCGGCACCGCCAGCCCCAACGAGGCCCTCAACAATGGCGACCTCGATGCCAATGCCTTCCAGCACATCCCGTTCCTGCGCGACCAGGTCCGGCAGCGGGGCTACAAGATCGTCAATGTCGGCGATACGCTGATCTCGCCGATCGCGTTCTATTCGCGCAAAGTCAAGTCGCTGGAGGCGCTGCCCAACGGCGCGCGCATCGGCATCCCGAACGACCCGAGCAACCAGACGCGCGCGCTGGTGATCCTGCGCGACCACGGGCTGGTCAAGCTCAAGGATGGTTTCGATCCCTATACCGGCACGGCGTCGCTGGCCGACATCACGGCCAACCCGAGGAAGCTGGAGTTCGTGGAAAGCGCCTCGGTGGTGCTGCCGCGCGCGCTGCCAGACGTCGATGCGGCCGCCATCGTCAATACCTTTGCGTACCAGGCCGGCCTGATCGCCACGCGCGACGGCATCGCGGTGGAAAAGAGGGAGCACAACCCGTACGTGAACGTGATTGCCGTGCGCGAGAAGGACAAGGGCGCGCCGTGGGTCGCGCGGCTGGTCAAGGCCTATCAGTCCGACGAGGTGCGCAAGTTCATCCAGACCAAATACCAGGGTTCCGTGATCCCTGCCTTCTGACGAGCCAGCATGCACGCTGTCCTACCGTTGCGCGAGTCCGCGCCGCATATCGTGTTCGCGGGGATCGGCAAGACCTACGCGGGGGCAGGCGCCCCCGCGCTGGCCGATATTTCCTTCACCATTGGCCGCGGCGAGCGCTTCGGCATCATCGGCCGCAGCGGCGCCGGCAAGTCGACGCTGTTGCGTACCATCAACATGCTGGAGCGTCCCGACACCGGCCACGTCCGCATCGACGGCACCGATATCGGCCTGCTGGACGAGAACGGGCTGGTGACGCTGCGGCGCCGGATCGGCATGATCTTCCAGCACTTCAACCTGCTGTCGGCCAAGACCGTATTCGACAACGTCGCGCTGCCGCTGCGCGTGGCGGGTGTGCCGCGCCACGAGATCGCGGTCCGTGTGATGGAGGTGCTGGACCTGGTCGGGCTGACCGACAAGGCGCGCGCCTATCCCGTGATGCTGTCCGGCGGGCAGAAGCAGCGCGTGGGCATCGCCCGTGCGCTGGTGCACCGGCCCGAGATCCTGCTGTGCGATGAGGCCACTTCCGCGCTGGACCCGGAGACCACTGAACAGATCCTGGCGCTGCTGCGCGACATCAACCAGCGGCTGGGGCTGACCGTGGTGCTGATCACGCACGACATGGCGGTGATCAGTGAAGCCTGCGACCGCGTGCTGGTGCTCGACCACGGCCACGTCATCGAGCATGGCACCGTCTGGAAGGTGTTTGCCGAGCCGCACGCGGAAGCCACCATCGCGCTGCTGCGGCCATTGCGGCACCGCATGGCCGCCGTGCCGGACACAACCAGACAGGAGACTGCACATCGTGCTGCTGCCAATGGCTGACAAGTATTTCAAGGCACTGGGCGAGACCCTGCTGATGACCACCAGCGCGTGCGCCGTGGTGTTCGCCGCCGGCATGGTGCTGGCCCTCGTGCTCACCATGACCGCTCCCGGCGGCCTGGCGCCGCGGCCGCGGCTGCACCGGACCTTGTCGGTGCTGGTGAACATGTTCCGCTCGATTCCCTTCATCATCCTGCTGGTCGCGATGCTTCCGGTGACGCGTATGATCGTCGGCACCACCATGGGCACGTGGGCGGCGGTGGTGCCGCTGAGCGCCCACCTGATACCGTTCTTCGCGCGCATCTCGCAGGTTGCACTCAATGAGATCGACCCGGGGCTTGTCGAGGCGGCCCGAGCCATGGGATGCCGCCGCTGGCATATCGTGCGCCACGTGCTGCTGCCGGAGGCGATGCCCGCGATCATCGGCGGCGCCACCGTGACCGTGATCGCCATGATCGGTTCGTCGGCGATGGCGGGCGCGGTCGGCGCCGGCGGGCTGGGTGATCTGGCGATCCGCTATGGCTACGAACGCTACGAGACCGCCGTGATGTTCCATGTGATCGCGATCCTGGTGACGCTGGTCACGCTGGTGCAGTTTGCCGGTGAACGGCTGGCGCGGCGGTTCGACCACCGGCGCTAGTCGACGCTTTGTGATAAAGGTACGGCTGTCCTGTTTCCGGCGCATGCCACGACACGTCCGCTATGTTCCAGGTGATTGCTCCTTGCGCCGCCCTGGCGCCCTACGTCAACGGCTACTGGTTCGTCGAGGACCTGGCGGGTGTTTACGCGGGCAGGCGGATCGTGACCTGCCCGTACCCGGGATCGGTGCTCTCGATCAACTTCGGACGCCCGAACGCGATGGAGGGCGGCCCGACCGTGCCGCAGGTGTCGCTGCTGGGCTTCCAGTCGACCAGCCGGCAATGGCGGTCGTGGCCGGACACCTATTTCGTCATGGCGATGCTGAGTGGCGCGGGCCTGGCGCGGCTGTTCCCCGGCATCGGGCCGGACTGCAAGGATCAGCTGCTGGATCTGGCCGGATACCTTGGCGATGGCGCGACCCATGCGCTCAGCGCCGACCTGAGCGCCGCCTGGACCCCGGCGAGGGTTGCCTGCCAGCTGGACGCGTGGTTGCTGCGACGCATGACGGCTATCCGGCCGGCTGCGGAACTGGCGACGATCAGGGCGGCGCATGCGCTGCTGCGCCAGGGACGGCAAGTGCAGGAAGTCGCCAGCCTGACCGCCGTCAACCGGCGCCAGCTGAACCGCTGGTTCGAGCGGCACCTTGGCGTTGGCCCCAAGCAGTTGATGGACCTGGAGCGACTGCAGTCCAGCATCCAGGCGGTGCAGCGCGGCGCGGGCGACGCGCTGTCAGGCTATAGCGATCAGCCACATCAGATACGGAGCTGGCGGCGGCGCCTGGCCCAGACGCCGGGCGACTATGCGCGCAACGGGCCATCGCCGCTCGCCGAGTACTTCGGACGCCTGCCAGACGATGCCCCGGCCTTCTATCTCTGACGACGCAACACCTGGCGTCCCAAACGTTCAATACAGCGTTCCCCGCCTGCCGCATGCTGGCGGCTCAAAAGGAGAATGCTATGGACGCTGGGAATCTGCCGCTGGAACAATCGTTGGTCGAATACACGGATGGCACGACTGTCTTCGAAGGGTATGTAGCGCGGCCCGCCGGGCTGGCCCAACGCACGCCGTGCGTGCTGCTGGCCCACGAATGGAGCGGACTCAACGCCGCGATGCGCTGCTGCGCCGACCGGCTTGCGGCATTGGGCTACATCTGCTTTGCCGCAGACGTGTACGGCAAGGGCGTCCGTGGTGACGAGCTGGGAGACAACGCGCATCTCATGGGCCCGATGATGGCCGATCGCCGCTTGTTGCGCCGGCGCCTGCTGGCCGGGTTCGATGCGGCCACCAGGTTTCCCGGGGTCGATGCGCAGCGGATGGCTGCGCTTGGGTATTGCTTCGGCGGCCTGTGCGCCCTGGACCTGGCGCGCGCGGCCCCGCCGAACCTGCTGGCTACCGTCAGCTTCCACGGGGTGCTTCAACCGCCGCGGATCGGCCCGCAAGCACCCATCACTTCCAGCATCCTGCTCCTGCATGGTTGGGAAGACCCGGTCGCGCCGCCGAACGATGTTCTCGGCATTGCAGGGGAGCTGACCGGCGCCGGCGCCGACTGGCAGCTGCATGCCTATGGTCATGCCCTGCATGCATTCACGTTCGAGGGGGCGAATCTTCCGGATCGTGGCATTGCCTATGATGCGGCGGCGGACCGCCGGTCCTGGGCGGCAATGCAGGCCTTCCTGGCGGAACGGCTTGCCCCGGGTGTGTCACCCAAGGCAGCCTGGCCGGCCAGCTAAGGCGCGCGCTGCGACATGACTTCAGGACGCGTTGGTCTTGCGGCCCACGTTCCGGATCAGTTGCGTGACACGTCCCAGGTACTGGTCGAAGACCTGATTCGCCTGCTCCTGGCTGTTGATCGGCTGTGCGACCGTACGTCCCTCGGCTTCGAGCTTGGCCCGGATCTCGGGCTTGGCCAGGGCTTCGCCAATCGCCTTGCGCAGCACTGCCACCCGGCTGGCGGGCGTGCCCTGCCTGACGAAGTAGCCGCCGCCGATCGAGTACTCGAAGTCGGGCACCAGCCGGCTTTGCGAGATCAGCGGAATATGCTTGAGCGCCGGGGGCAGGGCCTTGGCGAAGCTACTCAGCACCTTCAGCCGGCCCTGTTGCTGCATGCTGTCGAAACTGGATTGGTAGGGCAGGATGGCAAAGTCGACCTCCCCGCCGGCAAGGCCTTGCAGCGCTGGAGCGCCGCCCTTGTACGGCACGTGCAGGAAGGGCACGCCGAGCCGGGCAGCCAGCGCATCGCCCATGAGGTGATAGATGGAGTCGATGCCGACCGTGGCGTAGGTCAGCGGTTTCCCCTTGCTTTTCTTCGCATAGTCCAGGAAATTGTCCAGGGTATCCACGGCAATGCCGTTCCTGACCATCAGCACGATGTTGGCGTCGCTGATGGGCGCGGCCAGCTGGAAGTCCTGCGGCTTGTAGCGCGCCGCCGGGTTGAGCATGGGAGCCAGGAAGACCTCGTTGATCGAGCCGTGGAAGAAGGTGTAGCCATCGGCCGGTGCGCCCAGCACCTTGTTGGCGCCGATCAGCCCGGTGCCGCCGCCGTAGTTCTCGACGACCACCTGCTGCCCGACGCTCTTGCTGATGGATTCCCCGAAGATGCGCGCCGAAGTGTCGCTGGCACCGCCGGCCGGGTAGGGGACCACCAGGGACAGCGACTTGGCGGGGAAGTTGTCTGCGGCAAAGGCCGGCAGGCTGGCCAGCACGGAGGTGCCGGCGGAAACACCGGCATATTGAAGGAAGCGGCGGCGGTTCAGTGAAGCCATGGTGGATGTCCCCGAAGAATTGTTGTTCAAACCAGATAGCTTTGCGTCAGGTGCGCCCAGAATGCGGCGCCGACAGGCAGGGCCTTGTCATTGAAGTCGTACAGGGGGTTGTGGACCATGCAACCACCATCCTCGCCCAGGCCGTTGCCGAGCCGGATGTAGGCACCGGGCCGGTGCTCCAGCATGTAGGCGAAGTCTTCGCTGCCCATCACCGGCGGGCGCTCGACCACGTTGTCCGCGCCCACCAGCCGGATCGCGGCCTGGCGCGCGCGCTCGGTCTGCGCGTCGTGGTTGACCAGTACCGGGTACTTGCGTTCGTAGACGACCTCGGATTGCAGCCGGAAGCTCTGGGCCTGTGCGGCGACAAATTCGCTGATGCGCGCTTCGACCAGCGTACGCACCTGCGGGTCCAGCGTGCGCACGCCGATCTTGATCGTTGCGCTGTCGGGCACGACGTTGTAGGTGGTGCCAGCCTGGATGGAGCCTACGGTAATGACCGCGGACTTGAGCGCATCGATCTCGCGGCTGACGATCGATTGCAGTCCAAGCACGATGCTGGCGGCGCACTGCATGGCGTCGATGCCATGATGAGGCATGGCGCCATGGGCGCCGCGGCCGCGCAGCGTGACCGTGGCGCGGTCGAACGAGGCCATGGCAGGGCCGGCGATGACCCCGATCTGGCCGACCGGCAGCCCCGGGGAATTGTGCAGCGCATAGATTTCGTCGCAGGGGAATTGCTCGAACAGCCCATCGTCCAGCATGCGCAGCGCACCGCCTTCGTTCTCCTCGGCCGGCTGGAAGATCAGGTTGAGCGTGCCATTGAAATCAACGGACTCGGACAGGTACCTGGCGGCACACAGCAGGATCGCCGTGTGCCCGTCATGGCCGCAGGCGTGCATCTTGCCGGCGATGGTGCTGGCGTAGTCAAGGCCGGTCTTTTCCTGAATCGGCAGCGCGTCCATGTCGGCGCGGATGCCCAGCGCCTTGCTGCCTTGCCCCTTCCTTAGCCTGCCCACGACGCCGGTGGTGCCCATGCCGCGATGCACCTCGTAGCCCCATGCCGCCAGCCGTCCGGCGACCAGGTCGCTGGTCTGGCGCTCTTCAAAGGCCAGTTCGGGGTGCGCATGGATCTTTCGGCGGATCTCAACGAACTCCGGCGACAGGGTCTGGATGGATTGGTGCAGTTCGGCAAGCGGGGCCTGGTTCATGGCGGTATCGGAGCGTGGTCGTCCACAGCATTCTCCACGCAGGCGCTTGCCGAAACCATGACAATGATGAGGCAGAAACGTTGCATAATTTGCAACATTAAAAAGTCCGTGCTGCCGTCCTGAGGCGGCGGCACGAGCCAGAGGAGGAAGACATGGAAGATGTGCTGGACCGCAAGCGGGCGCTGTGCTTGCTGCAGATCATCGAGACCGGCACGGTGCGCGGCGCGGCCGAGGTGCTTGAGCTGGACCCGTCCGTAGTGAGCCGCGCCGTGGCGAAACTGGAGCAGGAAACCGGGCTGACTTTGCTTGAGCGGCGCGGCCGGGGTGTTGTCGCCACCGATGCCGGGCGCCTGCTGGCGCTGTTTGCCCGGCGCCAGCAGGACCTGAACGATACCTTCCTGGCCGAGGTCAACAACCTGAAGAATGCGCGGCGCGGCCACGTGGAGCTGGTCTTTGGCGAAGGCTTCGTCGACCTGGTGCTGGAGCCCGTGCTGCAGGGCTTCCTGCGCAAGCATCCCGACGTGAGCTGCAGCATCCAGGTGGCCGGCACCGATGAAACGGTCCGGCATATCCTGGAGGACCTGGCGCATGTCGGCTTCGTCTTTCAGCCGCCCGACGATGTGCGCCTGCGCTCGCACTATTCACGGCTGTCGCCGATCCGCGTGCATGTGCGTAAAGGCCACCCGCTGGCGCGCAAGCGCCGCGCACTGACGCTGGCGGACCTGGCGCCGCACCAGGGAGCGGCGCTGACGGAATCGTTTGGTGTGCGCAAGCATATCCAGGCGGCGGAGCTGGACGAGCACGTCACCCTGAAGCCGATGCTTGTCACCAACTCGTTCAAGGTGCTGTGGGAATATGCAGCGATGGGGCTGGGCTACATCATGACGGCACGCTCGGTGGCGCTGAAGGAGCCGCAGTTCAGGCAACTGGTGTCGCTGCCGCTGGCAAATCCCATCCTGAACAACAGCCGCATCCACATCATCACCCGGACCGGCCGGCACCTGTCCCCGGTGGCCGACAGCCTGCTGCGGCATGTGGTGAAGGCGTTCCCGCTGGTCTGAAGCAACTGTGCTCCCCGGGCAAGCGCCCCTTTGTATGTACCCGGGGGCACCCGGGAAATCTAATCTGGTGACACCGCAACGATCCGGCCCCCGCCGCAGCACTGGCAGGCCGCCGGACAGCGCCCCCGTCGTTACAGGACACCACGCCAATGAGCTCCCCGACCCCTGAAAAAGGCCACATCGCCCCCTACACCCACCCCGCCGCCGGCTGGGGTGCGTTGAAGTACGTTGCCATCAACCTGATCAAGGAGAAGGTTGCCGGTGGCAAGTACAAGATGCTGTTCAAGCAGAACCAGGCCGATGGCTTCGACTGCCCCGGCTGTGCCTGGCCGGACCGGCAGCACGCCTCCACCTTCGAGTTCTGCGAGAACGGCGTCAAGGCCGTGGCCGCCGAGTCCACCAGCATGCGCGTGACCCCCGAGTTCTTTGCGCAGCACACGGTGACGTCGCTGATGGCGCAGACGGACTATGAGCTTGAGCAGCACGGGCGGCTGACGCACCCCATGGTCTATGACGCGCAGACCGACAAGTACCGTGCGATCGCCTGGGACGAGGCCTTTGCGCTGATCGGGCGCCACCTGCGCGCGCTGCCGGACCCGAACCAGGCCGCATTCTATACGTCGGGGCGCGCCAGCAACGAGGCCGCATTCCTCTACCAGCTGTTCGTGCGTGCCTATGGCACCAACAACTTCCCCGACTGCTCGAACATGTGCCACGAGGCCACCAGCCGGGGCCTGCCGCCGACCATCGGCGTGGGCAAGGCCACCGTGGTGCTTGATGATTTCGAGCATGCCGACACCATCCTGCTGTTCGGCCACAACGCGGCCACCAACCATCCGCGCATGCTGGGCGAGCTGCGCGAATGCGCGCGGCGCGGCGCCACCATCGTCTCGATCAACCCGCTGCGCGAACGCGGCGTGGAGCGCTTCACCAGCCCGCAGCACCCGGTGGAGATGCTGACCGGCTCCAGCACCAAGATCGCCTCGATGTTCGTGCAGCCCAAGCTGGGCGGCGACTTTGCCTTGATCAAGGGCATGGCCAAGCGCCTGGACGAACTCGACCAAGAGGCCATCCGGCACGGCCGCGAGCGCCTGATCGACGTGGATTTCGTGCGCGAGCACACCATCGGTTACGGCGACTTCATCGAAGACCTGCGCGCGGAGAGCTGGGCCGACATCGTCGCCGAGTCGGGCGTGTCGCAGGAAGACATCGATGCTTTGACCCAGGTCTACGCCAAGGGCAAGCGCGTGATCGCCTGCTGGGGCATGGGCCTGACGCAGCATAAGCACTCTGTGCCGACGGTGCAGATCCTGTCCAACCTGATGATGATGCGCGGGAACATCGGGCGCCCCGGCGCCGGGCTGCTGCCGGTGCGCGGGCATTCGAACGTGCAGGGCGACCGCACGGTGGGTATCGAAGAGAAGCCCGAGCCGGAATTCCTGGACCGCCTGCAGGCCGCCTTCGGCTTCGAGCCGCCGCGCAAGCATGGCTATGATGTGGTCCACACCATCTCGGCGATGCTCGAGGGCAAGGTCAAGGTCTTTGTCGGACTGGGCGGCAATTTCTCCACCGCCACGCCGGATACGCCACGCACCTTCGAGGCCCTGCGCCAGTGCGACCTGACCGTGAACATCGCCACCAAGCTCAACCGCAGCCACCTGGTGCACGGCAGGGAGTCGTTGATCCTGCCGACGCTGGGCCGCACCGAGATCGACCAGCAGGACGGCGTGGCGCAGGGCGTGACGGTCGAGGACTCGGTCTGCATGGTCCATATCTCCTTTGGCATGAACGCGCCGGCGTCGCCGCACCTGTTGTCGGAGATTGCCATCGTCGCGCGCATGGCGGCCGCCACGCTGGGCTCGGAGAAGATCGACTGGCTCTGGTATGCGCAGGACTACGCCCGCATCCGCGACGCCATCGAGCAGGTGATCGACGGCTTCGAGAGCTACAACGAGCGCGTGGCGGTGCCGGGCGGGTTCCACCTGACGCCGGCGGCATGCAACCGGGTCTGGCATACGCCGTCGGGCAAGGCGCAGTTCCTGGTCAACCGCATCGACAAGGACACCCCCATCAGCCGGGCCCGCCAGAAGTATGGCGACAAGCTGATGGTGATGATGACGACGCGCTCGCATGACCAGTACAACACCACGATCTATGGCCTGGACGACCGCTACCGCGGCGTGTTCGGCCTGCGCCGGGTGGTCTTCATCAGCCCCGCTGACCTGGCGCGGCTTGGCCTGAAGGCGGGCCAGCACGTGGAAATCACCAGTGTCTGGGACGACGGCGTGCAGCGCCAGGTCGAGGACTTCGTGCTGGTCGAATACGACATCCCGCAAGGCTGCCTGGGGGCGTACTACCCCGAGACCAATCCGCTGGTGCCGCTGGAAAGCACGGGCGATGGCTGCGGCACGCCCACGTCGAAGTCGGTGCCGGTGTTGCTGACGCCGTCCCGTCGCCAGAACGCGGCGGCGAGCTGATCCCGCGCTGCGCGCAATACCGCTCGTCAAGCGACTGACACCCCTGGTGAACGTTCCCCTCTCCCGCAAGCGGGAGAGGGGAACAAACCGTCAGCATGCAAGCGGGCGCTGCACATAATTTTACGAGAGATCCCATGGAATGCACCGAACTGGTCGAACACACAGGCTATGAAGCGCGCAGCATCGTGCGGCACAAAAACTGCTTGGTGCAGCCGGCCACGGACAACGTGGCAGAAGAACTCCCGGTGGCGCTGGTGTACAACGGCATCTCGCACGCCGTGATGATGGCCACGCCGCTGGACCTGGAGGCGTTCGCGGTCGGCTTCTCGCTGACCGAGGGCATCGTCGGGCGCAATGCCGAGATCCACGACCTGGAAGTGCGCGTGCACCCGCACGGCGCCGAGGTGCAGATGGAGATCAGCGAGCACGCCTTTGCCACCATGCGGGCCCGCCGGCGCGCGCTGGCGGGGCGCACCGGCTGCGGCGTCTGCGGCATCGAGAGCATCGAGCTGCTCGACCTGGAGCCGGCGCGCATGCCCGAGCCGGCCACCCGGCTCACGCCGTCGCGCGAGATGATCGAGCGCGCGGTCGCGGCGCTGCCGTCGCACCAGCGGCTGATGCAGGCCACCGGGGGCGTCCACGCCGCGGCCTGGTGCGATGCGGGCGGCGAGATCCTGCATGTGTTCGAGGATGTGGGCCGCCACAACGGCCTGGACAAGCTGATCGGCCACCTGGCGATGCAGCGCGTGGCGATGGACGACGGCTTCGTGCTGCTGTCCAGCCGCGCCAGCTATGAACTGGTGCGCAAGGTGGCGCGCATGAATATCCAGATGCTGGCGACGATCTCGGCGCCGACCTCGCTGGCGATACGCGTCGCCGAGCAGGCCGGTCTGCGCCTGCTCAGCTTCTGCCGCCAGGATGGTTATGTCGACTATACCGGCGCCGCACTGGATGCCGCCCGCGGAGGCGCAGCATGCTGAACTTTGACGAGGCGCAGGCGGTCTTCGCGATGTGCGCGGAGCCCGTGCGGCAGACCGAAACCGTGTGGCTGGGCCTGCTGACCGGCCGCGTGCTGGCCGGCGACGTGGCCGCGGTCATGGATACGCCCGCGGCGGACCGCAGTGCCATGGACGGCTATGCGGTGCGCTGTGAAGACTGCCGCGCTGACGCCTGCCTGCCGCTGCAGCAGGTCGTCTACGCCGGCACGCAGCCGCAGCCGCTGTTGCCCGGCCAGGCCATCCGCATCTACACCGGCGGCGTGATTCCACCCGGCGCCGATGCCGTGGTCGCGCTGGAGGATGCCGAGGAAACCTATCGCGGCGTGGTCTGCGCGCGCGCACCCGTGGCGGGCCAGCATATCCGGCGCAAGGGCGAGGACGCCCGCCGGGGCGACCTGCTGCTGTCGGCGGGAACCCTGCTGCATGCGGGGCATATTGCCGCGCTGGCGTCGCAGGGACTGACGGAGGCCACGGTCTGCCGGCTGGTGGAGGTTGCCATCCTGACTTCGGGCGACGAGGTGGCGGCGCACGACGAGCCGCGCGACGTGTACCAGGTGCATGACGTCAATGGCCCGATGCTCGAGTCGCTGGTGCAGTCGATGGGCGCCGTGGTCAGTTGCCACCGCCACGTGCATGACGACGAGCGCGCCTTGCACGACATGCTGCGGGAACTTGCCGCCGACGCCGACCTGGTGCTGGTCACCGGCGGTGCCTCGGTCGGCCAGCGCGACCTGGTCGCGGCGGCGCTGGCTTCGGCAGGCGGCGAGCTGCTTTGCCGTGGCGTCAACATGAAGCCCGGCAAGCCGGTCACGGTGGGGCGCCTGCGCGGCAAGCCCGTAGTATGCCTGCCCGGCAATCCGGCGGCGGCCTATGCCACCTTCGCGCTGCTGGTGACGCCGCTGCTGCGCCGCCTGCAGGGGCGCGCGGAGCTGTTCCCGCCGGTAGGCCGGGTCAGGGCGGCGCTGGCGGGCAGCCGCCCGCACCGCGGCGATGCCTTCTGGCGCGTGGGCGAAATCGGCAACCTCGGCGGCCGCGAGAGCTTCGTGCAGGTCAATGCACAGCAGGGTGCCGCCTCGGTGTCGGCGCTCGGCCAGGCCAGCGGCTTTGTGCGGGTCGAACCCCAATGCGCCGGACAACTCCAAAATGTGCCCCTGCCGTACTATGATCTTCATCGTTGGCTCAGCTGACAGCAGCCCGGCGCAAGGGCCGGACCAGGCACCGGCCGGGCGCGAGGGACATGGGAAGGGGAGCGCAGCGTGAAACTATACGAAAAGCTGGCTGCGGACATAGAAGCATTGGTGCAGCAGGGGGTGCTGTTGCCCGGCGAGCGGATTCCCTCGGTGCGGCAGACCAGCCAGCACCACCGCATGAGCATCACCACGGTGATCCGGGCCTACGTCTTGCTGGAGAGCCGCGGCATCATCGAAAGCCGGCCGCAGTCCGGCTATTTCGTGCGCGCGCGGCCGGGCGAGCCGGTGGTCGAGCTGCGCCCGTCCAGGCCCAGTGCCAAGCCCTCGGCGGTGGATGTCAGCGCGCTGGTGCTTTCCACGCTGCGTTCGATCCGTTCCGATGATGCCGTGCCGCTCGGTTCGCCCTATCCGGACCCTTCGCTGTTTCCGTGGCAGCGCATCAACCAGTACGCCAACAATATCGCGCGCCGCTATGCCAAGTGGACCATGCTCGACGACCTGCCGCCCGGCAGCCCCGAGCTGATCCGGCAGATCTCGCGCCGCTACCTGGAGAACGGCTACGCCATCGATCCGAACGAGGTGATCGTCACCATCGGCGCGACCGAGGCCATCAACCTCTGCCTGCAGGCGGTGGCCAGGCCGGGCGATACCATCGCAGTGGAGTCGCCAACCTTCTACGCCATGCTCCATGCTATCGAGCGGCTGGGCATGCGCGCCATCGAGGTGGCGACCGATCCGGTGGAAGGCATCGACATCGGCGAGCTGGCGCGGCTGATCGATGAAAAGGGCGTGGCCGCCTGCATGGTGATGCCCAATTTCCAGAACCCGCTCGGCTTCCAGATGCCCGATGAGAAGAAGCGCGCGCTGGTGGCCATGCTGACCGAGAAGGACATCCCCGTCATCGAGAACGACGTCTACGGCGAGCTCTATTACGGCGAGGCCCATCCCAGTTCATTGAAGGCGTTTGACAAGGCCGGCATCGTGCTGCATTGCTCCTCGTTCTCCAAGACGCTGACCAATGCCTACCGGATCGGCTGGGCGCTGCCGGGCCGCTACCGCGAGGCGGTGGAACGGCTCAAGTTCCTCAACACGCTGACCACGCCCGCCATTCCGCAGCTGGCGATTGCCGAGTTCCTGAAGAACGACGGCTACGACTTCCACCTGCGGCGGGTGCGCAAGGCCTATGCGCAGCAGGCCAACATCATGGCCGCCGCGGTGCGCAGGTTCTTCCCGGACGGCACCACCCCGTCGCGCCCTGCGGGAGGCTATGTGCTGTGGGTGCAGCTGCCGGAGGGCATCGATGCGATGGAGATGTACCACGCCGCGCTGGAGCACCGCATCACCATCGCGCCCGGGCATATGTTTGCGCCCGGGGCCACTTACCGCCATTGCATCCGGCTGAACTACAGCGGGGAATGGTCGCCCGGAATCGAGTCCGCCGTGCAGACGCTGGGCAGGATCGCGCAGCACCTGCTGGCGCGCAGCCGGGAACCCGGCGAGGAAGAGCATGCAAGACGCTGATATCGATCCCGCCATGGTCGCGGCGCTCCAGGTCCTGTGGCAGGCTGGGCGCGAGGGCGGCGGCAGCCCCTGGTCGCTCGCCAAGATCGCGAAGCGGGCCCAGCTGCCAATGAGCGTGCTGCGGCGCGTGTTGACGCAACTGCAGGCCGCCGGACTGGCGGACGTGGCGATCGACGAGGAAGGCCGCGGTCACGCGAGCCTGACACCAGCCGGCGCGGAGCTTGCCGCGCAGGCTTTCCCGAATCCTGACTGAGTGGCCGAAAGCCGCGCCCGCGGCTCAGCCGCCGACCAGCGACATGCGCACCGTCGGGTACTGGCGCTTGCCGCTGGCCAGCCGGTCCGCGCGCAGCTCGGAGTAGCGGTCGCCGCGGGCCTGCCAGGCTTGCCGGACCGCGTCCGCAACGGCTTCATCGGGGCGCGCGGCACCCAGGTGCTGGCGCAGGTCGACAGAGCTGGTGGCGAACAGGCACAGGTAAAGCCGACCGTCGACCGAAACGCGTGCGCGGGTGCAATCGCCGCAGAACGGGTGCGAAACGCTGGAGATAAAACCCAGCTTCAGGCTGCCATCCGCCAGCAGGTAGTTGCTGGCGGTTTCGCCGTCGCGCCGGGTGACCGGCAGCAGCGCATGCGCGCGCTCGACCATGCCGCGGATCTCGTCGGACGGGACGACGCGTGACTGTGACCAGCCGCTCGGGCCTTCCACATCCATATATTCGATAAAGCGCAGCGTGACGTCGCTGCCACGGAAGTGCTCCACCAGCGGCAGCACCTGCGCGTCGTTGGTGCCGCGCTCGACCACGCAGTTGACCTTGACTGGTGCCAGGCCCGCCGCGATGGCCGCGTCGATGCCCTCCAGCACGCGCCCGACCGGGAAATCGACATCGTTCATGGCGCGGAAGATCTGGTCGTCCAGGCTGTCCAGGCTGACCGTGACCCGGCCCAGGCCTGCGTCGCGCAGCGAACGCGCCTTGCGGGCCAGCAGGCTGCCGTTGGTGGTCATGGCCACTTCCACCTGCCGGCCATCGAGGGTACGCATGGCCGCAATGCGTTCGACCAGCGACTCGATGCCCTTGCGCAGCAGCGGCTCGCCGCCGGTCAGGCGCACTTTCTCAACGCCCAGGCCGACAAAGGCGCGCACGATGCGCAGCAGTTCCGCATCGGACAGGCGCTGCTCAGGCGACAGGAACGGATAGTCGCGCCCGAAGCGCTCCTTGGGCATGCAGTAGGTGCAGCGGAAGTTGCACTGGTCGATCACCGAGAGCCGCAGGTCGCGCAGCGGACGGCCCAGCTGGTCCCGGCAGGCGGGTGATGCGTGGTCCGGCTCGGGCGCCTCAAGACTGCGGGCGGCGGGCATTTCTTGCACAAGCGCTGCTTGCATGGCGAATCTCCCGGGGGCAATGGGGTAGGGCATGGCGCATGCCATGCCCTCCATGGTAGGGACCGATCGCCGCCCGGCAGGCGTACAAATCGGCAGGAGCGGAAGCAGAACAGTTCCGGCGGGGCCGGTATGGCTGCGTCGGGGCGCCTCATTCGCGCGGCGCCCGGATGCGCACCGTCGCGGTCTGGCCGGCGATCAGGTGGACCCCGGCGGGTACCTGGTCCAGTGCGATTCGCACCGGTATGCGCTGGGCCAGGCGCACCCAGTTGAAGGTCGGGTTGACGCTGGGCAGCATGTTGGGCCCGATGGCGCGGTCCTGGTCCTCGATGCCGGGCGCAATGCTCTGCACATGTCCGCGCAAGGGAGTGCGCTGGCCCATGATATGCACTTCGGCGGCGCTGCCGACGCGGATCGCGGGCAGCTTGGTTTCCTCGAAATAGCCTTCCACGTACTGCGAGCCGCTGGCCACCACCGACAGGGCCGGCCTGCCGCGGGTGGCAAAGTCGCCGACGCGCGGCAGGCGGTCGCTGGCATGGCCGTCGACCGGGCTGGTCACGCGGCAGCGGGCCAGGTTGAGCCTGGCCACGTCCACCGCGGCATCGGCTTCGTCGATGCGCGCCTGCGCGGCGGCCACGGCGGCCGCGTTCGCCGCCTGGCGCCGGCCCAGTGCCAGCGCGGCGCGCGCCGACGCGGCCTCGGCCTGGGCCTGTTTCAGGGCCAGGCTGAAGCGCTCCTGGTCCACCACGAACAGGACCTGGCCGCGTTGCACCCGGGCGTTGTCGCCGACGAGCACGGCAGTGACCAGGCCGGACACGTCCGGCGCGACCTGGATCACTTCTGCGCGCACATGGCCGTCGCGGGTCCAGGGCGCCTCGGTGTAGTACTGCCACAAATGCCAGGCGGTCAGCGCCGCGGCGACCACGGCCGCCAGGGTCACCGCAACGGGGCCGAGCAGCGAAAGCTTGCGAATCATGATGGGGCCTGCCAGAGGAGCGCGACGAGCGCGCCCAGTACAAGGATATAGAGCGAGAAGTTGAACAAGGACCGGTGCCAGACGATGCGGTAGAAGCCGATCCGGGCGAGCACGGCGCGCACGCCGGCGGTCACCGCGAACGCGGCCAGCATCCACACCACGGTGGCCGGCACGAAGACGCCGTACAGGTCGAACTCAGTGGCGTGCATGGGGCTCTCCTTCGGTAGGCGGATACAGGGCCAGCCGCAGGGTGGCCAGTACCGCCAGCGCCGTGCGGGGGCTGCCGTGCGCCGACGAGGCCAGCGCCGCGAAGGCCGCGTCGATCTGCGCCGCCAGTGCCGGAGCGGGCGGGCTGGCATGGCCGGCGCGCGCGCACTGGCGGTAGTGGCGTGCCACGCCGGCCAGCACGCGCTCCACGGCACGGCGGTGCGGCGCAGGCACGCCAGCGGGGGCGCGCCGCAGCGCGAGCGCGGCGGATTCGACCAGGAAGTCGGCAACGGCGCTGCCGGCGTGCCTGCCGCTGGCATTGTTGCGGCGGGTCAATGGCGGCCACTGGCGCAGCAGCCGGTCCAGCATGCGGCCGCGCAGCCGCGCGCTGTTGACCGGCGCGCGCGGGTGCGCCGCCAGCGCGATCTCGTTCCAGTTGGCCCGGGCCAGCCGGTAGGCCACCAGCTGCTGGCCGAAGGGCTGCATCAGGACCGCCCACAAGGCCGCGAACACCAGCGCCGCCAGGCTTGCCAGGCTGCTGTTGAAAATGCCGGCGAAACTTGCCGCGGTCAGGTGCTGCGGGCCCGGGAACGATGCCGCCGTGACCGCCAGCAACACGCCGAACAGCGCATTGCGCGGCTGCGTGGTCATGGCGCCGATGACCAGGTAGGGGCCGCACAGCAGGGCGGCCAGCGAGCCAAAGTCATGGGCCAGCTGCAGCACCACGAACTGGTAGTACCAGGACAGCAACGCACAGCCGATGCTCCACGCGATCACCCGGCCGGCCATCAGCCGCGGCTCCGCGGTGGTGGCGATAAAGCAGCTGGCAAGCGCGGCCAGGCCGACCGGGACGGCGCCATCGACCCACCCCGACACCATCCACAGCAGGCCCGCGACGAAGGTGGCCGAGCCGGCGGTGGCGCCGCGGAACAACAGTTGCGCGTGGTCATGGTGCCGCGCCTGCCCGGCGGGTTCCACGCGGTAGCGCAGCGCGGTGGGCTCGCTCCCGCCCTGGCGCAGGCTGGCCTGCAGCAGGCGGCAGTCTTGCCAGAGGTCGCCCAGTTCGTCCAGGTAGGTGCAGGTCGCCGCGACCAGCCGTGCATGCCAGTCCGCGGGTGCGGCGGGCGTGGTGCCTGCCGGGTACCAGGAAGGCGGCGGCCGGGACGCGCAGGCGTCGCCGGCGATCCAGGCCAGCGTGGCGCGCATGCGCTGCGCGACGGTGTCAGGCATGCCCGCCGGATGCCGGTGCAAGGCGCCGGCGGCATCGGCCAGCGCCAGCACCAGCGGCAGCAGGGCCGTCATGCGCTGGTGCAGGGCACGTGCGCGCCGCAGGGTCAGGGCGCCGTCGGCTTCATAGGTCAGCTGCGCCAGCTGGGTTTCCATTGCCAGGATATCGGCGGCCAGCAGGCTGAAGCTGTCATGGCGCTGGCCCGCGCTGGCGCCGGCGGCCAGCACGTCGGTGATCCAGCGCGAGGCGTGGTCCAGCCACGCCGACGCGCGCGCGGCCAGCGCCGGCGTGGTGCGCGAGGGAAACACCACCGCGCTGACCACGCTGGCGCAGACGATGCCGATGACGATTTCCTCGATGCGGGTGAGGGCCACGTCGAAGACCGTGGCCGGGTTGGTGACCGTCGGCAGCGCCACGATCGGCAGCGTATAGGCGGCCAGCAGGCAGATGTAGTTGCGCGGCGCCGGCTCCAGCAAGGACAGGTAGAGCAGGGTGCCGGTCCAGCACGCGATCGCGGCCATCAGCAGCACCGGCTCGTCGACCAGCCAGGGCACCAGCGCCACCGCGCACACCGCGCCCAGCAGCGTGCCGAAGACGCGGTAGGTGCCCTTGGCATAGGTGGCGCCGGCCAGCGGGCTGGACACCAGGTAGACGGTGGCCATGGCCCAGTAGGGCCGCGGCAGCCCGAGCGCCAGCGCCACGTAGAGCGCCAGCATTGCCGCGCCGAACACCTTCAGCGAATGCAGCCAGGGTGCAAGGTCGGGGCGTCCCGCCCAGGCTGCCGCGAGCGTGTCGAACACGCCGGCGGTGCGCGCGGGCAGCGCGGGACGGGAGAGCGGGCCAGAGGACGGCATGGCTTCAGTTGGCAAGCCCGGCTGCCCGCATCAGCAGCTTCATCAGGCTGGCGCAGACGAAGACGGTGCCGACCCCCGCCAGCCACAGCGCCAGCAGCCAGCCCAGGCGGGCCGCCAGCCGCGATTGCGGGATCCTGGCCATCAGTGGTACCCCTCCCCGCGCTTGACCTTGCCGCGGAACACGTAATAGGACCAGGAGGTGTAGGCCAGGATGATCGGCACGATGAACAGGGTGCCGACCAGCGCGAAGCCCTGGCTTTGCGGGGGCGACGACGCATCGAAGATCGAGATAGACGGCGGGATGATATTGGGCCAGATGCTGATGGCAAGCCCGGTATAGCCCATGAAGATCATCAGCAGCGCGTACAGGAACGGCGACACGTTCGGGTGCTTGCGCAGGGACCGGTAGATGCCGAAGGCCGAGAACAGCACCAGCAGCGGCACCGGCAGGAAGAAGAACAGGTTGGGCAGCGCGAACCAGCGTTGCGCGATCTCCGGATGGGTCAGCGGCGTCCACACGCTCACCGCGGCGACCATTGCCAGCATCACGCCGGTCAGCACGTTGGTCACGCGCAGCATGGTCCATTGCAGGCGGCCCTCGGTCTTCATGATGAGCCAGGTGACCCCGAGGAAGGCATAGGTGATCACCACGCCCACGCCGCAGAAGACCGGGAACGGCGCCAGCCAGTCGAGCGCGCCGCCGGTGAAGGTGGCGCCTTCCATGGCGATGCCGTCGATATAGGCGCCCAGTGTCACGCCCTGGAAGAAGGCGGCGAGCACCGATCCCCACGTGAACGCGGCATCCCAGTAAGGGCGGCTGCGGTCGCTGGCCTTGAAGCGGAATTCAAAGGCCACGCCGCGGAAGATCAGCCCCATCAGCATGAACATCAGCGGCAGGTAGAAGGCGCTGAGCAGCACCGAGTAGGCCAGCGGGAAGGCGCCCAGCAGCGCCGCGCCGCCCAGCACCAGCCAGGTTTCGTTGCCGTCCCAGACCGGGGCCACCGTGTTCATCATGACGTCGCGGTCATGACGGTCGCCGACGAAGGGAAAGAGAATGCCGATGCCAAGATCGAATCCGTCCATGATGACGTACATCATCACACCGAAGAAGATCAGGGCGGCCCAGATAACGGGAAGGTTGATACCCATGTTGATCACCTGTTCAGGATTCGCGCTGGCCGTGCGGGGCCATCGGGTTGGGTGTGGAAGCCGCGGCGATGGCGGCGGGGACGACGCTGCCGGGGCCGTAGGACGGCTCTTCGTGCGGGTGCGCGTCGGGGGCGGGGCCGGCGCTGGCCAGCTTGAGCATGTAGCGGATGCCCACGCCGAAGCAGACGAAGTAGATCACCACGAACAGTGCCAGCGACAGCGCCACCGGGCCGGCCGCATGCGCGGAAACGGCATCATGGGTACGCAGCAGTCCATAGACCACCCACGGCTGGCGGCCGATCTCGGTGGTCATCCAGCCGGCCAGCAGCGCGACCAGGCCGGCGGGGCCCATCACCACCGCGAGGCGCAGGAAGGCCTTGGACCGGTACAGCGCGCCGTTGCGGCGCAGCACCCAGCCCAGCAGGCCGAACAGGATCATCGCCACCCCCAGGCCAACCATGATGCGGAAGGTGAAGAACAGCACTGTGGCATTGGGGCGGTCTTCCCTGGGGAAGTCCTTCAGGCCACGGATCTGGCCGTCAAGGCTGTGCGTGAGGATCAGGCTGCCCAGGCGCGGAATCTCGATGGCGTAGCGGGTTTCCTCGCGTTCCATGTCGGGGATGCCGAAGACGATCAGCGGGAAGCCGCCCTTGTCATCCTTGGCCGCGGTGTTCCAGTGCCCCTCCATCGCAGCGATCTTGGCGGGCTGGTGCTCCAGCGTGTTCAGGCCGTGGGCGTCGCCCACCACCGCCTGGATCGGCGCCGCGATCAGCACCATCCACAGCGCCATCGACAGCATCTTGCGGGCGGCGGGCACGGCGCGGTCATGCAGCAGCTGCCAGGCCGAGGATGCCGCCACGAACAGTGCCGTCGACAGCAGCGCGGCGATCACCATGTGCGCCAGGCGGTAGGGGAACGACGGGTTGAAGATTACCTCGAGCCAGTCGGTCGGCACCACCTTGCCGGCAACGATGACGTAGCCGGCCGGCGTATGCATCCAGCTGTTCGATGCCAGGATCCAGGTGGAGGAAATCATGGTGCCGAGCGCCACCATCACCGTCGAGAAGAAGTGCAGCCCTGGCCCGACCCGGTTCCAGCCGAACAGCATCACGCCCAGGAAGCCCGCTTCCAGGAAGAAGGCGGTCAGCACCTCGTAGGTCAGCAGCGGTCCGGTGACGCTCCCCGCAAACTGCGAGAAGCCGGACCAGTTGGTGCCGAACTCATAGGCCATGACCAGGCCGGAAACGACCCCCATGCCGAAGTTCAACGCGAAGATCTTGATCCAGAACTGGTACAGGGTCCTGTACACCGTGTCCTTGGTGTAGAGCCAGCGTGCTTCCAGGAACGCCAGGAAACATGCCAGCCCGATCGTGATGGCGGGAAATAATATGTGGAAGGAAACCGTGAATCCGAACTGGATTCGAGCGAGTTCCAGGGCTGTGAGTCCGTACATCGATGTGCTCTCCGTGGGGTGGCCGCCGGCACGACGGCGTGTCGCGCGAGACTGTGTCCGGTCCCGCAACGACGCATGGCGGGCAACTGGGCGATTTCATATCGGGTCAATTGCGGGACAGGACACCATGGACAAGCGTAAGGACTACAGCCTGCCCGCTAGGGATACAGTTCTTGCGGAACCGTTCAAGCTCAGTTCTTCAGGCCGGAAGCAGCGCTTGCCAGGCACTTCGCGCCACCGGTACAGATGACGCGATTGCGCGGGATCACAGTCATGCGACAGGATCCCGCGGCACCAGTCAGGAGGCTCTCGGGTGTGCGCTGCGAAGATGGATCAGGACGCAGCGGACGGCCGGCGCGAGCGCTCAGCTGAACAGCTTCATGGCCTTGCCGAGGGTCGACCAGATCCCCGCGCCCAGCGGGATCAGCACGTATGCCCAGAACGCGAGCAGCAGCAGCGTCTTGCCGAAAGTACGGTCGTCTTGCACGGTGGTGTCTCCTGTGTATTGGTATCGGAAGCCGGGGTGGCGCTCAGGCTGCGCTGGTGGCTTCGCGCAGGTGGTGGCGCTCATGCACCGGCCGGATCAGCAGGTTGCAGACGAACCCCGCCACCAGCAGGCCGGCCATGATGTGCAGGGTGTCGACATAGACCTCTGACCTGGGCACACCCATGGCCAGCTTGTGCTCGCGGATGTAGTTGACCAGCGCCGGGCCGGCAATGCCGGCGGCGGCCCAGGCGGTCAGCAGGCGGCCATGGATGCCGCCGACGTAGGCCGTGCCGAACATGTCCGCCAGGTAGGCGGGAATGGTGCTGAAGCCGCCGCCATACATGGTCAGGATCAGGAAGTAGCAGACCACGAACAGGGCCACGTTGCCGGACGAGCCGACGGCCGGCACCGCCATGTACAACGCGGCGCCGAAGGCGAAGAAGATGGCATAGGTGATCTTGCGGCCGAAGTAGTCGCTGGCGGAGCTCCACAGGAAGCGCCCCGTCATGTTGCCGATGCTGAGCAGGCCGACGAAGCCGGCGGCGGCTGCCGCAGTGATGCTGCCCTTGAAGGTTTCCTGGATCATCACCGCAGCCTGGCCCAGCACGCCGATGCCGGCGGTGATGTTCAGGAACAGGATCACCCACAGCAGGTAGAATTGCGGCGTCTTCAGCGCCTGGTCGATGTGCACGTTGGCGTGCGTGACCATCTTGCGGGCCTTGGTGGTGGGTACGTAGCCCGGGGGCGCCCAGCCCGGGGCCGGGATGCGGATGGCCAGCGCCCCGATCGACATCGAGATGAAGTAGATCACGCCCATCACCAGGAAGGTCTGAGCCACGCCCGCGCTGGTCGCGCTCTTGAAGTAGTTCATCAGCGCGACCGACAGCGGCGCGCCGATCATCGCGCCGCCGCCGAAGCCCATGATCGCCATGCCGGTGGCCATGCCGCGGCGGTCGGGAAACCAGCGGATCAGCGTGGACACCGGCGACACGTAGCCCAGCCCCAGCCCGATCCCGCCCAGCACGCCGTAGCCCAGGTACAGCAGCCAGATCTGGTGCAGCCAGATGCCCAGCGCCGAAACCAGGAAGCCGCCGCCGAAGCAGCACGCGGCCGTGAACATGGTGCGCCGCGGCCCGACCTTCTCCAGCCACTTGCCGGCAAAGGCGGCAGAGATGCCGAGGAAGAAGATCGCCAGCGAGAACACCCAGCCCAGCGTGGTCAGTTGCCAGTCGCCTGGCGCGGACTGCGTGACGCCGAGGATCCGCGTCAGCGGCTCGTTGAAGACCGAGAACGCATAGGCCTGGCCAATGCACAGGTGCACCGCCAGCGCGGCCGGCGGTACCATCCAGCGGTTGAAGCCGGGGCGGGCGATGATGGCCTCCTTGGAGAAGGCCGACGGGCGTGATGCTGGCCGGGACGGCGACGCGTGCTGGGACTTCTGCGAGGGCGTTTGCGCTTGCGCGGGGTATGACATGAAGGTGTCTCCTACCTGGAAGTGGCAGCCTCTTTTTTGCGCGTGATGCGACGGGCTGGAGTGCGTGGTTCAGCAAAAGCCATGCCCAAGGCGCAATCCCTTTGTCGTCAATGGATTGCGTCGCGCGGCCCCGCGCGCCGGGGCGCAGCCTTGGACAAAATGTCCGGACGGAGGCCCCTTGCCCGCGCCAAAATGTCCATGTGCGGCGGCCGGCTCGGTTTAATTCCCAATACAGCCGGGTAGCCGACTGTCGCTAGACTCTTCCCTTGCCCCGCAACAACTAAAGTGATGAGCGAAAGACAAAGCAACCCGCCCGATGCCGACAACTGGCAGCGTCGCACGATCCTGGTGGTGGACGACGAGGCCGGCATGCGTTCGTTCCTGTCGCGCGCGCTCGAAGGCAAGGTGGGCAGCGTGGTGACGGCCGACAGCGCCGAAGCGGGTGCCGCGCTGCTGGAGCAACGGCATTTCGACCTGATCCTGCTCGATGTGGCGCTGCCCGGTGCCAGCGGGATGGAGTGGCTCAAGGCACTGCGCGCGGCCGGCAACCCCGCCGACGTGATCCTGATGACGGCCTTCGCCGACATGGACACGGCGATTGCCGCGCTGCGCTCGGGCGCCGCAGACTTCATCGTCAAGCCGTTCCGGGTCGACCAGATGCTCAATGCGATCCGGCGCTGCTTCGACCGGACCCGGCTCACGCGCGAGAACTACCTGCTGCGCCGCGAGCTGGACAAGTACACCATCCACAAGCACTTCATCGGCGAGTCCGAAGCGATGAAGAAGGTCATGGCGCTGGTGGCACGGGTGGCACCGATGCCATCGACGGTACTGGTGACGGGCGAGTCCGGCACCGGCAAGGAAGTGGTGGCGCGCGAGCTGCATCGCCTGAGCGGACGGCAGGGCCAGTTCGTGCCGCTCAACTGCGGCGCGATGGCGCCCGAGATCATCGAAAGCGAATTGTTCGGCCACGCCAAGGGGGCCTTCACCGGCGCGGCCGGCGGGCGCCATGGCCTGTTTCTCTATGCCGACGGCGGCACGCTGTTCCTGGACGAGATCTCGGAGCTGCCGCTGCCGATGCAGGCCAAGCTGTTGCGGGTGATCGAGGACCGGCGCATCCGGCCGCTCGGCACCGAGCGCGAGATTGCCGTGGATGTGCGCATCGTCGCGGCCTGCAACCGCAACCTGGCCAACGAGGTCGCCGCCGGGCGCTTCCGCCAGGACCTGTTCTACCGGCTCGATGTCGTGTCCGTAGCCATCCCGCCGTTGCGCACGCGGCCGGAAGACATCGTGCCGCTGGCCGAGCATTTCTCGGAGCAGCTGTCGGCCCAGCTCGGGCTGCCGGCGGTGCCGCTGTCGCCCTCATTGATCCGGGTGCTCAAGGGCTACGACTGGCCAGGCAATGCGCGCGAACTGCGCAACCTGGTGGAGCGGGCGCTGATCCTTGGCGAATACCCGGTCGAGCTGCTCGCGCACCAGGCCGATCCGGCTCAAGCCAACCTTCCGGAGGAAGAGCGCGAGGATGCAGCCATGCCGGCCGACGACGGCACGCTGCTGGAGTCGGTGGAGCGGCGGCACATCCTGCAGGTGCTGGCGGCCGAGGGCGGCAACCGGGTGGAAGCGGCGCGCCGGCTTGGCATCTCGCGCCGCACGCTGGACCGCAAATGCCTGCAGTGGGGCCTGCGTCCTTGAGCCCGGCTGCGCTGCTGCGCCACTATCGCGCCTCGCTGCGGGCCAAGCTCGTATCCATCGTGGTCGCGCCCCTGCTGGTGGCGCTGCTGGCACTGCTGCTGATCATGGGGTTGTGGGGCAATCGCGCGTTCCAGGCCTTGCTTGCCTACAAGGTCAACAGCGACTTGCTGGTCGCCCACGAGTATTTCGAGCATATGGTGGGCGGCGTGGGCGACCGTGTCCTGCAGGAGGCGAGGTCATATGCGCTGGTGGACGGACTTCGCCGCGGCGGCGCCATGCCCGGGATCCTGGCTGACGCGCGGCGCACGCATGGGCTCGATTTCCTGCAGTTGCTCGATCCGCAAGGGCGGCTGCTTGCCGCTGCGCCTGCCGGTGCGGCAGGGGCGGACTACGCAGCCTGGCGCGTGGTGGCCAGCGCCGCCGCCGGCCGCACGGACGCCGCCACCGACGTATGGTCTGCCACGCAACTGGCCGCGGTTTCCGGCGAGCTTGCCCGACGCGCACAGGTGGCGCTACGCCCCACCGCCAACGCAGCGCCGACCGACAGGACCCAGGAAAGCCGCGGCATGGTGATGCACGCAGCCGCACCGGTATTTGACCAGGCGGGAACGCTGGTGGCGATCCTGCATGGCGGCACGCTGCTGAACCACAACCTCGGCTTCATCGACACGATCAACGCGCTGGTCTACCAGCCGGAATCGCTGCCTCGTGGCAGCGAGGGCACGGCGACCCTGTTTCTGGACGACACGCGCATTGCCACCAACGTTCGGCTGTTCCATGGCGAGCGCGCCCTGGGAACGCGGGTCTCCCGCGAGGTGCGCGACAAGGTGCTGCTGCGCGGCGAGAAATGGCTGGACCTGGCGTTCGTGGTCAGCGACTGGTACATGAGCGCCTATGAGCCGATCGTGGACAGCCGCGGCGAGCGGATCGGCATGCTCTATGTTGGCTATCTTGCCAGGCCCATCGGCCAGGTGAAGAACCTGGCTTTTGGGGTCCTGGTGGGCCTGTTCCTGCTGCTGGGCGTGGCGGGGTCGTTATTGGCCTTGTTCTGGGCCAGGCGCGTGTTCGCGCCGATGGCGCGGATGGTCGGCACCATGCAGGCGCTGAAGGCGGGCGACGCCGATGCGCGCGTGGGCCCGGTGCGCAGCGAAGACGAGCTCGGCCAGCTCGCCAGCCAGTTCGACCAGCTGCTGTCGGCCCTGCGGCAGCGCAATGACCAGCTCAGGGACTGGGCGGACTCGCTCGATCGCAAGGTGGCCGAGCGCACGCGCGAGCTGGAGGACGCAAACGCCGAGCTGCGTGCCACCCGGCAGCAGCTGATCACGTCGGAGAAGCTCGTCGTCGCAGGGCAACTTACAGCGGGCGTGGCACATGAGATCAACAATCCGATCGCGGTCATCCAGGGCAACCTGGACGTGGCGCGCGAGATTCTTGGCCCGGCTGCCGAGCCAGTCCGGCACGAGCTGAGGCTGATCGACGAGCAGGTGCGGCGTATCCACCTGCTGACCAACCGGCTGCTGCAGTTTGTCCGGCCAGAGGCCTACGCGGGCAATATGGAGCGCCTGGATGCGGGCGAGGTGGCGGCTGGCTGCGTCGACCTGGTCCAGCACATGCTGAAGGGCGCGTCGATCCGGGTCGAGCTGGACTGCCTGGCCACGCGGCAGGTGCGCATCAGCCGCAGCGAGCTGCAGCAGGTGGTGGTCAACCTGCTGACCAATGCCATCCACGCCATGCCCGAGGGCGGCACGCTCACGCTCGGCACGCGCGACTGGGACGGGCAGGGCGTGACGCTGCATGTGCGCGACACCGGGCACGGCATCCGGGAAGAAGACGTGCCCAACCTGTTCAATCCGTTCTTCACGACCAAGAAGCAGATGGGGACGGGCCTCGGGCTTTCCATCAGCTATGCGCTGGTGGAGCGCTACGGCGGCCGCATTACCGTGGAGAGCGCGGTGGGACAGGGGGCGGAGTTTATTGTCTGGCTGCGCGAGGACGGGGCGGCCCCGGCGCAGGCGGGGGC